>CAVCPR010000005.1:9737-52116 GCA_963604235.1 Anaerovoracaceae bacterium | reverse complement strand
TATTTCGAATCTGCCAAGAATTGGGTACCGGCGATTAGCGGCAAGGGATACGTCGCTGACCGCTTCGGCCTCGCCGCCGCCGCCGAGGCTGCTTGCGAATAGAGCCCCGCCATTCAGGATGCTTTCGGCTTGACCGGCGGAAGCGGCGGGCTGGGAATCCGCGGGCTCCCCCTGCGTGTTGGGCGCTTCGCCTTCGGCAGCTCTCTCGTCCAAAGCGCTGCCGGCGGAGGCGGCGCCCTCGTCGTTGTTGGTCGCCTGATCGGTGCTTTGGGGCTCCTGCTGCTCTTGACCTTGCGTTTCGCTCTGAGCTGAGTCGCTGTTTGCCGCATACGCGTTTACGGGCATCAGCCCCATAACCAGCGTTATCGCAAACAGGGCGGACAGCAGCCGCTTCGCCATCGGCTGGCATTCGGTGTTGCTCATAGCCCATCCTTCCCTTCCTGCATGTTTGGTTGACATCCCTTCCGACGGACCCGTTGTAATTGAACCTGACCCTAAAGTGCAGGCGCGCTTGGGCCGGGTATGCGTTATCCTTGCTTGCAGATAACCCGCGCCCCCGAGGCGGGAGCCGGGCGGCACACCCAAGGAAAGGACGCCCTTCATGATCAGATTCCCCGAGGCCCGCATCGATCAATTCATAACCGAGGACGTCCCCTATATCGACCTGACGTGCGAGGTGCTCGGCATCGGCGACGAGCCCGGCGAGATGACCTACTTCACGCGCGAGGACGCCGTCCTCGCCGGCACCGACGTCGTGCGGCGCATCATGGCGCATCTCGGCTGCGAGGTCGTCTCCGCCGCAGCCGACGGCGATCGCATCGCGGCGGGGGAGTCGTTTCTCACCGTGCGCGGGCGCGCGGCCGATCTGCACGCGGCGTGGAAGGTGTGCCTCAACGTGTTCGACCACCTCTCCGCCGTGGCCACGAAAACTCGCGCCATGGTCGATGCCGCCCACAGCGCCAACCCGCGCTGCGAGGTGCTCACCACGCGCAAGAGCATGCCGGGCGCGAAAGACCTGCTCACGTGTGCGGTAATGGCTGGTGGCGCCTTCCCGCACCGTCTGGGGCTTTCGGAGACGGTGCTGGTGTTCAGCCATCACCTGACATTCTTCGGCGGATTCGACGCCTTCGTGGAGCAGCTGCCCGACCTTAAGGCGCGCTGCGTGGAGAAGAAGCTGTTCGTGGAAGCGGGCGCCGACGAGGCGCGCATCCTGGCGCGTGCGAGCGCGCAGGGCGCAGGCGTCGATGGCATCCAGATGGACAAGATCCCCGTTGCCGAGCTGGCGCCGCTCGTCGCCGAGCTGCGCGCGACGGCGCCGCAGCTCACGCTCATCGCGGCCGGCGGCATCAACCCGCAGAACGCGGCGGCCTATGCGGCGTGCGGCGTGGACGGCCTGGCGACTACGGCCCCGTTCGCCGCGAAACCCCTGGATATGAGTGTGCGGATGCGCGCTTTGTAAGAACTGAAATCGATTGAAAGGAACCAACATGGCCCAGATTACCCTTACCGTCACCGGGATGCACTGCCCGAAGTGCGACGCGCGCGTGGAGAAGGCCGCCGGCGCGATTGCGGGCGTTGCCGCGGTGAAGGCGAACCACGAGACCGATACGGTGGAGCTCGACTACGACGGCGCCGCCGCTACCTTGGAGCAGGTCAAAGCCGCCATCACGGAACAGGATTTCGTGGTCGAGGACTAAACGGGCGTTCAACCCCCGTCGCGCGCCATGAAGCGCGCAACGCCGCCGCGCCTAGTGCGCAAGCGGCGACTCTGCGGGCGCGGGCGGCAAGTCGGAGAATTTCTGCATGAGCTCCTTCTTGCTGCTCACGCCCATTTTTTCGTAGGCGTTCCTGCTGTGGAACTTCACCGTGCGCTCGGTGATGAACAGCTCCTCGGCGATGCCGCGCATCGTTTGGCCGTCGAGCAGCATCAGGGCGATCTGCGTTTCGCGCTCGGTGAGGCCGTAGGGCTCGACTTGCTGCAGGCGAAGGGCCTGCAGCTGCTGCTTGAGGGCCTCGGCGTCGACCTCGGCTGGATGAGCTTGGCTCGCAGGCACGCTTTCGGCCGCCGCCTGCTCCCGTGTCGCGCGCGATTCCGCTTGTCCCGCTAGAAGGTTGCGCATATGCAGCGTGAGGTACGCCACGGCCAGAAGAGCCACAAGGGCGATGCAAGCCGTCGCGATGACGAGCAGCTGCGCGAACGTGAATGCGCAGGCGCGGTCGATGAGCGATCCCGCCGCCGGCGCGTACAGGGTCCCGCTTGCGAGCAGCAGCTGCGCGATGCGTCCATCGGTCGTGGCCTTTTCCGACAGCCCTGCGATTTGGGGAAACACTATCCAACAGACGCACACGAGGCACTGGCGCACGCCGCAGACGACGCCGACGGAGACGGTCATGGTGCCCGCCGCCGCGGCCGAGAACAGCAGCAGCCCGGCTACGAAACCGAGGGACGCGAGGCCGACGAACAGCTGCAGCACGATGCCTTGCCGCGCTGCGGACGAGCCCGTCTTCGGCGCCGCGGTGCTGTCGGCGCGCAGTTCGTCTTCCCGGTGCCCTTTCTTCGTGCCGATGCGCTCCGATGAGCACGCGTACAGCACGACCGCGAGCGCGAGAAGCCCCGCGATGTTCACCGCCGCCATGATGGATTGCGGGGTGGACGAGTTGGAGGCGACGGGGCTGGCGGTGATGCCGCAGAACAGCGACGCGCCGAGCACGAGCGCGCTCAGCGCATACGCGAACAGGCGCGCCTGATGCGCCTGCGTGGGGATGGGGAGCCGGATGTTGCCCGTCGCGCCCGCGGCGTCGGTCGAGCCTTCGGCCGTTGCGCTCGTTGCACGGCCCGCGTCCGCGCCCGCCGCTTCGCCCACGCCCGCCGCCGGTCCCTTCCACTTTGCCGCCGCAAGAAGCAGCAAACCGCTCGCGGCGGGGAAGAGGGCGGATAAGGACATCAGGTGCACGTTGCCGATGCATGCGAAGGAAAAGGCCGCGGCGAGCATTCCCGCGACGCACACCGAAAGCGCGCGGCTCCGCGCCGGCTGCTTCGCCAGCAGGCAGCCCCACGCGACGGCGAGCGGGCAGGCGGCCGCGGCGTGGACGGCGAACAGCAGCTCGAAGGCGGGCGCTCCCGCCACGTACGCCAAACCTGCGACAGTGGCGACCGCCCCCGCCGCCGCCCCCGCCATCGGCGTGCCGACGCGAACGCCCTTGCTGCCCGTGAGCGCGAGTGCGGCAAGCATTCCCGCCGCCGCGATGACGACCGCGCCGCTGGTGTTGTAGATGGACACGTCGCGGGAAAGCGCCCCTTCCGCGCACTGCGTCCAGGCGAGCAGGCCCGCAAGACCGATGGATATGAGGATACGTTGTGGCATAGCTCGAAGTATATCCAAACGAGAATGAAGGGCAAGACGCGCGCTGCCAAAGACGATGCGCAAACCTTCGCTATCCTAAAGCAAGAATAACGCCCACCAGGTGTTTTCGATACTGTACCGAAAGTGCAGGTGCTAAATTCGCCTGCATCGACTATTATCCTTAAATAGGTATGTTACGAAATGCGGATAAAAGGGGCTTACGTCCGCATTTCGCTTTCGCATGCCTGAAGTCAAGGAAGGATGCAATGAAAGGAGTATCGATGGGTAATCCGAATCGAAAGCAAGAAGGAGGTGCGATGAAGCCTGCGAAGACCATGCGTCGCGTGAACGCCTCGGCGCTGTTCCGCTCGTTCGTGGCGGTTGTGCTGTGCTGCGGCTTGATGATCCCGACGAACATCACGGCCCCGCAGACGGCCTACGCCGACTCGAATTTGCCGGCGGCCAACGACCCGTCCACGTACACGCACGGCACCATCGCGGTGTCATCCGATGACGCCACCGACGGCGTCATCGAGCTTGAGGTTGGCGAAACCGCCACCGTCGCCGTCACCCCCTACGAGCATGTGCAGTACAAGGGCTGCGGCCGCAGCGAGTGCCCCGACGAGTGCGAGTCCGCCCATGGCGTCGAGTGCTTCGTCCCGGGCATGGGCTGCAAGTGCGATCACGAGGCCACGCCCCGCAACGCCTCGGTGACCGCGACGCTCTCCGACACCGAGGTGGCGACGGTTTCCGACGTCGTCGCCGACGCGGAGTACGTCAACGCCGGCAACCTCGACCTGCATGATTCCACGAAGCCGGTCACGAAGAACGGCACCATCACCATCACCGGCACCAAGGCCGGCGAGACCACGGTGACGGTTTCCGCGACGGGCCTGGATCACTGGAGCGACGCTTCCGCCACCTACACCGTGAAGGTGAAGGCTGCCGACAAGGCCGATGAGCAGGTGACCTTCAGCGACGTCGAGCCGAACGCCTGGTATGCCGAGGCCGTCTCGTTCGTCGCCGGCAAGGGCCTGATCCGCGGCTATAAGGACACCACGCTCTTCGGCGTGGGCAACACACTCACGCGCGCCGAGCTCGCCGCCATCCTGTGGCGCTATTCCGACCCCGAGGCCGAGGCCGCCTACGACGGCACCTCCGCGAAGAACGAGACCGGCATGGCCGACGTCGTCGACAACGCCTGGTACACCGCCGCGGCCAACTGGGCCGTGGACGCCGGCGTCATCAGCGGCAAGATCGACGAATCCGGCAAGCGCTACTTCGATCCCGAGGCCACCGTCGAGTTCCAGGAGCTCGTCTCCATGCTGGTGAATATGACCGCCAGCGAGGCCGAGGTCGACGCGACCGACGTCTCTGCGCTCAAGGTGTTCACCGACGCCGCGACGGTTTCCGACTGGGCCGAGCACACCATGGCCTACGCGTACGGCGCAGGCCTGTATGCCGGCTATCCGCAGGCTGACGGCACCGTTCAGGTTGCCGCCGACGAGGACGTCATGCGCGTGCGCGTCGCCGGCGTCCTGATGAACGGCTACGAGTGCAAGATGCTCGGCGCCGAGGTCGGCGCCACCCTCGTGCAGGATTCCGGCGTCGCCCTGCGCTACACGGGCGATCCCGATGAGGCCGACGTGTCCATCGAGAACCTCAGCGACGAATGGGTTGCCGCCGTCACTTCCGTGTCCGTGGCCCCCATCAACGCCGACGGCACCATTGGCGCGCCCCGCCTGCTCAACGCCGACCAGTTCTCCTTCAACTCCCGTTGGAGCGAGCTGCAGATCGTGCGCACCGAGGCCGACCCCGTCTTCTCGGTCGCCGTGGGCGAGGGTTCCCCCTACACGGTGACGAACCGCTGGGGCGAGGAGATCACCTATCCCCAGTCCAAGCAGTACCTGGTGACCATCGCGGCTAAGGGCTATCAGAAGACCACCGCCACCGTCACCGCCTACACCGGCGCCTCCGACACGTTCTCGATCATCGTCGACGAGGACGGCAACGACGAGACGACCGACGACCAAAAGGTCGTCAAGACCTACTCGAAGGCCGATCTCGACGCCATGAGCTCGTTCTCCAACGGCTCCTCCCAGTGCGGCATGACCGGCTTCCGCACCTTCTCGGCCAAGGGCGTGGCCCTTTCCGACCTGCTCGCCGACGCCGGCGTGTCCGTGTCCGCCACCGACGCGTTCAAGCTCGACACGACCGACGATTTCGGCCGCACGTTCACCTACGACCAGCTGTTCGGCAACCGCTACTTCCTGCAGTCGATCTACGACGACCAGGAGGTCAAGGACACCTACGCCGAGCTGATCAAGTCCGACGACGAGGCCGGCGCCACCGTGCAGCTGCGCCGCCTGCTCGCCGCCAAGGCCCTCGAGGACAACTCCATCGCCAAGCCGATGATCTCCTCCGCCTACGCCGAGACCATGATCAGCAGCAGCCAGGTCGCCACGGCGGTCCTGCCGACCGCGGAGAACACGCACATCTCCAGCCTGGTGGGCAATGAGAACCAGTACCGCTTCACGTACGGCATCTCGCTGGTTCAGGAAGACCACACCGTGACCTTCAATGCCGGCGAGGGCATCGAGGTGCCCGCGCAGACCGTGAAGAGCCACCTGATGACCTCCACGGAGAACACGACGATCCGCTCCACGTACTGGAACAACGCCATCGTCGTGTACCGCAACGCCGCCACGCCCGCGGAGCCTTCCGCGGCCGCGGACAAGATTTCCAAGCCGACTGACCCGACTCGCACCGACGGCGCGATCTTCGAGGGCTGGTATACCAAGGACGGCTCCACCACCGGCGACTGGGGCGAGAAGTTCGACTTCGAGGCCAACGACGGCACCGTCGATGTGGACACCACCATCTACGCCAAGTGGTCGGTCGACGAGGACGCTCAGCCCTCCTTCGCCTCCCTTGAGAGCGATCACGACTACGCCAACGATCTCGACAAGGAATACAGCTACACGTGGAAGGCCGCCGGCACGTTCGGCATGGCCGTGACCTTCGACCCGCAGACCGAGGTCGAGAACAATTGGGACTTCATCACCATCTCCGATGGCGAGGGCAACGTGCTGGGCACCTACACCGGCACCGAGCTTTCGGGCGCTACCGTCTACGTCCCGCAGTCCGATACCGTGAAGATCAAGCTGACCAGCGACCAGTCCGGCACCAAGTGGGGCTTCGCGGTCACCAACGTTAAGGCCCTGACCGCAAACGACCTGACGCTGTGCGGCGCCATCGCCCCGATTTCGGCGCAGTACCTGAGCACCGGCGCGGCTCCCGAGCCCGTCGTCACCTACGGCGCCAAGACGCTCGTCGCGGGCACCGACTACACGGTGTCCTACGCCGGCAACGACACGGTCGGCCAGGCCATGGTCGTCATCAAGGGCATCGGCAACTACACGGGCATGATCACCCGCTACTACGAAGTTGTCGACGACTCGCATCTGGCTGCCGGCGCCGAGCTTACCGCCGACCAGAAGGTCCTGCTGCGCCAGTCCGGCGATGAGGGCACCACGTCCCTGAAGATCACCGGCGCCACTGACGAGTGGGCCCAGGCCATCACCTCCGTCGAGGTCGCTCCCATCGACGCCGACGGCAAGGTGGGCGAAGCCACCACGCTCGCGGCCGATCAGTACAAGGTCGCCGTCGGAAACGGCACCATCACCTTCAACCGCACCGAGGAGGCCCCGGTCTTTTCCGTGGGCATCGGCGAGGGCGGCCCGATCGAGATTTCCAGCCGCTGGGGTTCGACCACCTACCCGCAGCACAAGGACTGGAAGGTTACCGTCA
Organism: Anaerovoracaceae bacterium; assembly: GCA_963604235.1. Classification (GTDB taxonomy): domain Bacteria; phylum Actinomycetota; class Coriobacteriia; order Coriobacteriales; family Eggerthellaceae; genus Senegalimassilia. Next base: position 44,962 of record CAVCPR010000005.1, on the reverse strand, counting down.
AGGCTGACGGCTACACGACCCTGACGGGCAGCGCCACGTTCTACACCGGCGCCTCCGACACGTTCTCGATCATCGTCGACGAGGACGGCGACGCCAAGACCACCGACGATCAGAAGGTCGTCAAGACCTACTCGAAGGCCGAGCTCGACGCCATGAGCTCGTTCTCCAACGGCTCCTCCCAGTGCGGCATGACCGGCTTCCGCACCTTCTCGGCCAAGGGCGTGGCCCTTTCCGACCTGCTCGCCGACGCCGGCGTGTCCGTGTCCGCCACCGACGCGTTCAAGCTCGACACGACCGACGATTTCGGCCGCACGTTCACCTACGACCAGCTGTTCGGCAACCGCTACTTCCTGCAGTCGATCTACGACGACCAGGAGGTCAAGGACACCTACGCCGAGCTGATCAAGTCCGACGACGAGGCCGGCGCCACCGTGCAGCTGCGCCGCCTGCTCGCCGCCAAGGCCCTCGAGGACAACTCCATCGCCAAGCCGATGATCTCCTCCGCCTACGCCGAGACCATGATCAGCAGCAGCCAGGTCGCCACGGCGGTCCTGCCGACCGCGGAGAACACGCACATCTCCAGCCTGGTGGGCAATGAGAACCAGTACCGCTTCACGTACGGCATCTCGCTGGTTCAGGAAGACCACACCGTGACCTTCAATGCCGGCGAGGGCATCGAGGTGCCCGCGCAGACCGTGAAGAGCCACCTGATGACCTCCACGGAGAACACGACGATCCGCTCCACGTACTGGAACAACGCCATCGTCGTGTACCGCAACGCCGCCACGCCCGCGGAGCCTTCCGCGGCCGCGGACAAGATTTCCAAGCCGACTGACCCGACTCGCACCGACGGCGCGATCTTCGAGGGCTGGTATACCAAGGACGGCTCCACCACCGGCGACTGGGGCGAGAAGTTCGACTTCGAGGCCAACGACGGCACCGTCGATGTGGACACCACCCTGTACGCCAAGTGGGCCGAGCCCGTTTCCCAGACCGGCGTCGAGGCCGCTGCCTGGCGCGAGGCCTCCTACGGCAACCCGCCCGAGGGCGATTCCAGCAACGCCGGCCAGCATGCAACCATCACGCTCGCCTTCGACGGCCCGGTCGTCATCAGCGACGCCGATGCGCTGCTCGCCAGCATGAACATCAGCTGCTCCGGCAACACCACCTGGACCGCCAAGGCCGACGGCAACAACCTGGTGCTCGACACCACGCTCGGCTTCGCGCTGATGGGCGGCTATGCCACCGTTTCCGCCACGGCCGATAACGGCATCCTTTCCGGCGTGAGCGTGAGCGGTTGCAACGTCAAGCTCGACGCCGTCGAGACGCTCGTCGACACGGGCCTTACGTTCGAGGCCGTTTCCGTGAAGGCGGGCACGGCCACCGAGTGCGCCAGCACCACCTACAAGGTGACGCATGGCGCCAACGTCCGTTCCATGAACCATGTCGTGTGGATGAGCAACGGCGCCTCCATCCTCTCCAATGAGGGGGGCGGAGCTTCCCAGTCCACCACGGCGCACCATCACATGTGGTACCAGTTCACCGCCACGGACTCCGCCTCGTCCATCCAGTCCAACGCCGCCGAGGCCTTGGATGCCGCGGGTTACACGGTGACCTGCGACGAGGGCACGTTCACCATCACGGCCAAGACCGCCAAGGCCGGCGAGGTCCTTTCCGCCGACACGTACACGAACTCGTTCTTCAACAAGACCGGTTTGAAGTACGGCGAGGACGTGAAGGGCGTCGCCACCCCCGAGGTGACTGCCTAGCGCTTCGCGGGCACTTCGCCTTCGGGCATGCCCGATCGGCCGCGCGCGCATGATGCGGGCGCGGCCGCCTTCTCGGGCGCCAGCGGCTGCGGCGACCTCGTCGCGGTCGTGGGCGCCCGAGCGTGCGGGGCGGATCGAAACCGAGCTTTTGCAGGTTGCGGGTTTCGAACCGCCCCATCGCGCGAAGCCGCTTCCGCCTGCCCGTTTGAGCAAACGGGCAGGCGGAAGCGTCCTTTTTCGTGCGAACTGTACCGAAAGTGCAGTACGAAGATGCTTCTCGTTCGAATATCATGCTTGTCCTAGATCAATCGCGTGCGCGCATAGCCGATGCGCGGGCGCACGGCGGCGCAGCGTGGGGATTGCCGCGCCGCCAAAAAGGGGAAAGGAACCGTCGATGTCCACTACCGTTCTGCCGTTCGGGGCCTCAAGCCGCCTCGCCCGTGGCGTCGTGACCGCCGCCCTCGCCGCGACCGCAGCGCTCGGCGCCGCCGCGCTTCCCGTCGAGCCCGCCTGCGCCGCCGATGCCGTCGACGCCGGCATCACGTTCCCGACGGAAGCCGCCACGGTGTCCACGAGCATGGGCAGCCTGCCCGCCGGGCAGACCACCATCTCCTTGGAGCCGAGTGACGCGGCGGTCTCCTCCTGGTCCGCCGCGCATCCGGGGCAGGGGAAAACCGACCTTGTCGCCGCGTGGGTCGAAAACGTGAAGTCGGTCACCGTCGGCTCCACGGCGCTGACCCCGTCGCAGATTTCCGACTGGATTTCGACGGCGAAAGGCCCCGCCGCCGACTTGGGCGAGCTGCCGTACTACCAGCTCCGCGCCGGCCGCAGCGCCGCGTCGCTTTCGCTTCCCATCGCGTTGTTCGATACCACGAGCAGCGAAACGTGCTCCCGCACCGTCGTCATCGAGTCCGAGGGCTTCGCGCCGGTGACGGGGACCGTGACCTACCGCAACCTCGGAGCAACGTCCATGGTCGTGCGCGTGCTTTCCGCCGACGCCGACAAGGGGGGCCGCGTGCTCTCCTCGACCGCCTACACCGACGCCGAGATGCGCGCCATCGCGCCTCAGGACGGGGTATGCACGGCGGCGAACTGCGGCATGGCCGGCCTGCGCTCGTACAAGAGCGAGGGCATTTACCTGACCGATCTGCTTGCCGACAGCGGCTACGTGTTCGGCGAGCGCATGAGCCTGAACCTGCGCGTGACCGATTCCGCCTCCACAAACGATGGCAACGGCGGCACGGAGACCGGCTACATGCAAAGCTCCATGAGCGGCTTCACGTCGGGGCGCTTCACCTACGAGAAACTCATGGAGCCTGTGCGTTACTACTATCCGGCCATGTGGGATGCCACCACCACCTACGCCTCGCTCGGCGGCAAATCCATCTATGAGCTGATTTCCGCCGATAAGGATTGCTGGAAGAACAACGACGCCACCTCCGCCGAGATCGCGCGCATCCTGGGCGCGTCGAAGGTGCGCCTGGAAAGCCCCATTTTGGCCTGGGGGTGGAACGAGGGCGTCGTCGCCTGGGGCGGCACCGACCCTTCCGCGCAAAGCTATGCCTCGGGAACGTATAACGCCTACACCTCGCATATGACGTACCGATTCCTCTACGGCATGCGCGCCGCCGAGGACGGCAGCGCCTACGACGACAACACCACGTTCGACAACGCCTACGGCGTGTTCGGCGTCGACCTCATCGCCCCGAGCTTCTCCGATCTTTCCGATTCCGATTGGTATGCCGACGCGGCGCTGCGCACGGCGGCTCGCGGGCTCATTCGCGGCGTGGGCGGAACCGATGTGCTCGACGGCAACGGCTCGCTCACGCGCGCGCAGCTCGCGACCATCCTGTGGCGCTACGCCGAGCCCGACGAGGAGGCGGCCTACGACGCCGCCGGCGCGCGCAACGCCACCGGCATGGCCGACGTCGCCGACGAGCAGTGGTACACCGGCGCGGCGAACTGGGCCGTTGAGGCCGGCGTCGTCAGCGGCAAAGAGGTTGACGGCGCGCGCGTCTTCGATCCCGACGGGACGGTGACGTTCCAGGAAATGGTCGCCATGCTGGTGAACCTCAAGTGCTCCGACCCCGCCGTTGCGGCGGCCGTCGAGGCGCAGGATACCGGGGTGCTCGACCGCTTCGCCGATGCCTCATCGGTGGCCGATTGGGCGCGCAAGGTGGTCGCCTACGGTTACGAGAGCGGCATGTTCAGCGGCTATCCGATCGATGGGGACATGTTCGTGAAGGCCGGCGAGAACATTTCGCGCGGACGCGTGTCCGGCGTTTTGGACAATGCCTATGAAGAGGGGATTCTCTAGGCTGCTGCGCGAGCGCGCGGCAGCATGGGGGACGAGAAACGAGGGGGAAACAGAGTGGTTCGTGCAATGAAATTGGGGAAGAGGGCCCAGGCGTTCGCCGCCATCGCGGCGGCGGCGATCTTGGCGTGCGCGCTCGTGCCCGCGTCGGCGTTCGCGTACTTCAACCGCGGCGCGGTCGAAGTGAGCCTCGGCGCGGCCGCCATCGAGGTCGCCGCGGGGCAGACCGGCAGCGTGACCATGGCGTTCACGCCCGCATCCGACGAGCAGACCGAGGGCTGCGGCATGCCGAAATGCCCGCAGGGGTGCTCGGAGAGCTGCTGCGACGCCAACGGCCAGTGCCAATGCGCCGGCAAGGAGTATTCGACGTACTACCCGAGCGCGCAGGCGTCCTCCAGCAACGCCGCCGTCGCCGTCGCCGTCTGCAACGGGCAGACGCTCACCGTGTACGCCAAGCAGGCGGGCGAGGCCGACATCACCGTGCGCGCGTCCCTTCGCCAGCACACCGACGGGGAAGCGACGCTGCACGTGACGGTGACGGGCGAGGCGGCGGCAGCAAGCGGCGGCGGCGACGCGTTCGTGGAGGTTCCCGAGCAGGCGGACGCCTCTCAGCTCGACAAGCTCGACGTGGTGGACAAGACCGTCATGAACCGCCCCATCCACATGGTGCGGATAGGCGACTCGCTCGACGCGCAGGACCATCTCGCCACGCTCGCGGGTCAGGACGGCGACGTGACGTTCTGGTCGGGCGACACGTACTACCACCCCGATTACTCGCTGACGTTCAAGGGCGGCGACTACTCCGCCTCGTCCCTGTTTCCCTTCTCGTGCTCGCTGAGCGTCTCCACGCAGGCGGAAGGGGCGCTCTACCAGGCCCTGTACGGCAAGGACTGCTTCGTCGCGGTCGATTTCGCGCAGAAGGGCGCGCTGCCCGCGCCGGCGACCGTCTACGCCTATGCCGCCGGCTCCATCTCCGACGACAAGGACGTCGCCCTGTATTCTTACGACTCTGTCTCGAAGTCGTTTGCGCGCGAGGACGCGCAGGCGCAGATGATCGGCGGGTACGCCGTGTTCACGGTGTCGGAGGGGAAGACCTACGTGGTTTCCTGCCGTGATTTGACCAGCGACGCGAACGCGGTGGTGACCGGCGGCGCGTCGAGCACCTCGTCGGCGGGTAGCTGCTGCGACGAGGGAATGTCCTCCATGGGCGGCACTGCCGCGGCGTCCGGCAACGCGTCGGCGGGCCAGCAGGCGCTTCCGCCGTTCGCCATCCTGATCGGCGTCCTTATCGTCGCGCTCGTCGCTGCCGGCATCGGCGCGGGCGTGGCCGTCACGGTGGTGTCCCGCAAGGGGAAGAACGGCGCCGGTCTCGCCGATGGCGCGGACTCGGACGCCGGCGAGCAGTCATAGACGCAAGGAAGGTTTCGATATGACGATTCGGACACTGAAAACCCGCGCGGGCGTCCCCGGCGCCTTCTTCGCCGCGGCGCTCGCGCTCGCGCTCGTCGTGGCGTTGCTGCCGTTCGCGAAGGCGGCGGCCTACTACAGCTTCGGCACCGTTTCGGTGGAGACGGGCAACGCGAGCCTGAGCGTGACCGAGGGATCGTCCGCCCAGACGAGCCTGACCGTCACGCCGGCGTCGGACGACCAGACCCTCGGCTGCGGCATGGCGAAATGCCCGCAGGTCTGCACGTCCGACGGCGCGCTCGACGCCGGCTACACGTGCTTCGACAGCAATGGCCAGTGCACGTGCGCGGGGCGCACCTATTCCACGTACTATCCCGAGGTGTCGGTGCAGTCGTCGAACTCCGGCGTGGCGAGCGCCTACGTGAGCGGCAACACGCTGGTGGTCAGCGGGCACAGCGCCGGGAGCGCCACCATCACGGTGAACGCCTCGCTGCGCCAGTGGGAAAGCAATTCGACGACGGTCCAGGTCACGGTGACCGAGCCGGCCGCTATCGATAACGGGGGCGGCTCTTCGGACACCCACGCGACGACGACCCCGGATAGCGCGACGCCGGCGGCCGTTGCCACGGACGACTCCGCAAAGGAGTCCGACACGGAGGCGAAGGTCGCCGTGCCCGAGGCCGCGACGGCGAGCGATTCGCGCGATGACGCGGTCAACGAGACCGTGGTGGAGACCGTCGCCGGCAAGGTATACAAGGTGGAGCGCAACGCGCATCTCGACACCGCCGAGCAGCTGGCGAAGATCGTCGGTACCTCAGACCAGCTGGTTATCTGGTCCGGGTCGTCGTCGGACAAGCCGGAATACTCGTGGACCTTCACGGGCGCGGACGTGGATGCCGAGCGCGCAAAGACCCCGTTCGACCCGACGATCACCGTGTCGAAACTGGGCACGGGCGACGTTTCCAACATCATGAAGCAGGCGCACGACGGAGTGGTGCTCGAATTCTCGCACAAGGGCATGCTGCCCGCCGCCGCCTCGGTGTACGTGAAGGTTTCGGGCACGTATTCCGATGGCGCGGAGCTTTCGCTGTTCACGTTCAACGAGCAGGAGAGGCGCTTCGAGCTTGCTCAGACGGAGAAGGTGCGCGTCGAGGGCGGCTACGCGTCGTTCAAGATCGACCACTGCTCGACCTGGGCGCTTTCCAGCGACGACCTCGCGTCGCTTTCGGTGCAGGAGACGAACACGCCGCGCGCCATCGCGGCCGACAAGGGCGCCGCCGTCTCCGACGATTCGCTTCCCGAATGGGTCGTCCCGGCCGTCGCGGCGGGCGTGATCGCCGTCGCGGTGCTGGGATGCGTCGGCGCCTATGCGTTGCGCCGCCGCCGCGCGCAGGCGCAGGCCGACGCCGAGCAGGATGCGCAAGCTGCCGCCGGGGCGGCTGCGGAAGAGCAGGCGCAAGCCGAGGCGGAAGCCGATAGTGCCGCCGACGGGGAAGCCGGGGCGGACGCCGATGCCGCCGCCGACGCGCACGCCGGGGCGGACGTCGCTGCGGAAGATGCTTCCGATGCGGCCGACGCCGCCGATGCCGATGCGAATGCCGACACCGATGCGGAGCCTTCCGGCGAGTCCGCGGCCGACGAAAACGGGTCCGAGTAGCATGCGGGTTCTTTCGAAAGCATTTGCCCCGTTGACGGCTTTCCTGCTTGCGACGGCCCTGCTCTTCGCGGCGGTCCCTGCCTGGGCGGACATGGGCTCGATGGGTTCCATGTCGTCTGTGGGCTCCGATTCCGCCTCCAGCCCCGATTCCGCCGCGTCGTCCTCGACTGCGGCTGCCGACGAGACGGCGGAGCAGCTCGGCCTCATGCCGCGCCTGCATAAGCTCACGGGGGGCAGCAGCGCCGCCGGCGAGGGAGGTTTGCCGACCGAGCAGGTCGGCGCCATCTTCCCGAATTTGCTTGCCATCGCCACCACGCCCTCGGCCATCTCCACGGGCATCGAGTGCCACATGGACGAGGTCTGCGGTTACGACCCGTGCACGTGCGGAAAGCCGGACGCGTGGGGCCATTGCGCCTGCGGCGGGTTCCGCGACGTGACGCCGACGGTTTCCATCAGCTCATCCGATGCCGGCGTGGCACAGGTGGTGCAGGCCTTCGGGAACACCTGGGTCGTCCCGGTGTCGGCGGGCAGCGCCACCATTACCATCACCGCCGATCTGGTGCACTACCGCACGGCGACCTATGCCTTTACCGTCGACGTCATGCCCTTCGGCGCCCTTGACGCGTTGCTCATCGCGGCCGCCGTTGCGCTGGTGCTCATCGTCGCGGCCGCGGCGGTGCTTGCCGTGCGCCTCGCCGTGCGCGCCGTCCGCCGCGCCCGTGCGCGCCGCGCGATGTGGGCCGGGCGCGCCCTTGCTTTGAAGGAGGAATTTCCCTTGACTTGGCGAGCAAAGCTCTCTTCGGAAAAATACGCCGCACGGCACAAGGGCCATCGCCGCGTGACTATGCGCACCTCGCCGTTCGTGCACGATTTCGCGTTCAGCATTCGCCGCGCCCTGCCCGTCCTGCTTGCGGGACTCGCCGTCTTCGCGGTGCTCGTGCCCGTGTCCACCTGCGCGGTGGACGACATCTCCGTGTTCAACGTGAACTACACGCACGAGCAGCTGAAATACCAGCTCTACGCGCAAAGCCTGGGTCCCGCCGTCAACGCGGCCGCCGCCGCCTTCGGCGCCGTGCTCGCCATCGCCCTGTTCCGTTTCCTGCTGCAGAAGCGCTCCACCACGGCGTTCTTCTCGGTTGGCCTGTCGCGCGTGAAGCTGTTCTGCGCGCGCTGGGCGGCGGGCGTTTTGTGCATCGTCGTCGGCATCGGCGTGCCCTTTGCCGCCTCCTTGGCGCTCAACGTGGCGGCGCTCGGCTGGTATGACGGGCAGCTGACCGAATTCTTCTTCGTCACCTGCGGCTACATCGTTGTCGCCCTGGTCGCGTTCTCGCTCGCCGCGGCGGCGGTGTCCTGCGCAGGTACCCTGTTCGAGACCTGCGCGTTCGCCTGCGCGCTGCTGTTCTCGGTGACCGTCGTCTTGTGGGGTGTCGGCGTGCTATCGGAGTTTCTGCTCGTGGGAAATGCCGCGGGCGTGGCGCCGTACGGGCAATCCGACGTGGTGGCGCCCTCGCTTCTCGATGCGCTTTCGTGGGCCAACCCGCTGCTGTTCTTCGCCGAGGACGGCGCTTCGCACCAGTTCTTCAAGGCGTTGCACCCGGTGTACTACCCTGAGCTGGGCGATTGGCGCATCGTGCTCGGTTGGCTCGCCGTCGCGCTTGCGCTTTCGGGCGCGGCCTTGGCGCTGTTCTGCCGCCGTCGCGGCGAGCAGGCCGAAATGGCGGGCATGTCGCCGCTGCTCTCGCTTGTCTCGGTGGCGCTCGCCGGCCTTGCGGCCTTTGCCGCAGTGGTGAAGCTGCTGGGCGAGGTCGACGTGGCGGTTGCCTTGCTTGCTGCGTTTTGCCTGTTCGTGCTCGTTTCGCTCGTGCTTTTGCTGGGGCCGCTGCGCGGACGCGCCTCGCGCGCGGTCACGCTCGGGGCCATCGGCGGGGAAGCGTGCGCGATGGGCGTCGTCGTCGCCGTCATCGCCGGCGGCGCGTTCGGGTTCGCCAGCTACATCCCGGAAACGGATCAGGTCGCATCCGTCGAGGTTTCCTACAACGGCTCGCCGAGCTATCTGACGCAGAGCTTCTCCGGCACGTCCGGCGGCGCCTCCTATTACTGCACGTCCTCGCGCACCTACGAGCAGGAATCCTCGATCGATCTCGTGCGTTCGCTGCAGGCGCAGTTCATCGAAACCGCCCGTTGCGCACGCGAGACGAACTATACCGACTTCGAGCAGAGCGTCGTTCCCTACGACGTGGTGATCCGTTACCATCTGCAAAACGGTGCAGACGTGGTGCGCTACTACAATCAGGCGACCATCGGCGAGCTGTCGGCGATGCTGTCCCTCGACAACGATTCCGACGTGCACGAGGCGCAGCGCGCGGCCATCACCGGCGACGTCTCCGCGCTCGATGACGACGCGGCGGCGCAGTTGTCGAAGTCGCCTTCCTACAGCGCCTATCGGCGCGGCTCCATTTACGCGGCCGACGGCGCGCTGAACAAGATCAAGCAGGTCACCTGCACCGACGAGGATCGTGCGGAGCTTCTTGCCGCCATGGCCGACGACCTGGATTCCCTCACCGCGTCCCAGCGCTACGAGCCCGCGTCGCAAACGCGCGTCTGCCTGATGTTCACGCTCTCGCCCGAGCTCGACGTTTCCTCGTTCGGCTATTCGTTCAGCAACGCCGTTTCCTACATCACCGATGACTGGGAGCGCACGATGGCATGGCTTTCGGCTCATGGCGTCATCGACCAGCTCGGCGGCACGACGCTCGATTCGCGCATCATCGAGCAGCTCACGTTCCAGCTCGACGACCCCTACGCCTCCATCAACAAGGTGACGCAGCCGGTGAGCCGCTACTTCATGGCCTATCGCAGCGAAACGGCGGGGCAGTTCTGGATCACGCAGGACTACGGCGCGCTTAAGGTGGTCGAGGATCAGGCGAAGATCGCCGAGGTGCTTCCGAACCTGCGTACGGGCTGCTACATGACCGGCGGCTATTTGGTGCAGGCGAAGCTGCGCGGCATCGACGCGTACGTGTACTTCTACCTGCCGGCCGAGCTCGCGCCGTCGTATCTGTAGAGGAGGTCGCATGATCGAGGTTTCGAACATCACGAAGCGCTTCGGGTCCTTTACGGCCTTGGAGGACATCACGCTTTCGGTCGACGACGGGCAGGTGCTCGGCCTGGTCGGCTACAACGGCGCCGGCAAGACGACGCTGCTGAAGATCATCGCGGGCGTGTACAAGCCCGACGGCGGCAGCGTGCGCATCGACGGCGTCGCGATGCATGACGACCGCACAAGCCACGACTCGTTGTTCATCGTGGCCGACGAGCCGTTCTTCCTGCCTCAGGCCACGCCGGAAACCATGCGCTCGTTCTACCGCGGCTACTATCCCAACTGGTCCGACGAGGTTTACGAGCGCATGCTGGCGCTGTTCGGCCTCGACCCAACCGCGAAGGTGGCGGGCTTCTCGAAGGGCATGCAGCGCCAGCTGGGAATCCTGCTGGGGTTTGCCACCGGGGTGCGCACCATGCTGCTCGATGAGAGTTTCGACGGCCTTGACCTGGGCAAGCGCAACCTGCTGAAACGCCTTTTGCGCACCTATGCCCGCGAGCGGCAGGCGTCGGTGGTGTTGAGCTCGCACAACCTGCGCGAGCTGGAGGACGCCGCGGATCACCTGTGCATGATCAAGGGGTGCCGCCTGGTGTTCGACGGCTCGGTTGCCAGCGTGCATGAGCAGTACCCGGGCGCCTCCCTGGAGGAGATCTTCCTGTCGGAAGGCGACGGCCGCGCGGAGGATATCGATGGCATCTTCTCGTAGCGAAGCCGGTGAAAATCGGTCACTAGTGCTGATGGCGAAGGGATTTGCGGGCTTCGTGCTTTGCGCGGCCGCCGCGCTGTTCGCGCTTTTTGGCACTTTGGCGCCGAGTGCGGCGTGGGCGGCGGAGGAGAGCCCGACCGTGTGCGTGGAGGCGGTTTCCGTCCGGGCGCTTGCGATCGGCTCGCCACAGGATGTTGAGTTGACGAATGTTGCGGGCGGGGCAAACGCCGCGGACGCCGGCGCTGTTGACGCCGCCGGTGCGACCGGCGACGCGGGCACCGAGGCCGAGCCCATCCAGCTTCCCCGCCTCGCGCCGCTTGTCCTTTCCGCCGCGACCAACCCCGCCTCTATCGAGGTCGGGCGCGATTGCGGCATGGATTGGATGTGCGGCATCTCGCCGTGTCTGTGCGGGTCGGCGGACCACTGGGGAGGATGCTCGTGCAACGGTCTGGAAGAAGTGTCTCCGCAGGTGAGCTTTATGTCTTCGGATGAGGGCGTCGTGCGCGTCGTGGAGGCCTTTGGCCAGACATGGCTCGTGCCGGTGGGCGCGGGCACGGCGACGGTCACGGCGACGCCGGCGCTGCGCTACCATGCCGGGCAGGACGTGACGTTCGCGGTGCGCGTCGACGGCGCGCAGGCGGGCGACGCGCTGCTCGCGGGGGTGGTTCTCGCGGCCATCGCGATTATCGGGGGAGTCGTTTTCGGCGTACGCGCCATCGTTTGCGGGGCTAAACAGCAAGGGGGAGAGCAGTGAGGAATCGTTTACGAATAGTTGCGGCGGCGGCAATCGCCTGCCTGGGAATCGTCGCGGCCGCCGCGCTCTGCGCGTGCTCGGCGTCGGCAAAGGTTGACGAAACGTCGCCGCGCGTCGCCGACGTGCAGCTTTCCGCCTCAAGCACGATGACCGAGGCGTCGCAGGCCGTTTCCATCAAGCTCTCCTTCGACCAGCCCATCAGCGCTACCGACGCCGTAGCCGACGATTTCGTCCTGCTTATCAACGGCAAGGAACCTGATGCGGCAACGGTCAAACTCGACGTCGCGCCGAGCGCCGAGGGCGTCACCTTCACGCTGCGCCCGGCCGCGTCGGCGGCACAGGGCGCGGGCGCGGGCCAGTATTTCGCGCTCTATCAGGCGCAGTTTTCGCTTTCGGCGAAAAACTCCGACGGCTCCCTGCCGCACGTGACGGGCGCCACGGGTGCGGCGGCGGTGCTTGGCGACGCCGTGAGCGGGACACTTCCGAGCGGCCTTGCCATCTCTGTGGAGGACGTCCGCGCCGCCACCGACGAGCAGCCGGCGCAGACGACGTTTACGGTCACATCGCCGGCGAAGGCGCGCGTCATCACGTGGTTCTCGCCCGACGGGGGCGCCACCGTGCTGCTCAAGCACAACCATACGTTTGCCCAAGCAAGCGCCGAGGACGCTGCCTCCGACCTCGCGAAGGTCGTTAACGCCGATTCCTCGTGCGGCCTGGTGGCGACGGCGGCGGGCAATCGCGTCACGCTGACGGCGCAGCAGGTCACCCCCGGCCAGACGATCGACCCGGTGGTGGTCGAGGGCGTCGGCGTGGCCGGCGGCACCTATGATTCCTCGCAAGGGATGGGCGCGTGATGGGAGGGATGCGCGGCAACGATACGCGGCCGGCGCCCGCGCAGGCAGGCGGCTCCTTCGCGGGGGCTGCCGCCGCGCGTGCCCGGAAGGTTGCGGCGATCGTCGCCCTGGTCGTCATTCTCGGTGCGGCCCTTCTGCTGTCGTTGACGCTCGGCCGCTACAACATGGATTTGATGGCCGTCGTTTCGCTGCTCGCATCGCCCTTCACCGGCCAGGAAGTATCTTCGGCCGACGCCAACGTGTTTTTCACCATCCGCCTGCCGCGCGTGCTTGCGGCGCTTCTGGTGGGCGCCGCCCTGTCGGGCGCCGGCTGCGCGTTCCAGGGCATCTTCAAGAATCCGATGGTCTCACCCGACCTGCTCGGGGCCTCGGCCGGCGCCTGCTTCGGCGCGGCGCTCGGCATCTTGCTGTCCTTCGGCGGCGTCGGCATCGAGCTTGCGGCGTTCGCCATGGGCATCGCGGCGGTGGCGGCGAGCTATCTGCTGTCCGTCGTGATCGGGCGGCGCATGGGCGGGGTGCTCGTGCTCGTGCTTTCCGGCCTGGTGGTGGGCAACCTCTTCCAGGCGTTCACCTCGGCCGTCAAGTTTCTGGCCGATCCGAACTCCCAGCTTCCGGAAATAACGTTTTGGCTGATGGGCGGCTTGTCGTCGGTACGCGAGGGCGACCTGTTCGGCCTGGCCGCGGCCTTTGCCGTGGGCTGCGTGGGGCTGATGGCGCTGCGTTGGCGCATCAACGTCATGGCGCTCGGCGACGACGAGGCGCGCTCGCTCGGCGTCGACGTGCGCCGCACGCGCTTGGCGGTCATCGCCTTCGCCACGCTGCTCACCTCCGCCTCGGTCGCCGTCGCGGGCATGGTCGGCTGGGTCGGCCTTATCGTGCCGCATCTGGCGCGTTTTTTGGCGGGGTCGGACAATCGCGCGCTCTTGCCGGCATCCATGCTGCTCGGCGGGGCGTTCCTGCTGCTCGTCGACGATGTGTGCCGCAGCATCTACACCACCGAGATCCCGCTGTCCATCCTGACGGCCATCCTCGGCGCCCCGCTGTTCGTCTATCTCATTTGCCGGCGAAGGAGCGCATCATGACCGGGTATGATCGCGATTCGATGCTTTCCGTCGAAGGTCTCTCCTGCGGGTACGGCTCGCGCGTCGTGCTTTCCGATGTGTCCTTCACCGTCGGCGCCGCCGGCGTGCTCACCCTGCTCGGGCCGAACGGGGTGGGGAAGTCGACGCTGTTCAAGACGATTCTCGGTTTCCTGCCCCGTCTTGCCGGCTCGGTCTTTCTGGAAGGCGAGGAGGTTTCCGGCTGGTCGCGCCGTCGTTTCGCGCGCAGCGTCGCCTATGTGCCGCAAACCGACGAGGGGACGTTCGGCTTCACGGTGCGCGAGCTGGTGCTGATGGGGCGCACGCCCGCCGCGGGCGGATTTACGGGGCCTTCGCGCGCCGATGAGCGCATTGCGTGCGACGTGATCGATCGGCTGGGCTTGAGCTCCCTTGCCGATCGCGAGGTGTCTTCGCTTTCCGGTGGCGAGCGGCAGATGGTGCTCATCGCGCGCGCCTTATCCCAGCAGCCGAAGCTTTTGATGATGGATGAGCCGTGCGCGAACTTGGACTGGGGCAACCAGATCGTCGTGCTGTCCCGCATTCGCGAGCTGGCGCGCGCGGGGCTTGCCGTCGTGGTAACCTCGCATGACCCCAACCATGCGCTGCTGCTGGAAAGCGACGTGTTGTGTCTTGGGCGCGACCAGGTGTTTTCCGGCGAAGCGGCCGATCTTCTGCGTCCCGAGCTCCTGCGTGCGCTGTACGGCGTCGATGCGGCGTGCGGGACGCTTCGCGCCGCCGATGGCCGCGAGGTGCTGGCGTGCGCGCCCCTGCTGCCCGCTGACGAGGGATGTTCGAAGGAATGATGACTATGACGAATCGGCTTCAATCACCGGCGATGACGCGCCGCTCGTTTGCCGCGCTCGGGCTTTGGTGCGCGGGGATGCTCGCCGCAGGGGCGACCTTCGGCGGCTGCTCCATCGCCTCGCGGGGCAACCTGCGCGAGATCATCGACATGGCCAGGCGCACGGTGCATCTGCCTGAAGTGGTCGACCGCGTGTTCTGCACGAACCCCATCGGCACGGTCGACGTGTTCGGCCTGGCACCCGAAAAGCTGGTCGGATGGAACTTCCGCCCTGCCGGCGATAACAAGAAGTACATCCCCGACGAGTTGTTCGCCCTGCCGTCGCTGGGCGTATGGATGGGCGCCGGGTCGGTTCCCAACGCCGAGGAGATTGCCAAGCAGGACCCTGACGTGCTTCTATGCTTCTGGACCGCTGACGAGGTCGGTGCGAACATGGCCGACGAGGTGCAGAACCAAACCGGCCTGCCCGTGGTGCTCGTCGATTACGACGTGCGGCATGCGCCGGAGACGTTCCGCTTCGTCGCCGACCTGATCGGCGTTGCGGAGCGCGGCGAGGAGCTGGCGTCGTTTTGCGAGCGCAAGCTTGCCCTGATAGCGCAGGTGGCCGATGCGATTCCGCAGGCCGAGCGCAAGCGCATCTTCCTTGCGCAGGGCAGTGACGGCTTGACCACCGACCCGGTGGGCAGCATGCACGTCACCGATGCGCTGGCGCTCATCAACACGGAAAACGTGGCCGACATGCCGGGAACCGAGGGGCAGGGCATGGGCATGCCGAGCGTGAACCTCGAGCAGATCATTACTTGGAATCCCGACGCCGTGTTGGTCGCGGAGTTCAACATGACCGACTCTGAAAGCTCCGACATTTACGGAGCCATCCGCGCAGACGGGCACTGGGCCAACGTCCCGTGCGTCGCGGCGGGCGAAATCTACCGCATTCCGCAGTCTCCGTTCTCCTGGTTCGGGCGACCGCCGTCGGTCGTGCGTCTTTTGGGGTGCCTGTGGCTGCTCAAGGTGCTCTATCCCGCCTATGCCGGCGCCATCAACATGCGCGACGAGACCCTCGAGTTCTACCGGGTGTTTTATCGCTACGAGAAGTTCGACGAATACACGCTTGGGCGCCTGTTGGAGTCCGCGGGCATAGATGCCCAAACCGGCGACAAGCTAGCGGGGGCGGCGTCGTAGGGGGTATCGCGTGGTGCGGCATGGCGGTGAGGCGCGGCGTGGTGCGGCAGTGAGGCGCGATGCGGCATGGAATCCGATTGCCGCGGTAGTCGTTTGCAGATCCGAGTGAAAACGCCCCTCGACCCGGGTGTCTCCTTCGTACGAAAAGCGCCCTCCGTGCGGAGGGCGCTTCACTTGTTGCGGGTTGTTGCGCTAGCGGATGTTCGCCAGCGGCTCGTTCGCCGCCGTCGGCTCGCCCGCCAGCTTCCGTCGCCGCGGGCCTATTCGCCAGCTTCCGCCTTTGCGGCACCGGCTTCCTCGATCTTGTCGATGATGACGTCGAGCTTGCCTTCCACGTCGTAGTCCTCGACCTTGCCCGCGTCGCACAGGCGCGCGAACTCGGGGTCGATGGGCAGGGTGGTGTAGGCGGGGATGCTGTAGCGCTCTGCCACCTCGGCGCCCTGCGGCTCGCCGAAGATATGGTGCTCCTTGCCGCAGTCGGGGCACTTGAAGTACGCCATGTTCTCCACCAGGCCCAGCACGTCGACGTCCATGTCATGCGCGAGGTTGACGGCCTTGCCGACGATCATCGCGACGAGTTCCTGCGGCGCCGACACGGTGACGATGCCGTCGACGGGCAGCGACTGGAACACGGTCAGCAGCACGTCGGAGGTTCCCGGAGGCATGTCGACGAACAGGTAGTCGATCTCGCCCCAGTTCGTCTCGCCCCAGAATTGGCGGATGGCGTTGGAAACCACCGGGCCGCGCCACGCGACGGGCAGGTCGCCCTTCGGAAGCATGAGGTTGGTGGACATGATCTTGATGGCGCTTTGCGTCTGTGCGGGCAGGATGCCGTCCGCGTCGGCCGTCAGCGGGTTGTCGACGCCGAAGGTCTTCGGGATGGACGGGCCGGTGATGTCGGCGTCCAGGATGCCCACCTTGAAGCCGCGCTTGTTCATTTCGCTGGCAAGCAGGCTGGTGACCAGGGATTTGCCGACGCCGCCCTTGCCGGATACGACGCCGATGACGTGCTTGACGTTGCTGCGCTTGTTGGTTTCCAGCTTCGTCGGCCCCCCCGAGGTGCGATCCCCGCAGCCGGAAACGCCGCAGCTGCCGCAGTCGTGCGTGCACTCTTCTTCTGCCATGATTCCTTCTTTCGTTTTGAAATCGCCCGGCCGGCGCGCGGCGCGGGCGAACCTCGTCCTGTGGCGATTCTAGCATAAGCGGCGCGCGCGGGCCGGTTTATTCGCTACCGGCGCGATGGCATATGCGGGCGGGCGCGGGTGGGCGGGCGGTGGGGATGCGGGCAGCGGCGGCGAACGCGACGGGTGGCGGTTGCTCAACGGCGCGGCGTGCGGCGGGCGGGCACCGGGGCCGTGTGCTACCATGGGCGAACATGCTTGCGCGAGGAGAAAGGCGGTGCGGTGGATAAGGAAACGAAGCGCGACGAGATGGCCTGTTCGGACGATCAGGCTGCGTGCGCGGTCGAGGGCTCGTCCGACAATTCCGCCGCCGATGCCGCCGAGTCAACGACGCTCGCGCTCGATGAGCCCGACCAGGCGTTCTTCGACCACCTCATGGAGTGCTACGAGTGGAAAACCACCGGGCAACGCGGCGTGAACTGGGCGGCGAAGGTGGCGAAGTACCGCATCGCGCACCCCATGGAGCTTGAGGCGCGCCCGACCCTCGCCGAGACGACGGGCCTGCTCACCGGCCAGATGGACGCGGGCGTCAAGTTCGCCGCCGCCGTGCACACGCTGTTCCCCGTCGGAACCTCCATCGAGGGCGACCGCGACGTGCGCGACCTCGCCCGCAAGTCCTCGCGGCGCGCCTCGCGCCCTTCGCGCTACATCGGCGGGCCGTCGACCATGGCGCTGTGGGCCGAAAAGCCGGTCGCGGTCGCCGTCACGCCCGATGCCGCCCGCGCTTCGCGTTCCCTCGGCATTCCCGAGGGGCTGCCCATGGATACCGTTATCGGCGTGGTCACGGGCCATTGCGTCTGCGTCGATCTGCGCGGATGCGACGTTCCGTCGCCTTCCGATGACCTTCCCGTGGTGGGCGCCGTCCTGCATCTGACCACGATGTCGAAGTACCTCGCCGTGCTCTACGACGTGCTCATGGAGAAGGGCGACCGCTTCGACATGGTGAGCGTGCCGCTGTATTACGCCACCGAGTCGATGACGTCGGCGCAGCGCAAACGCATGGAGGTGCTTGCCGGCACGCCGCTGTCGAACCCGCCCGAGCCGGGCGCCTACGACTGGATCAACGAGCGCGCCTGGAAGGAAACCGCGCCGTTTCTCGATCGGATGCTGGCGCTGTTCCTCACCGATGGGTTCGACGTGCGCGAATGCGAGGGCGTGCCCCGCAAGACGTTCATCGCCTTCGAGGAGGGCGAGGTCGAGCGTCGCGAAGAGGAGGAACGGCAGCGCGCCGAAGCGGCCCGGCGCCGCGCGGAGGAGGAGAAGCTTGCCGCCGAGCGCGCGGCCGCGGAGGAGGAGGCCCGCCGCCGCGCCGCCGAAGAGCGCAGGCGCGCAGCCGAGGAGGCCCGGCGCAGGGCGGCCGCCGAGCAGCACGAACGCGACGTGAAGAATCTTCCCGCCATCAAGAACCGCGCCATCGAGGCCGAGGCGCGCGTGCGGGCGCTGCAGGCGCAGATCAAGCAGATGAAGCGCGAGCAGCGCGACCTCATGGCCGCCTACGACGCGCAGGGCGCGCAGCTCGCCAAGGAGCAGGGGATGATCGGCTCGATGGTGTCGAAGAGCGCGTCTTTGCAGCACAGCCTGCGCGCCGCCGAGGACACGGCGCGCCGGGCCCAAAACGCGTCGGCCGCGGTGCAGACGCGCGCCGCCATTTTCGACACGTTGGAGTTCCCGCAAACGCCGCTCGGCGCGCTTTTGCTGGCGAAAAAGGCGTTCCCCGACAAACTGCTGGTGCTTGAGCAGGCCGAACGCAGCGCGCGCGAGTTCGCCACCGGCGATGTGCGCGAAACCTGGGCGGCCCTGCGCGACATGGCCGTGGTGCTGCATCCGCTCATTTTCGGCGAGGAATCGGCCGACATCCCGGCGCGGTTCGAGGAGCGCAGCGTGCTGCGCATCGCCATGAGCGAGGGGCCCATGACGCAGAAGGATCCGAGCCTGATGAAGCTGCGGCGGGTTTCCTACGAGGGGCGCGTCGAGGACATGTCGGCGCACGTGAAGGGCCGCTCGACGGCGGAGGGGCAGCCAACGCTGCGCGTGCATTTCTTCCCCGACCACGCCAAGCAGCTCATCGTGATAGGCCACTGCGGCAATCACCTGCCAACCTACGCCTACCAGGGCAAATAGCGCCCGGGATTGGCACTGCGGGCGCCAGGCGGTAGGGGTCGTCGCGGTTTGAGATAACGGTGCCGCGCCTTTCAGGCGCTCTGTGATACTGGTCGAACTTGCGTTCGACCCTACGAAATTCTGCTGCGAGATTTCGTTTGCTACCAGGTATTTCGTGGGCGCGAACGCAAGTTCGCGCCGTATAAAAGCGCGAAGCGCATCACTGTATTTAACGCAGGTTGGTTAGAGCCGGCGAAGCGACACCCCCCCCAACGCAAACTGGCCCCGAATATGCTCGGGGCCAGTTCTTCGCTATGGGCGTGAGGACATGTTCCCAAAGCGCCGTGCGCCAGGCAAAATACCCGGGCACAAAGCGCTTACAGAGTCGTGAACTCCTCGAGGCTGATTTCGTCGTCGTCCTCGTCTTCTTCCTGCTCGTCCTCGTCGTCCATGAGGCCCTGATAGCGCGCGATCATCTCTTCCATCTTGTCCTCGTAGGGGCTGCTTCCCATGAAGGCGTCGCGCAAAAGGCGCATGTCCTCTTCGCCGAAGCCCATGCCGGCTTCCTCCATGATGGCGCCGATCTGCGCCATCTTCTTGACGCCCTCTTCCTCGCTCATGGGCTTGCTGCGCTCGGGGTCCATCGTCGGGTACATTCGATCCTCCTTTTGAGCCGCCCGCATGGCGGCGTTCCGTCGTTTTCCGTGCGCCTCAGTATAGCAGTCGAATGAATAGCGCACGCGCCCTCGCAGCGCGGCGGGCCATTGTGTTACGCTGCTGAAAACCGGCGGACTTATACATGTTCGCTATAGTGCGAGATGGCGCCCGCGCCGCTCGCGCCGACGTATCCGCGTACCCCAAGGAGGTTTCCGCAAATGCGTGAAGGAAGCGCCCCGAATTTCTGCCCGCCCACCGAAGAGGGCATCACGTTGACGTTCGAGGACGAGAAGGGCGAGCGCGTCGACCTCGAGTTCCTCGGGCTCATTCTGCATGAGGACCGCCGCTACGGGTTCTTCTTTCCGGTGAGCGAAGAGGCGCCGGCGTGCTCGTCCGGCGAGATCGTGGTGCTCGAGGTCACCGAGCTTGACGAGGACGGTCAGCCCCTGTCCTTCGAGCTGGTCGAGGACGAGGCCATCGCCATGGAAGTTTACCGAGACTTCGCCGAAGCGGCCAAGGACCTCTACGACTTCGAATAGGGGTTGCGAGGGCGGCCGCTGCAGGGATAGCGCCTCCCGGCATCTTGGTGATGTCGGGAGGCTCTTTTTTGTTTGCGGGAAACGGCGGGCGCCCTCGGCGCTTTTGTGCAGTGCGAGTTTTCGCTGGCGCCTACGAAAATCCTGGTCAGGGGCGTAGGCGGAGACCACCCGGCGGGTTTCGCGAGTTTCCGTATCTCCGTGCGCGGGCACCCGCTACAGCTCGATGGGTTTCCATTCCTCGTGGTTGCAGATCCAGGCCTCGGGTTCCTCGACGCTGAAGAACACGAGCGTGGGATCGTCGGGGCCGTCGTAGCTTTCGCCGAGGCTGCACAGGTGCGCATAGCCGGCGTAGCGCATGTCGGCGCTCGCCTTGTCCTCAAGCCCGGCCTTGCCGCGCAGGATGAGCCAGCCGTGTCCCGGCCACCAGCTCGTGGCTTCGAACTTCTGGTTCTGCAGCAGCTCCTCCCACACGTCCTTGGTGGTCGCCGTCACGAACCAAATTTTGCCGTCCTGCTCGGCGGCGAAGCTAAAGGGGCGCACGTGCGGCTGGTCGTTCACCGACGTCGCCAGATACCAGGCGGGGACGCTCGTGAGGTACTGCAGGATGGTTTCGTTTCCGGTCATTTCTCTTCCTTTCGGTCGTTGCTCGAACGGGTTTGGTCGTGCGGGTGCGTTCGGTTGCGCGAACGCGTTTGGATATGCGAACAAGCTCAGCCGCGCAAGGAGGTGCGGCTCGCAATCACGCTTGGCCTCCCAACAAACTCGCCTATGCGAGCATGTTCGCCGCTATCACGCAGGCTGCGAGCGCCGCCATCGTCGCCACCGCCGCGGCATCGACGCCCGAAAAACGCAGCGGGTGCAGGCGCGTGCGCCCCTCGCCGCCGTGGTAGCAGCGCGCGTCCATGGCCGACGACAGGGTTTCCGCATGGCGAAAGACGCTGGTGAACAGCGGAACCATGAGCGACGAGAGCATGCGGATGCCGCGCACGGGGCTGTTGGAGAGCTTCGCCCCGCGGCTGATCTGCGCGTGGTAGATGGTCACCAGCTCGCTGGCGAACTGCGGCATGAAGCGCAGCGCGATGCCCATGATCATGCCGAGCTCGTGGGCGGGCAGGCCGAAGCGCGCGAAGGGGGACAGGAGCCGCTCGAGCGCTTCGGTGAGGTCGTTGGTCATGGTGGTGAGCGTGATGAGGCTCATGCCGAGCATCATGATGGTCAGCCGCGCGCCCATGAACAGGCACGCATGCACGCCGCCCTCGCGGATTTTCAGGATCCCCCAGTCCACGAGCACTTCTCCGCCGGTGGCCGTGAACAGGTTCAGCACCGCCACGATGACGACGATGGCCAAAAGCGGCGCGAGCGATTGGATGGCTTTCGAAGCCGGTATGCGCGCGGCGAGGTAGAAGCCGGCCACGAACAGCGCACCCACGGCGAGCGCGGCGGGCACCTGCGCGCTGAGCAGCACCCCGATGAAGACGCAGCCGAGCAGCAGTTTTGCGCGCGGATCCATGCGGTGCACGCAGCTGGTGCCGGGGCAGTAGCTGCCGAAGGAGAATCCCGCGATCATCGCAGGGCCTCCGTCACCAGGCGCACGAGGTCGGCCTCGTCGTAGAGATGCGCGGCGTCGATGGGCAGGCCGCCTTCTCCGAGCGCCGCGGCCAGCGACTGCGCGGCGGTGGTGCCCAGCCCGACGGACTTCAGCTCGGCGGCGCGCAGGAACAGCTCCGCCGGCTTGCCGGTGCCGAGCAGCTTGCCCTCGTTCATGACGGCGACGCGGTCGCACATCGCGGCGAGGTCGTCCATGCTGTGCGAGACCATGACTACCGTCAGGCCGTCTTCGTGCAGGCGCGAGATCATGCCGAGGAACGACTTCCTGCTCGCCGGGTCGAGGCCGGCGGCCGGTTCGTCGAGCACCAGCACCTTCGGGTCCATGGCGAGCACGCCGGCGAACGCGACGCGGCGCTGCTGCCCGCCCGAAAGCTCGAAGGGGCTCTTCTCGGCGATCTCGGCGGCGTCAAGCCCGACGCGCGCGAGCGCATCCTCGACGCGCGTGCGCACCTCCTCTTCCGAAAAGCCCAGGTTGCGCGGGCCAAACGCCACGTCTTTGTACACGGTTTCGGCGAACAGCTGGTGCTCGGGGTACTGGAACACCACGCCGATGGTGCCGCGGACGTTCGTCTCGCCGCCCTTCGCGGCGATGTCGCGGCCCTCCACGAGCACGCGGCCCGACGTGGGACGCAGGATGCCGTTCATGTGCTGGATGATGGTCGACTTCCCGCTGCCCGTGTGCCCGGCGATGCCGAAGAACTCGCCTTTGCGCACGGCGAACGACACGTCGCGCACCGCCCAGAGGTTATCGGGGCTGTTGCCCCATTTCGCTTGGCGTTGCTCTTGCGCGCCGCCGCGCTTGCGCTGGCGCTTCGCCTCGGCGGCGTCGTAGGTGAACGAGACGTGGTCGAACTCGATGAGGGCCTCGGCATCGGGCGCGGCCGAATCGTTTGCGAACGGGGAGGGGGTGGCGTCGGCCTGCGTGGAGGCGCCTGTTGGTTGCGCGGCGTCTGTCGCGGGGGCCTTCGCGCCGTCCGCACCCAGCGCGCCCGCGGCGCCGGCGCGCTCCAAGATTTCGCGCGCGAGTTCATCGGGGTTCACCGTCGGGGCGACCTTGACGCCCGCCGCGCGCAGTTCAAGCGAAAGCTTCGCGGCGAAGGGCACTTCCAAGTTCAATTCCTCAAGGCGGGCAGCTTCCAGCAGCACCTCATCCGGCGTGCCCTCCATCGCCACGCCCCCGCGCTCCATCACCACCACGCGGTCGGCGAGCGCGGCTTCCTCCATGAAGTGGGTGATCATGATGATGGTGAGCCCGCGTTCGTGCAGCTCGCGCACCACGCGCATGAGGCCCGCCCGCCCGCGCGGGTCGAGCATCGCCGACGCCTCGTCGAGCACGAGCACCTGCGGGTCCATCGCGAGCACGCCCGCGATGGCGACGCGCTGCTTCTGCCCGCCGGAAAGCGCATGGGTCTCATGCCGCTCGAAGCCGGACAGGCCCACGTCCTCGAGCGCCTCCGTGACGCGACGGCGCAGTTCATTTGGTTCAAGCCCTAGGTTCTCGGGGCCGAAGGCCACGTCGTCCTCGACGAGCGAGGCGACCAGCTGGTCGTCGGGGTTTTGGAAGACCATGCCGCAGGTTTTGCGCACCAGGTAGACGTTGTCGTCGTCGGCGGTGTCCATCCCGTCGACGACGACCTTTCCCTCATCGGGGATGAGCAGGGCGTTCAGGTGTTTCGCCAGCGTCGATTTCCCCGACCCGTTGCCTCCGAGGATGCAGAGGAACTCCCCGCGCGCAACGGGGATGCTCGCCCCGTCGAGCGCGAAGGCGGCGCCGTCGTAGGTGAACCGGACGTTGGAGATGTCGATCATGGAAAAACCTGGCCCTTCTGCGAAAATTGAACGGATTGGCGGGCGCTAGCGGCCGTGCACCTGGTCCTTCTTCGGGGTGATGAGGTTCGAGATGGCCTTGTAGACCACGAGCGTCAGCACCGAGTTCAAAATAGTCTTGATCAAATTGAACGGGACCACGGCGGGCAGGATCAGCGGCATGATGGCGTCGGCCGAGCCGTACCAGAACCACACGCCGATGGTGAGGTTGGCCGCCACGGCGCCGACGGTCGCCACGATGCAGCCGACCACCAGGCCCGCGATGGCGCCGGCGAACGTGTGCTTCTTCGCGTAGATGAGCGCGGCGGGCACCACGAAGAACAGCGTGGCGCAGATGTTCATGAGGCTGCCGACCCACTCGTTGAGGATGAGGCCGTGGATGACGGCCGCGACGGCGCCCACGGCAAAGCCGGCGCCCGGCCCGAACGCGAAGCCGCAGACCATCGCGGGCATGAGCGAGGGGTCGTAGGTCAGAAACGGCGCGGCGGGCAGGATGGGGATTTGAATGAAGCTGAACAGCGCGGCGATGGCGCACATGAGCGCCATCGTGACCAGCTGGCGCGTCGACCAGCGGTTGGTGTTCTTGATGGAGCCGGATGCGGGTGTTGCGGATGCCATGGTGAAACCTCTTTTCCGCGAAGCGTCGTCTTGCAGGTTCGCCCCTCGCTTCGCAAAAAAAAGGAACAAGCCCGTATGAATTCCTTCGATACGGGCTTGTTGTTCGCAAAGGGGGCGGCCGGTTTTCGGCGCCGCATCCGCGAACTCTGCCTCTTCCATCCGGACTGTAACCGTTGGTCCCGGATTCGCACCGGGTCAGCCTTGCGTGTGCGGATAAGCCGCTGCCGCACAGGGTCGCGGACTTCCGATGTCGCCGCAGCGCCTTTCGGTCGCATCGACGTTTTCGGTTACCGCCAGTGAGGGTTTCCACCTCGCCCTGAAACAGAATTCATCGCTACGCAGTATAGTCGTTGCCACAGATTCCCGCAACCGTGGAAATAGTAGACGCTGCATGCGCGAACGCCGCGCTTCGATTCGCCATTTCTATAGGTGTCGAGACGAAGCCGCCCCGCCACTGTCGAAGCGGCGGGGCGGCGGGCACGTGCGGTTGGGGGAGGGCTGCGGCAAGCTCCCAGGTCCGGGAGCCGTGCGCGGCGTTACGCCTTCTTCCGCAGGAAAACGCTCTTCTCCTCCAACTCGTGGATGTCTGTGCGGTACTCCTCCTCGATGTTGCCGTCGTAGACGTAGTGCTTGGTTTCCTTGCCCACCATGCCGGCGCACAGGATCACCATGAGGATGTTCGGCAGCGCCATGAGCGCGTTCGCGATGTCGGTCGCGGTCCAGGCGACGTCGCCGATGCCCACGCCGCCCAAAAAGCCCATGCAGATATAGAAGCCCAGGTAAACCGGCACCCAGCGGCGGCCGAACAGGTACAGCGTGACGCGCTCGCCGTAGTAGCTCCAGCCGATGATGGTGGAGTACGCGAAGCACAGGATGCCGAGCATCAGGATGGGCGTGCCGATGTGGGGGATGGTCGCGAACACGGCGTTGGCGAGCGTGGCGCCGTTGGTGACGCCCGCGTCCTCGATGAGCGTGGGGTTGGCGCACAGCGACGAGACGATGACGAGCGCCGACACCAGGCAGATGACCACGGTGCACCAGAACGGGCCGGTCATGGCCACGAGCGCCTGACGGGCGGGGTTCTTCGACTCGGCGGCCGCGCTGATGAGCGGGGCGGTGCCAAGGCCCGCCTCGTTGGAGAACAGGCCGCGCGCGCAGCCGAACTGCAGGGCGACCATGATGCCGCTGCCCACCGCGCCGCCGAACGCGGCCTTCGGCGTGAAGGCGCATTCGAAGATGAGGCGGAAGGATTCGCCGAGGTAGCCCGCATTGCAGATGAGGATATAGATGCAGCCGAGGATGTACGCGCCGCCCATGATGGGGACGAGCTTCTCGCAGATGTTTGAAATGGTGCCGAGCCCGCCGATGATGATCAGCAGGGCCGAGCCGCACACGATGGCCGCGACAATCCAGGGTTCCACGCCGAAGTTGGCCTGGGCGACCGAGGTGATGGCGCTCGTCTGCACGGCCGAGCCGATGCCGAAGATGGTGAAGCAGGCCATGACGGCGAACCAGATGGCGCAAAGCTTCGCCCACCACGGCACGGTGCCGTCCGCGCGCTTGTAGCGCTGCTCCCACACGTGCATGGCGCCGCCCATCATGTGTCCCTGGCGGTCCTTCACGCGGTACTTCATTGCGGCGTAGACCTCGGTGTACTTCGTGGCCATGCCCAGGATGCCGGTGAGCCACATCCACAGCACCGCGCCCGGGCCGCCCGAGAGCACCGCGGTGGCCACGCCGACGATCGAGCCGGTGCCGAGCGTGGAGGCCAGCGAAGTCGCCATGGCGCCGAAGTTGCTCACGTCGCCCTGGGCGCCGGAGTCCTTCGTGACGGAAAGCTTGAGCGCCAAGGGGAGCTTGCGCTGAATGCCGCGGGTGCGGATGGTGGTGTAGATATGGCACCCCAAAAGCAGGATGATCATCGGCGGGCCCCAGACGGCCGCGTCGATCCCGTTCAAAATCTCGACGTAGTTCATGAACACCTCGTTACGGATTGGTTAACGGGGGGTTATGGTACCGCTGTTGCATCAGTTCAATTGTTTCAAGATTGTTAAACGATCAATTTGACCCGCGGACGGTTCAGCTCATGGTTCAGCGTTTCGCCGCAGTGTTCGGGGCTGATTTAGCGTTCGTTCATTTTCTTGAAGTAGTTCAAAATATCCTGCCGGGAATGCATGCCGGTCTTCGTGTAGATATGGCGGATGTGCGCATGGGCGGTGGAGGGGGAGATGAACAGCTCCTCGGCGACCTGCTTCTGCGTGTGCCCCATGGAGAAGAGCGTCAGCACCTCCACCTCGCGGCCCGAAAGGCCGAACCGTGCGCCCATCGCCTCGGCGTTGCGCGCCAAGGAGCGCGGCAGCAGGAACACCAGAAACGTCAGCGACGCATAATAGTAGGGATTGCGCCAGCCGAGGCTCATGAGCGCGATGGCGATGTATTGGCGGAACGCATGCAGGATGTCGTTGAAGTCCTTCGCGAACATCGCGCCGACCTCGAGGTTGTTCGGCATGGTTCCGTAGAAGGCGACGGCAAGCACGCCGCCTGCGTGATCGTCCCCGCGTCCGGCGGCGCGGTCGTTCTCGTTTATACTGCGCGCACTTGCGTACGCGCCTACTAAAGACCAGGTCGGAGCTTTATTCTTGCAGCTGGTTTTCGTAGGTTTGAACGCAAGTTCAAACCCTCATAAAGAGCGCGAAGCGCGACACTGTCTTTACTGTCAGTCATTAGGGGCGGGGAAGCCGCGTGTCCCGGGCGTATCGTCTTTGCTACTATTCTTCCATCAGCAAGACGAGAGGGAACACCCATGAACACCGTGACGTTAGGCTCGACGGGCATCACCGTGGCGCAGAACGCGTTTGGCGCGATGCCCGTTTTTCGGTTCGTGCTTAGCTGTTGTCGATTCTCGCTATAAGGGCGTTGGCCCACGCGACCGCCTCGTCAACGCTCGGCAGGACGTCGAGGCTCTCGCGCTGCTGGTCGTACAGCGTCTCCCAGCCCTCGCCCTTCGCGACGGTGGGCGGCCACTTCTGTTCCTGGCGGTACTCGAAGAGCCTCACGCACACCGATTTGGCCTTCGGGTAGTTGATCTCGCCGTCCGAAACCGCGATCTGCAGGTCGATGAGGTCGTGCGCACGGTCGCTCTTGTAGCCGCTGACGCCGTGCAGCTTCTGGGCCACTTGGTGCTCGAGCCTCATGCAGGGGACCGGGCCGGGCTTGGGAAAGCCGAGCCTGGCCAGGATGGCGGCCGCTTCGGGCGACTCGACCATCTCGGGGTCGTCGGCGTCGCCGATCTCGTTGTGCCCGACCTCGAGTGGCAGGGTCATCCAGCTCTTGCCGTTGTATGACAGCTTCACGTCGAAGGGCTGCATGATGTAGGCTGCGGGCACGCCCTCGGGCGAGGCGGGCTCCCTTCGCACCACCGCCCCGGCGAAGCCGTTCCAGCCCTCCTCGAGCCTTTCGCCGAGCTGCGAGACGTAGTCCTCGAGCGACGACGACCTGGCGGTGTCGAGGTCGCGGGAGAAGCGCGTGGCCGCGTTGCCGAAGCGGATCTTGAGCGCGTTGCCGCCTTTGGCCGCGCCGTCGGGCAGCATCTGCCCGACGATGACTGAGGCGAGCAGCCGCTTCACGCGGAACGGGTCCATGTCGTCTTCCTTGCAGATCCTCTCGATGGCCTGGTCGAGGTGGACCCTGCTGTTCGGCCTCTTCGCCTTCGTCATGCCAGTTCCTTCTCCAACTCGTCGTATTCCTTCTCCGTCACGAGCCCTTCGCGCCTCGCCTGCCTCGCGGCGTCGGCCAGCCTCTCCCTCATGACGCCCTGCCTGCACTCGCGTATCGCGTCGGCGACGCGCTGTGAGCGGATGCCCTCGTAGCACGTCGTGCGGTCGCCTTCCCTCGCCGGGACCGGGTCTACCCAGGAGGGGAGCTTGCGCCTGACCCGCTTTGCCGTGGCCACCTTGATGGTCCTGGGGTCCACGAGCGCGAGGTCGTGCATGGAGAGTACCGCCGTCCCCTTGAGGTAGGAGCCCTCTCCTACGAGCGCGAGCGCCTCCGCGTACCCGTCCAGCGGGGTGGGGGCCCAGTGCGCGATCTTGTACACGCCGCAGCCGCGCCGGTCGAGCCACCCGTTCTTGCACCAACGGCGCAGTTCGGTGCTTGTGATGCCCTCCTCGCGCGCCTGCGCGGCGGTGACGAGGCCGTAGTTGTCGACCGCGATGTCGTATATGTCGTCGTAATGTGTCATGTCAAAATCCTAACATATGTGTCACTAAAATGGCAATCGGCAATGTCAAAACCCTAACAGATGTGTTAGGGAATTGACGCAGCTATACAACTGGGCTTTGCAGCGCGACGGGGTGAGAAACCCAGCCCGGCGGCGTCGGCCGCCGGGCCTTGTTCTTTCGTTTTGGATGGCGGTGCATGGGTTTCAACGATGCGGCATGGCGGGTGAGTCCTACACTGCAATGTTGGAGTCTCTTCGGAACCCGTGCGTGAGCTTTCCGCAAGCTCTGTCTATGCCCCTCGAAACACATAAAACAGGTAACCGAAATCCGTGTCGATTCACGTTCCTTCGTCTATTTGAGATAGACAACCCCTTGGATGTTGTTTGGTACAAATGATGAGCTGGAAAGCGGCATGCCCTGAGCGTATCGTCTTTGCTACTATTCTTCCATCAGCAAGACGAGAGGGGACACCCATGAACACCGTGACGTTAGGCTCGACGGGCATCACCGTGGCGCAGAACGCGTTCGGCGCGCTGCCCATCCAGCGCATTTCGCAAGACGAATCCACCAAGCTGCTCCGCCGCGCGTTCGACGGCGGCATGCGTTTCTTCGACACGGCGCGCGCCTACAGCGACTCCGAGGTGAAGATGGGCGCCGCGCTCGCCGACGTGCGCGATCAGATTTTCATCGCCACGAAAACCATGGCGAAAACCCCTGACGATTTCTGGGAACAGCTCGAAACGTCGCTTTCCAACCTGAAAACCGACTATGTGGACATCTACCAGTTCCACTGCATGGACAAGCTGTGGACGCCCGGCGACGGCAGCGGCATGTACGAATGCATGCTCGAGGCGCGCCGCCAGGGCAAGATCCGCCACATCGGCGCGACGGCGCACAAGCTCGAGGTGGCCTTCGACATCGTGGAAAGCGGCCTGTACGAAACGCTGCAATACCCGTTCAGCTACCTCGCAAGCCCCCGCGAGCTCGAGCTGGTCGAGCTGTGCCGCGAGCGCAACGTGGGCTTCATCGCCATGAAGGGCCTCGCCGGCGGCCTGCTGTCCAATTCCCGCGCCATCATGGCGTTCATGTCCCAGTTCGAAAACGTGCTTCCCATCTGGGGAATCCAGCGTGAAAGCGAACTTGAGGAATGGCTCTCCTATATGGTGGACACGCCCGCCATGGACGAAGAGACCGCCGCGTTCATCAAGCAGGAGCGTTCATCGCTCATGGGCGACTTCTGCCGCGGCTGCGGGTACTGCGAGCCGTGCCCGGCGGGCATCCAAATTCACCAGTGCGCGCGCATGTCGCTGATGATCCGCCGCGCGCCCGCGGCCGGGTGGCTCGGCGACTATTGGCAGGCCGAAATGGCCAAGATCGAGGAATGCACCGAGTGCCGCCTGTGCCAGGGCCGCTGCCCCTACGAGCTTGAAACGCCCGAGCTTCTGAAGAAGAACTATGCCGACTACCAAGACGTTTTGGCAGGTCGCGTGCGTGTCTAGCGTGCCTGCCGTTCGCGGGCGGCAGCGCGCCGCCCGCCGCTCCGGCCTTCCTTTCGCCCCCTGTCATCGCACGTTTACCTAGGCTTCACTGCGCGTTAACGAACCGGAAATGGCGCTTTCGGAAACTGGTTATCGTCTTAACCGGGAAAGCGCCCGAGCCGAAACCGCTTAGCTTCCGCGTGATCGCAGGAACAGCCGCTTAAACGAGCATGCGCGTGGAAAAGCAGCTTCGGTGCGGGCCCTTTCAAAACGAAAGGGGTTGACTATGGATATAGTCAGCATCATCAACGCCGTGGACGGGTTCGTGTGGGGCCCGCCCATGATCATCCTCCTGTTGGGTTCCCACATATTCCTCACCATCCGCACCGGCTTCATTCAGCGCAAGCTGCCTCAGGCTATCAAGCTGTCGGTGACCAAGGATCCGGACGCTCCGGGCGACATCTCCCAGTTCGGCGCCCTGTGCACCGCGCTTTCCGCCACCATCGGCACCGGCAACATCGTCGGCGTGGCGACGGCAATCATGTCCGGCGGCCCGGGCGCGGTTCTGTGGATGTGGCTCACCGGCGTGTTCGGCATCGCCACCAAGTACTCCGAGACCTACGCTTCGGTCAAGTACCGCGTGAAGGACCACGAGGGCAAGATGCTCGGCGGCGCGATGTTCGCCTGGCGCCGCGCCTTCATGAAGGACGGCAAGACCCCGTGGTGGGCCATGCTCGGCGCCGGCGCGTTCGCCCTGTTCGCGGCCATCGCCTCCTTCGGCATCGGTTCTGCTGTGCAGTCCTCTTCCATGACCGGCATCATCACCGCCAACTGCCCTGGCATCCCCACCTGGGCGATCGGCCTGGCCATCGTCATCATGGTCTCCGTCGTTATCTTCGGCGGCGTGAAGGTCATCAGCCAGGTGTGCGAGAAGCTGGTTCCCTTCATGGCTATCGCCTACGCTTGGGGCTGCATCGTGATCATCGGTATGAACTGGGCTTACGTTGGTGAGGCCATCCAGCTCATCGTGACCAGCGCCTTCAATCCGCAGGCGGCGTTCGGCGGCCTGCTCGGCAGCGGCGTCATGGCTGCCATCCAGTTCGGCTGCGCCCGCGGCCTGTTCTCCAACGAATCCGGCTTGGGCTCCGCTCCCATCGTCGCTTCGGCCGCTTCCACCCGCAACCCCGCACGTCAGGCGCTCGTTTCCATGACCGGCACCTTCTGGGACACGGTTATCATCTGCGCCCTGACCGGCATCGTGCTCGTCTCCACCATGCTCGCCAATCCTGACATCGTCGGCGACATCGCCGCCGGCAATATCGCCGCCGGTGCCGACCTGACCAGCGCCGCCTTCGCCTCCATCCCGTTCGTGGGCACGCCGGTTCTCGTGCTTGGCATGGTGCTGTTCAGCTACTCCACCATCCTGGGCTGGAGCTACTACGGCAATCGTTGCGTCACCTACCTGTTCGGCAAGCATGCCATCAAGCCCTACCAGGTGATCTACGTGATCGCTGCCTTCCTCGGCGCCATCGGCGTGGCCGACGTGGTCTGGACCGTCTCCGACATCACCAACGCCCTCATGGCCATCCCGAACATCATCGTCGTGCTGATCCTCTCCGGCCTCATCGCCAAGGAAACCAAGCACTACGTCTACGACAAGAACCTCGACGAGAAGGACGACACGGAAATCCCGCTGCTGGAGTCCAAGTAGTCCCTTCGAGGGAAGCTCGGCGAGAGCGAGCCAGGCTAGGGCGGCAAACGATCAAGCTGCCGAAAGCAAGTGGCAAATCGTCAAGCCGTCGAAACCATAAAGGCCGCGCACCAATTCGGTGCGCGGCCTTTTTGCCTTGCAGTTCCGCAATTACGATATCTGGTCGATTATTGGCGTGATGAAATCGTACATGCGTCCTTTAGTCCAGAACAATGCCGAGCTCATCGGCGAACTTGCGGCATGCGCCCAGGAGAGGATCGATGTCCTCTTCGATGACTTGCCAGATTATTGCGCGGTCGACGTCGCCATATGCATGAGCCAATCGGTTGCGTACGCCATTTGCGGCGCGCCGTTCGAAGCCGTATTGCTCGGCAACGCTCTCGCTGATCTTCCCGGCCTCTTCCGCGATGCGAAGTACTCTGTTCATGAGCCCCTCTGCAATAAGGTCGTCGGTGTCATTGGTTGGCTGCATGAATTGCTCTCGCGTGAAGCCTAAGCGCTTGATCTGCCCTTTTGTTTGCGTTGCAACATCCCATATTTCTTGAATGCGTGCCAGATCGCTATGCTTTGCGTTCATAGGCCAAAACCCCGTCCTTCTTTATGGCTTCGGAAAGCGCCTCATTGCCGATGTTGTCGGAAGATACGACGTCCAATTCTCGTTGCGTCAGCTGCTCGATCTGCTTGGAAAATTGCGCCAAATCTCGCAAATTGAACTGCTTGGAGCGATCGAGTACCAGGCGGATATCGACATCGCTGCTGTCGCGGTAGCTGCCGCGCGCAAGCGACCCGAAAAGGTATGCGCTTTTGATTGCAGGAAAGCGCTCGCAAACTTGCGCAATGGCTGCAACCGCTTCTTCTGCAGTTGCCTTGCGTTCGTTTGCACCTTGGGCCTGGACCGCGCCCGGTACGGCTTCGAACGCGTTGCTCTCGAAGGGGAAACCGCCGCGTTTGTTGAATGCGGCGACGAACATGCGGATGGCGTTGCTCGGCGTGGTGCCGATCTCGTCGCAGATTTTCGCGAACAGTTCTTTTTCCTCGGGTTTCACCTTGGCATTAAGCGGGGTCATAGTCGTGCTCGCCATGATTTCTCCTGCCTATTTGCGTATGCTATCGTAATACGGAGTATACCATGAAGATACCGATGGCGAGTAGCCGCTGATACGGGACGAGTGGCATCGCTCAGTTGAAGGGAAACTGGTTCGCGGTGGCCGGAAATCGGCGTTGCGCCATTGACTTCCGATACGCAACCATGCAACTGGACATGCCGCCGCTGCAACAGGTATGAGTTTGGGAATCGGCACTGTAGAGTTTGAGAATCGGCACTGTAGGGCTTGAGGGTTAGCAGTATGCGTGAGAAAACTCGCGGTCGCGCGTTGTGGCGTATTCCGCATCTTTGTCGGATGCTCTATACTGGCGGACATTATGTCTAGTATTTCTTTGCCATACCTCATCTGCTCCCTCGTGAGCTTCGTGCCGGCCATCGTCCTGCACGAGATGTCGCACGGTTTCGCCGCGTACAAGCTCGGCGACCCCACGGCCAAAAGCGCCGGGCGTCTGTCGTTCAACCCGCTTGCGCACATCGACCCGTTCGGCACCGTCATCATGCCGCTTCTGCTGATGGCGATGAACATGCCCGTGTTCGGCTACGCCAAGCCCGTGCCGTACAACCCCGCCTACTTCAAGGACCCGCGCAAGGGCGACCTCATCGTCGGTCTGGCCGGTCCGGCGGCGAACCTCGTGCTCGCCCTGCTCGCAGGCGTGGTGGCCTGGGTGCTCTACGGCTTCGCCCCGGTGGCGCAATGGGTGATGGAAAGCGAGGCGTTTTCCTACTTCTACCTGATGTTTTTGCCCATGTTCGCGCTCATCAACCTGTACTTGATGTTCTTCAACCTGCTGCCCATCCCGCCGCTCGACGGCAGCTCCATTTTCGCCTTCCTGATGCCGGTGAAGTGGCTTCCGAAGTACTACCAGGTGCAGCAGTACGCGTTCCCCATTTTCATGATCGCGGTCATTTTGCTGCCGTATATATTCAACGTGAACCCCTTCGGCATCTACCTGCAGTTCACGGCCGGAAACGTGGGCAACCTGCTGTTCCCGTTTAGGATTTCCTAGGCGCCTTGTCGTATCGCGTTCGTACAGAGAGCTTCGAAGGTCCCTTTGACCTGCTGTTATACCTGGTAAGCAGGCAGAAGGTGGACATCGGCGCCATCAACATCACGCAGATTGCCGACCAGTACCTCGACGAGGTTGCGCGCATGGGCACCCTCGACTTGGACGTGGCGAGCGATTTTCTGCTGGTGGCAAGCACGCTTCTGCAGATAAAGGCGGAAAGCCTGCTGCCGCGCGAGGCCGACGAGCTCGACGAGGACATCGCCGAGCTGGCGCCGAGCGAGGCGCGCGACATGCTCATCGAGCGCCTGCTCACCTACAAGCAGTTCAAGAACGCCGCCGCGGGCCTCAACGCGCGCTTTATCGCCGAAGGCCGCATGCACGCGCGCCCGTTCGGCCCGGATGCGTCGTTCATGAACCTCATGCCCGACTTTCTGCGCGACACCTCGCTCGATGCGCTCGCGCTCATTGCGGCCCGGGCGCTCGCGCGCCGCGAGGTGTTCCTGCTGGAAAGCGAGCACATCGCCGCGAAGCCCATTCCCGTCG
This sequence comes from Anaerovoracaceae bacterium, assembly GCA_963604235.1. Lineage (GTDB taxonomy): Bacteria > Actinomycetota > Coriobacteriia > Coriobacteriales > Eggerthellaceae > Senegalimassilia. Next base: position 10,723 of record CAVCPR010000005.1, on the reverse strand, counting down.
AGGTGCACGTGCGCGCCATTCACGCCCGCATCAAAAACGCGCATCACCTGCGCTTTTCCGAGCTGGTGAACGACAAGACGTCGACGCCGGTGGCGGTGGTGACGTTTTTGGCGGTGCTGGAGCTGTTCAAACGCAACATGATCGACGTGCGCCAAGACGAGCTGTTCGGCGACATCGAGCTTTCGTATATCGAGGGGTCGGGCGAGCTGGTGCTCGACGGCGACGACGCGCTGACGTCGGTGGGGGAGGAATAGATGTTCCAAGGATTGCAGGAAAGCCAGATCGCGGGCGCGGTGGAGGCGATGCTGTTCGTCACCGACGAGCCGGTGGGCGTCATCACGCTCGCCGATATGCTGGAGGTGGACCCGAAGCTGGTCGAAGCGGCGCTGATCGAGCTCGCCGAGGGCTTCGAACGCGATGGCCGCGGCATACAGCTGCGCGAGGTGGCTGGCGGTTGGCGGCTCTACACGCACCCCGCCTATCACGAGCTCGTCGAGAAATACGTGCTGTCCTGGGACACGCGCAAGCTGTCGCAGGCGGCGCTGGAAACGCTGGCCATAGTCGCCTACATGCAGCCTTGCACGCGCGCCACGGTGGCCAGCGTGCGCGGCGTGAATTCCGACAGCTCCATCAATTCGCTCGTGGAGAAGGGGTTGGTGCGCGAAGCGGGCCAGGCCGACACGCCCGGCAACCCCATGCTCTACGTGACGACGCGCGGCTTTCTGGAGAAGTTCGGCTTGCGGTCGGTCGCCGACCTTCCCGATTTGGACCTGTATGCGCCCGACGACGCGACGCGCGCGCTCATCCGCGAGCGTCTGAGCGCGCCCGGCGAGGGGGCGTACGCAACGCCGGATGCCGCGATGGGGGATGGCGAATTTGGTGGTGGCGAATCGGACGCCGCCGCTGCTGCGGATGCTGCCGAGCCGCCTGCCGATCCCGCCGCCCCCGCGGCCGACGCCACGCCGAACGCCGCCTCTGCCGCCGAC
>CAVCPR010000005.1:0-9727 GCA_963604235.1 Anaerovoracaceae bacterium | reverse complement strand
GGCGTACGCAACGCCGGATGCCGCGATGGGGGATGGAGAATTCGGTGGTGGCGAATCGGATGCCGCCGCGGATGCCGCCGCGTCGCCCGCCGGCGCCGCCGATCCCGCAGCAAACGCCACGCCGAACGCCGCCGCCGCCGACCTCGACGCCCCCGCTTCCGACGCCGCGCAGCGCATGCTCGCCGACGCCATGGCCGGCAGCTTCGGCCTGGTCGACAAGATCGACTTCGACAGCCTAACCTTCGACACCGACGATGAGTGATGCCCCTATGACCAGGCAATTGAAACCGAATCAGACGCCGCCCGCCGAGCAGGTGGTCCCCATGCGCCTGCAGAAGTTCCTCGCGCGCGCCGGCGCGGCGAGCCGCCGCGGGTCGGAAAACCTCATGACCGCCGGACGCGTCACCGTCAACGGGGAAGTGGTCACTGAACTGGGAAGCAAGGTCGACCCCCGCGTGGACGAGGTGGCCGTCGACGGCGTGGTCGTGCGCCTCGGCGGCGGGCCGGTCACCATCATGCTGCACAAGCCCGCCGGCTACGTCACCACCATGTCCGATCCGCAGGGCCGCCCCACGGTGGCCGAGCTGGTGCCCACCGAGCGCTTCCCGGGGCTGTTCCCCATCGGACGGCTCGATTTCGACACGACGGGGCTTCTGCTGTTCAGCACCGACGGCGAGCTGGGAAACGGCCTGCTGCATCCGCGCCATCACGTGGAGAAACGCTATCTCGCGCTGGTGAACGGCCGCCCGACGCCCGAGGAACTCGCGCGCCTTGAGCGCGGCATCCAGCTCGACGACGGGATGACGGCGCCGGCGAAGGCCGCGCTCGTTACGGGCGCCGAGGAGCGCCGGGCGCTTTCCATGCTCGAAGTCCCGCCGGCGGTGCCCGATCGCGAGCCGAACGGCAGCGTGCCCAGCCCCCAGCGCGCAGCCATTCTGCGCAAGCGCTCCCAGCGGCGCGCCGTGGTGCGCGTCGTGTTGCGTGAGGGAAGGAAACGCCAGGTCAAGCGCATGCTTTCAGCAATCAAGCACGGCGTTTTGGCCCTGCATCGCGACAGCTTCGGCCCCATCGAGCTGGGGGATTTGCCGCGCGGGCAGTGGCGTCAGCTCACGGATGCGGAAGTCGCGGCGCTGCATGCGGCCATCCAGCGCGAGGCCGGCGAGGACGCGTCCGCCGGCAAGCGGCCTTCCGAGTGCGGCGCGCGTCGCTAGCGCCCGCCCGTCTCCCGAACTGTCGCTAGCGTGCGGCGGCGCCCGCGGGTAGCGCAACTTGCGCCCGCGGTCCGGTCGCCGCCGGCCTGTGCGCGGAGCGTTTCTGAAGCGCGGCGGGACTTCGCGCCCCGCCTGGGCAGCAATGGTAGAATGGCCTTTCGGAATGCTCCGGCAGCCCGCCCCTGCGCCCGCGCGCAGGGCCCGCGCGGCCAGGTCGTTCCGCCTGTTTTATCCTAGTTCGGCTATGGAAGGTTCCTTTCGCCTTATGGCACACCATACTGACCCCAGCGGCTTTTCCAACGTCGCCGTCATCGGCTTCGGCCTGATCGGCGCCTCGTTCGCAGCCGCTTTGCGCGCCGCGCACCCCGACGTGCGCCTGCTCGCCGTCGACACCGACGCCGCGACGCTTTCCGAGGCGAAATCCCGCGGTTGGGCGACCGACGCGGCGACGCCCGACGATCCCGCATTCCGCGCTTTCATCGAAACCTCCTGCGACCTGGTGGTTCTCGCAACGCCCGTGAGCGTCGTCGAGGGCTATCTGGCCGATCTGGCCGCGTGGGACTACCGCGGCATCATCACCGACACCGCATCCACGAAGCGCCGCATCATCGAGATGGCGGCCGAGGTGCTCCCGCATCCGCAGAACTTCGTGCCGGGCCATCCCATGGCCGGCTCCGAGAAGAACGGCATCGCCGGCGCGCGCGCCGAGCTGTTCAAGGGCGCCTACTGGATCCTGTGCCCCGACGCCGCCACGCCCGCCGAGCACTTCACGCGCCTGCATGAGCTCATCACCTCGCTCGGCGCGCGCGTCATCAGCTTGCCGCGCGAACAGCATGACGCGGCCGTGGCCGTGGTCAGCCACGTGCCGCACTTCACCGCAAGCTCGCTCGTGCAGCTGGCGGTTCGTCATGCGAAGGGGCAAGACTCGCTCATGCGCCTGGCCGCCGGCGGTTTCAAGGACTCCACGCGCATCGCGGCCGGCTCCCCCGAGCTGTGGTGCGGCATCGCCTTCGACAACCGCGACGCGCTGCTTGCGGGCCTGCGCGAGATGCAGGGCATCGTCGGGCAGTTCGCCGACGCGCTCGAGGCGGGCGACCGCGCGACGCTCACGAGCCTGCTCGCCGAGGCGGCCGACGCCCGCCGTGCGCTGCCGGCGGCATGGGTTCCGAGCACCGAGCGCCTGTTGGAAGTGCGCATTCCCATGGAGGATCGCAACGGCGTGGTCGCCGAGGTGACCACCATCACCAGCAAGGTCGGCTGCAACATCCAGTCCATCGAAATCGACCACGTCACCGAGGACTCCGCCGTGCTCTCACTGGTGCTCACCGACGAGGGCGACATCGGCAAGCTTTCGTCGCACCTGATCAACGCGGGGTTCTCCGTTTCTTTCAGCCCGATCGAGCCAAAGGAGCATATCCATGTCGAATAACGCCACCGCCATCGAGCCGCTCGCCGCGCCGCTGCGCGGCAGCATCAGCGTTCCCGGCGACAAGTCCATCAGCCACCGCGCCGTGCTGTTCTCGGCCATGGCCGAGGGCACTTCGCGCGTCTCCGGCGTGCTCGATTCCGCCGACGTGCGCAGCTCCATCGGAGCCGTTCGCGCGCTCGGGGCGCAGGTCAGCCTGGAGAAGCAGCCCGACGGAAGCCTCGCCGGCGGCATCACCGGCTGGGGAGCGGCCGGCCCGAGCCAGCCCGACGGCCCCATCGATTGCGGCAATTCCGGCACGACGGTGCGCCTGCTCATGGGCATCCTCGCGCCGTGGAACATCCGCGTCACGCTCACCGGCGATGCCTCCCTGCAGAAGCGCCCGATGCGCCGCATCACCGCGCCGCTCATGAAGATGGGCGCGCATTTCGAACCCGAAGGCCAGGAGCATCTGCCCATCACCGTGTGCGGGGGCGGCCTGCATCCCATCACCTACGACGCCCCCATGGCGTCCGCCCAGCTGAAAACCGCGGTGCTGCTCGCCGGCATGTACGCCGAGGGCACGACCGTCATAAACGAGCCTGCCCCGAGCCGCAACCACACCGAGCTGATGCTGCCCGAATACGGCGTGGAAACCACCGCCGCCGAGCGCACCGCGAGCGTGACCGGCCCCGCGCAGCCCCAGGCCAGCGAGGTTCTCGTCCCCGGCGACCCCTCGTCGGCGGCGTTTCTGGTGTGCGCGGCGCTGCTGCGCCCGGAAAGCTCCATCCAGGTGGAGCATGTGAGCCTCAACACGGCTCGCATCGGCTTCACCCGCACGCTCGAGCGCATGGGCGCCGAGGTCTCGGTCATCCACGAGGGCGCGGCGGGCAAGGAGCCCTACGGCGTCATCCAGGCCTGCTACACGCCGCACCTGCGCGGCTGCGAGGTGCCCGCCGACAAGATCGCCGGCATCATCGACGAAATCCCGGTGCTCGCGCTCGTGGCGGCGCATGCGCATGGCGTGACCGTGTTCCGCGAGGTGGGCGAGCTGCGCGTGAAGGAAACCGACCGCCTTGCCGCCATCATCGACGGCCTGGCCAAACTCGGCGTGGACGCCTGGTGCGAAGGCGACGACCTGTATATCGAGGGCCAGCCCGACCTGGAGGTTCCCGCCGGGCTCACGTTCGACTCGCTGGGCGACCATCGCCTCGCCATGACCTGGTCGCTCGTGGGTCTAACCGGCAACGTCGTCGTTGACGTGGTCAATTTCGAGGCCGTCGGCGTCAGCTACCCCGGCTTCATGGACGATATCGAAAGGCTTGCACGATGATCATCGCGATCGACGGCCCCTCGGGGGCGGGTAAATCCACGGTGGCGAAGGCGGTGGCGCGCCGCCTGGGCTTTTCGTGCCTGGACACGGGCGCGATGTACCGCGCCATCGCCTGGCAGGCGCTGCACGACGGCATCGACCTTGCCGACGAAGATGCCCTCGGGCGCATCGCGCGCGAGTTCGAAATCTCCTTCGCGCACGAGGCGGGCGATCCCATTCCCCGGCGCGTGGCTATCGGCGGCGTCGACGTTACCGACGCCATCCGCACCTCCGAGATCGACCGCGCGGTCAGCCCCGTGGCGGCCCATCCGGCTGTGCGCAGCGCGCTCGTGGCGCAGCAGCAGCGCATCGGGCGCGCCGGCGACTACGTGGTGGAGGGCCGCGACATCGGCACGGCGGTGTTCCCCGAGTCGCCCATCAAGGTGTTCCTGACCGCGTCGGCCGCCGAGCGTGCGCGCCGTCGCGTGTCCCAGAACGAGCGCCGCGGCATCGGCGGCACCGACTACGAGCAGGTGCTCGCCGACATCATGCGCCGCGACGAGGTGGACTCCTCGCGCGAGGCGAGCCCCTTGAAGCCCGCCCGCGACGCCGTGCAGCTCGATTCCACGGGACGGACCATCGACCAGATCATCGACCGCATTTGCCAAATCGCGGCCGAACGGGGCGTGTCGCGATGAGACTCTTCCTGTCCTGTGAGGAAATGTGGGACCGCGCGCTCGGCGGCAACACCGACGAGAAGCAGATCCCGCATTGGTTCGCGAACTTCGCCTACGTGCTCGTGGCGTTCGTGTTCAAAATCCTGTTCCGCTACCGCGTCGACGGGCGCGAGAACCTGCGCGCGTTCAAGGACAAGTGCGGCGCCGTGGTCATTGCGAACCATACGTCGTTTCTGGATGTGGCCTGCATGTATATCGCCGCGCGGCCAAGCCAGTTCGTGCGCCTGATGGGCCGCGACAGCCTGTTTAGCAACGCGCGCGGCCTGCTCGGGCAAATACTCTCGCGCGTGGGGGCGTTCCCCATCAAGCGCGACACCGCCGACCGCGGCGCCATCAAGCGCGCGGCGCACATGCTCAAGGGCAACCAGCTTGTGGGCATCCTTCCCGAGGGCACGCGCCGCGGCAAGGGCAGCAAGGTGCCGGAGATTCATTCGGGCGCGGCGTTCATCGCCAAGATGGGCAAGGCGCCCATCCTTCCCATGACGGTGCGCAACGCCGAGAACATCAAGCGCAAGGGCGAGCGCATGCGCTTCCCGAAGGTGACCATCGAATACGGCAAGCCCGTGGTGCTTTCCGACTTCGATTTCCTGCCGAAGGACGAGCGCCTCGAGGCCTGCACGTGGTACGCCATGCGCGAGGTGTTCGCACTGTCGAAGCGGGTGCCGCGCGAGGAGGTTGACATGGTCGAGCTGTTCCCGAACGGGCGCGACTACACCGCCGTGTTCGCCGAACATCCCATCCCCGAGCACACGGTCGAGGAGGCCATCGCGCTCACACGCCCGAAGAAGGGGTAGCGTTCGGGCTGCGGCGGGGTCGGGCGGCCGGCTGGGCTGCCGGACAGGTTGCCGGCTTGGCTGTCAGTCGGGTGTCGCCGCGGTCCCGCCGCCGCTGCCCGGACGCGCCCCCGCGCCGCCGCTGCCCGGCCGCAGCGCGAAGGAAGACGAGAGGAGAAGCCATGCGAGTGATCAAAGCCGAGAACGCGGGGGCCTGCTACGGCGTGCAGCGCGCGCTCGATTTGGCCCTGAAGGCCAGCGAGGGCGACGGCTGCGCGTTCACGTTAGGTCCGCTCATCCATAACCCGCAGGTGGTCTCCGACCTCGCGCGGCGCGGGGTGGTGGCCGTCGACGCGCCCGAGGCGGCGACGCACGGGGCCATCATCATCCGCAGCCACGGGGTTACGCCCCAGGTGCGCCGCGACGTCGAGGCGCAGGGGCTGCCCGTCATCGACGCCACGTGCCCGCACGTGTTCCGCGCGCAGAAGGCCGCCGCGCTTTTGGCCGAGCGCTGCGGCTACGTCGTCGTGGTGGGCGAGGCCGGGCATCCCGAGGTGGAGGGTCTGGTCGCCTATGCCCGCGAGGCGGGCGGGCAGGTGTGTGTGGCGCAGTGCGCCGCCGACTTGCCCGAGGCGCTGCCGGCGCGCGTAGGCGTGGTGGTCCAGACGACGCAGACGGCCGAGGCGCTCGCCGCCGTGCTCGCGGGCATCCGTGCGCGCGGAGTCGAGCCCGAGGTGAAGGACACCGTCTGCTTCGCCACGCGCCAGCGCCAGCAGGCCGCGGCCGAGCTTGCCGGCAGGGTCGACGCCATCGTCGTCATCGGCGGGCGCAATTCGGCCAACACCACCCATCTCGCGGAAATCTGCGCGGCGGCGTGCGCCAAAACGCATCACGTCGAGTCGGCCGCCGAGCTTGACGGCGCATGGTTTTCCGGGTGCGAAACGGTCGGCGTGACCGCCGGAGCCTCGACGCCGGACGACCAGATAGAGGCCGTGGTGGCGGCCTTGGAAGCACTGTAGGAGGGAACGTTTCATGGGAATGCATCACATCGGCGCCGCGTCGCGCATCGGAGCGGGAGCCGCCGCCTTTGCGCTTGCATGCGCACTGGGCACGGCGGGTGCGGCTTTCGCCGACGAGGCGGGCGCTTCGGGCGTTGCCGCGGGCTCGAGTGATTCGACGGCTGTCGAAGCGGCCGCGTCCGAGCCGCAGGTCGAGCTGCACGAGGAATGGCAGCCCGTGCTCGACGCGAGCGAGTACGTGTTCGCGGGGAGCGCGGCTTCCGAGGGAGATGCCCAGCTCGCGGGGGTTGCCAGCGCCCTGCTCGCCTTCAACCAGCCCGAGATCGACGAGATCGGCAAGCAGGTCGACGCCTGGTCGGGCGCATGCTTGGGCTATGCGGCCGCCTACGCGCAGACCATCACCACCGGCGTCATGCATTACTGGTGGGAGTTCGACGGCAACTACGGCGCGTACGGCGAGAGCGGCTTTTACGGCCGCAACATGACCGCCGAGTTCGACTGCTATCAAACAAAGGATCAGCAAACGACGTTGCGCATGCTCTACGACGCCATCAACCAGGGCAAGCCGTCGATTCTCTACGTCACCACCACGAGCGGCAACCAGCACTGGGTCACCATCGTCGGTTACGAGAACGCCGACGAGAACAACCTGCGCCCCGAAAACTTCATCATGCTCGATTCCAACTACGCGTTTGACTTGGAGCCGGTGTCGCTCACGGCGCATGGCTACACGCTTCGCTACGGCGACACGTTCGGCAACGTCCGCATTTCCAAGACCGCTGCCGACATTCAGCCCGACCGCGTGGCCTACGAGCACTTCAGCGACTGTTTCTACGGCGACTGGTTCGTTGATTCGGGCGTCCTCGACTACGCTTACGTCCATGGCCTGGTGTCGGGGTATAGCGGAACCGACCTGTTCGGCCCGTACGATGAAATCAAGCGTCAGGACGTCGCGGTCATCCTGTGGCGTCTTGCCGGCGAACCCCTGCCTGCGAATGACTCTTCTGACGATTTCGACGACGTCGACTACGGCATGTACTACGGAAGTGCCATCCGCTGGGCGCGCGAGACGGGCGTGGTGAACGGCTACGGCGACGACAACGTCTTCAAGCCGGGCGCGTATGTGAGCCGCCAGGAGCTCGCGTGCATGATTGCGAACTACGCGAACAAGGTGGCGGGGCTTGATACCGCGTCGGATCTTTCGCGCGTGAATGCGCTGCCCGATGCGTCCTCGATCGCTTCATGGGCGATCGCTTCCGTCGGCTGGTGCATGGACGAGGGCATCATGAACGGCGTCGACGAGGGCGGCGTGTCATGGGCGCGTCCGGAAGCGACCGCGTGGCGCGCCTCGATGGCGAGCATGGCCGCGGTGCTGCATCGCGACGTCCTGCATCTGGGATAACGCTGCTTGCGGCGGGGAGGGGCGCGGCGGCGCTTCTCCCCGCTTTTTTGTTTGCAGGCTTTTCGCCGCCAGCTGCCCCCCGCGGCTTCCCGTCCGCGCTTTCATTCTGTGTTTAACCCCACCTGTGGCGCAGCGCATGGAAGTCAGACCTATAATCGGGTGCGAATCAATGCGCACCAAGCAGCGAAAGGTCCTCCTATGACTTCCAAGCGAACTTCCAGCAAACTCCTTCCGGTTGTGGTTTCCGCGTCGTTGGCCTTCGGCGTGTGCCCGGCGGTCGCGTCCGCGGCCGATAGCGGCGAAGGCGGCAACGATGCCGTGTTCCCGAGCATTCCTTCCATTCAGGCGACCGACCCCGATTCCATCACTATCGAAGCCGCCGCGCTCGAGGGCTTGACCATCGTCGAGGGCGGGGCGGAAGCGACGTATTCCGAGGGGCTGGTCATCGGCTTGACCGCCGTGCCCACCCCGGCGAACCTCTCCACGGCCGCGGCCATGACCGCCTGCGCGTGGACCTCTTCCAACGAAGAGGTCGCCACAGTGAGCGGCACGGGCGCAGTCGCCGCCGTCACGGTGCTCGCGACGGGCGAGACCGACATCACCGCAAAGGTTCACGACGTCACCACGACGTTCCACTTGAAGGTGGTTGCGGCCGATTCCGGTTCGGACGATCCCGACAACCCGGTCGACCCCGATGATCCCGATACTTCTGACCAGGCCATTTCCCTGTTGACGGCCACCATTCCCGATATCCCCAGCCAGGTGTACGTGGGTCTGCCGCTCACGCCCGAGGTCACGGTGACCTATAAGGGCGCCGAGCTGGTCGAGGGCACCGATTACGAGGTTTCCTACGTCAACAACGACAAGCACGGCATCGCCGGCGCGGTCATCACCGGCAAGGGCGACTACACGGGCGAGGTGCTGCGCGCGTTCAATGTCTATTCCGAGGTCGTCGACGTGTTCAGCGACGTGTCCTATTCCGACTGGTTCGTCAGCTCCGGTGCGCTCGACTACTCGTATGTGCACGCGCTGGTCGAGGGCTACAGCGGCGATCGCGCCGGCCAGTTCGGTCCGTACGACCTCATCACGCGCGGGCAGGTTGCCACCATTCTGTGGCGCATCGCCGGCGAGCCGACTGATTGCGACGCCGCCGATTTCGACGACGTGGACTACAGCAACTACTACGGCCCCGCGGTGACGTGGGCGCGCGCCACCGGCGTGATCAGCGGCTATGAGGGCACGAACGACTTCGGCCCGAATGCGAACGTCACGCGCGAGGATCTGTGCTGCATGCTGGCGAACTACGCGGAAAAGATCGCGGGCGTCGACACTTCCTCGGATTGCGCGAAGCTCGATTCCTTCCCCGATTCGGTGACCGTGCAGGCGTATGCGCGCGAGTCGGTGGGTTGGTGCATCGATAAGGGCCTGATGAACGGTGTGCGCATGGATGACGGCACCGAGGAGGGCACGGCCGAGGTGCAGGCGCAGGGCAACGCGTGGCGCGCCTCGATGGCGTCGATGACCACGTGCCTGCATCGCGACGTCCTGAAACTGGGGTAAGCGTGAGCGGGTTCGTATCTTACTTTGTTGGGTCTGCGCGGTCCGCGGTGTTTGGGCGCGCGGGACGTTTCGGGCTTGCGTGCGTGCTCGCGGCCTCGCTTGCGCCGAGCGCTGCATGGGCGGCGCCGGCCGATGCTGGCGACGCAGCGGCTGGGGAAGTTGTCGCAGTCGATGGCGTATCTGCAGGTGAAGCTGCCGATGCCGCCGCCTCCGCCGCGCGGGCGTTCGACGGGCTGGTTGCCGGGCAGGATTACGTAGCCGACGAGCTGCTGGTGGCCGTTGGCGCATCCGACGCCGCGGCGGAGGTC
>CAVCPR010000004.1:0-58536 GCA_963604235.1 Anaerovoracaceae bacterium | reverse complement strand
GCGACGTTCGGCGTCTATATCAAGGCCATGGCGTCCGCCGGCTCCTGGGCGAAAGAGATTCTCGGCGGGTAATCGCAAAGGGGTTTACTCGAGGCTCGGCGCCCGGCGCGCGAGGGGCGCGGCGCCGATGATTCGGAACTGAGGAAAGGGGTCGAAAAATGAGCTATGGGTACGGAATGAACGGAGCCGGACTCGGCAACAACGGCCCTGCCGGCTTCGGCGGCGGGCCTGGAATCCCGACGAGCGCTCCCGGCGGCTTCGCCGCGCAGGGCGCAGGGCAATTCCAAAACGTCCTCAAGGGAGACGGCTCCATCCACGTCGAGATGACGTCGGGCCCCTTCCGCTACGACTTGACCGACGGCAGCAGGGCGCTTTACACCGCCGCGCCGTCCGGCGCGCTGCAGCCGGTCATGAAGAACGGCCGCATCACGGCGGAGCTGACGTCGGGGCCGATGAGAATCGACCTCGGGCACATAGGGCTCCCGGACCGGCTGCTTTAGCCGGACGGAGGCGGGAGGGGGAACAACGCCGCGCCGCAGCGAGATGAACCCAAGCACGAAGCAAGACGCAAAGGAAAACGGAAAGAAAGACGGAACGTCGGAACGGAGACCGAAATGGCGAAAGCACGAAAGCACGACTCGAAATACTTCAGGAAGCTCGAAACCGACCTGTTGAAGCAGCGCGATAAAATCGCCGCCGAGCTCAAGGAGGTCATGAAACAGGCCGAGGCGCTCGAAAAGCAGGAGCTCGCCGAGAGGCGCGCGGTTTTCGCAGCGGCGTTCGAAAAAGCCCTTGCCGACGCCGGCGTGACCATCGACCTCTCGCGGGAGGTCGCCATCGACGCCGCAGCCGCGTACATCGCGCTGCTCCCCGAGGAGGGCGCGAAGGGTCCCGCCGCCGTCGAGGACGGGGCCGAAGACCACGGGAAGCGCGGCTAAATGGACCCCATGACGGGCAACGCCGCCGCGAGCTACGGCTTCCTGCTCGCGATATGCGTCCTCGGCATCGCCGCGGCCGGGGCTCTGGAGCTCGCCGACCGGCGGCGGGAGCGGAAAGCGAGAGAGAGCGAGCGCGAAAAGGCCGCGCGAGACGGCGAAGATGGAGAAATGGGCACGGAAGAGGACGAAGACGAGCAAATCGACGAGAGGACGAGGCGATAAGCCCATGACGAACTTGTACACAATGCCGGGCAACGGCAAGCGCATCTCGCCCGTGAGGCTGGCCTTCCTCGAGGGGACGGACCCGGCCGAGCTCTCCCATGCTCTGCTGTCCGTGACCGAGAGAATCGCAGCTGACGAGCGGGCGGGCGACGCCGCGAAACGGCGCGCCCTCGACCTGCTCGACTCCGTCTTCCGCGCGGCCGTCGTGGAGATCAAGGCGATCTCGGAGCAGCTCACCGGGTTCGACGGGTTTGAAACCACCCTGGGGCACGCTGGCGGGGCGGCGTGCCCGGACGCGTATATCGCGCTCTACACGGCGGACGCGCAGCCCGCCGCGGAGGCGGCCATCGACGCGCTTCCCGAAGACGACGTCCCCCTGCTGGCATTCGCCGCGCATCTGGCCGAGCGCTACAAACTCGTATCAGTTGAGGCGAAGCGCCTCGGCAGCCCCGAGCTTAATATCTCGCTCGCCCCGCAGGCCGCCCTGCTGCCCTCCGTCACCGCCCTCGCGTGCCTCTCGGCAATCGAGAAACTCGAATGGCTCGACGGTCTTGCCGCCTCCATCCAGCTGAACATGGCCGCATCAGGTCCCGCCTCCGGCCAGCACGCAGTCGAGTGCGTCTGCAGCTGGATTCCCCGCGTCCTGCATACGGTCTACTGCAACGTCGATGCCGACGATTATGATGCGGGCGAGGCCGCCGGGGACGGAAACGGGGACGAGGAAGAGCGAAACGAAACCGGGAAAGAGAAAGGCGACGCCGAGAAAGAAAAGAGGAAAGAGAAGAGGGGCGAAGAGCGGGAAGAGAGAGGCGCGGGAGACGCGCGAAGAGGGAGAGAGGACTAGACGCCATGCTGCTCATCATCAACGAGAAACCGTCGCAGGCCCGCAACTTCGCGAAGGCGCTCGGCGGGCCGGCCGGGAACTTCGACGGAGTGGATTACAGGGTCTGCGCATTGCGCGGCCACGTCATGGAGCTCGTGAAGCCGGAATACCAAGTGCCCGCCGAATACCACGAGGCCTACCGCAAATGGGGGCTGGCCGCCCTGCCCTTCGACCTGACCCTGTTCTCCTGGGCGAAGGCGCCGGTTAAAAAAGCCGCCGACGTCCTCTCGAACTTCAAGGACGAGCTGGCGGGAGCCGACGAGGTGGCCATCGCCACCGACATCGACCCGTCCGGCGAGGGCGAGATGATCGCATGGGAGGCGCTCGAGCACTGCGGATGGACCGGCCCCGTATGCCGCTTCCGCTTCCCCGACGAGGCGCCCGCGAGCGTGCAGCGCGCGTTCAGGGAGCGGGAGCCCATAGCGTCGCGCGAGGCCGACGGAGACCTCGCCAAGGCCGAGGCGCGCGCCCGGTGGGACCTCGCATCCATGCAGTTCACGCGCGCCGCCACCTGCATCGCCCGCAAGGCGGGCTTCGACCAGGTGGTGAAGCAGGGCCGCCTGAAGTCCCCAATGGTCGCCCTCGTGGGCGACCAGCTGGCGGCCTGGAAGAGCTACGTGCGAAAACCCTACTACGAGGCGCGCTTCAAGGACGAGGCGGGGGTCGTCTACTCGCGCAAGGACGCCGACCCCGAAGACATCCGGTTCGACGCGCCCGAGAAAGTCGACATGACGGCGCTGCACCCCTCGGCGGTCGTCGAGGACGGGCGCAAGAGGACCCATACGGCGCCGGGACGCCTGCTCGACCTGGCGGCGCTGTCCGCCATGCTCGCCAAGGCGGGCTTCAAGCCGGAGGCCGTCCTCGAGACGTACCAGAAGATGTACGAGGACCAGGTGGTCAGCTACCCCAGGACCGAGGACAAGAAGATCACGCCGGAGCAGTTCGACGAGCTGCTGCCGCACGCCGAGGCCATCGCCGCCGCGGTCGGGGTGGACCCGTCGCTGCTGACGCACCGCGCGCAGAGGAAGACGCACGTCGCCGAAGGCGGCGCGCACGGCGCGAACAGGCCGGGCACGAACGTGCCGAAGGGCCTCGACGAAGTCGAGGGCAGATACGGCGCGGCAGGCCGGGCAATCTACGAGGCGCTGGCGCGCAACTACCTCGCGATGCTCTGCGAGGACGCGGAGTTCGAAATCATCGACGGCCACGTGGCCGACTTCCCCGACTTCAGGGGGCGCGCGAGGGTCCTGCTCGCGCCAGGCTTCAAAGCCGTCTTCGACGCCGACGCGGCGAGCAAGGAGGACGACGAGGAGGAAGAGGGGGATGTGGCCGGGCTCGGCGAGCGCGCCGAGCCGTACGTGCACGAGGGCGCGAACAAGCGCCCGCCCAAACCGACCATGAAATGGCTCATGGCCCGCCTCGAGAAGGCCGACGTCGGCACCGGCGCCACGCGCACGTCCACCCTCGCCGAAATCTCCGAGGCGGCCAATCCGTCGGCGCTTTTGAAGGAGAACAGAGGAGCCTTGACGCTCACCCGCTGCGGCGAGGTGTCCTACGCCCTGCTCGACGGCTGCGCCATCGCGCAGGTGAGCACGACGAAGAAGCTGCTCGACGACATGGCCGCCGCAGGGCGGTTCGCGGCGACGGTCGAGGAAGTCGTCGCCACCGTCACGCCCATGGCCGTCCACGACATCGAGGTGATGAAGGGCAACGCGGGCAAGCTCGCCGCGTTGAACCTGGGCGCCGGCGCGGCCGGCGCGGCGGAGATCGGCAAATGCCCGCTTTGCGGAAAGAGGGTCGTCGACCGCGGGGAGAGGGCGCGCACGCTGTCGTGCGAATCGAACAAGGTCAAGAAGAACGAAGAGGGCAAATGGGTCCGCACCGAGGGCTGCGGGTTCGAAATCTGGAAGACGGTCGCGGGCAAGAAGCTTTCCGCGACGCAGGCCAAAGCGCTCATCGAGAAAGGCCAGACGGGGCTCATCAAAGGCTTCATGTCGAAGGCCGGGAAGAAGTTCGACGCGAAGCTGAAGCTCGAGGACGCGCGGACGGGGAAAGTCGGGTTCGTCTTCCAGGACAAGAAGAGGAAGTGACGAACGGGCGAAAGACGCCCCCGAGATAGCGCCCAGCCGCTAATTCATGTTATACTGGTCCCGTCTTTTGTATGTGACTGCCGGTAAACTCCAAATAGCTCAGCAGTCACATCGTCCAAACCGCGAAGCTGGCCCGCTTCGCGGTTTTTTTATTTATTCGTCGAGCAGCTTCTCGAGTGCTAGGCGCGTTAGGGCGCCCATGCTCAAGCCTTTCTCTGCCGCCTTTCCCCGCGCCCGCAGAAGGCTATACGCCGCAAATCGGGACCGAAGCGGAGCTTTCCCCGAAAAACGCCCGGCTTCGAAAAAGAGAAGATGACGGCGAAGCGAGGAAAAACGAAAACAACGCACGGACGCGCCCCTTTTCAACCTGCCAAAAGGTGTTCCCCGCGCAAAAAGGCCCGTGGGCGCGGTATAATGGGCCGCAAACGACGCCGCGCTTCCACATTCGCGACGTGGGGTTTCGACCGATGCGACGGGCAAAGACAAAAAGGGAACAAAAAGACTTGCGCATCCTCCATCCAGCATACGCCTAGGAAAAGCCGGCCGCCCGCATGGCGGGGCCGGCCTCCCGCGCGCCGCGCACCGTTCGCCTTCCGATATCCACCACCCCACGAACCGACGGGAAAACGCGCCCGTCGGCACGTTTCCCGCCCTGACGCCGGCCAGTCGGCTCAGAGATAAGGAATGTCCCCCTCCCGCCGGCGGCGGGAGGGGGGGCGGAAAAGAGACTCCCCGAGGCCCGGCGCCTCGAGGGGCGACCGAAAGGAAAGAGGAAGTATGAACATCTCTAAGAGCTACATCAACGGCAAGGTCGTGCCGGCCGTCATGAGCGGCGCGCTGGCGCTGTCGATGGCCGTGCCGTGCGCCACGGCCCTCGCCGCGGGCGAGACGCACAAGATCTCGGTCGGCAAGTCCGACACCCACACCTACGAGGTCTACCAGCTCTTCACCGGCGACGTGTCCGCCAACGACTCGACGAAGCTCTCCAACATCAAGGCCGGCACCAACGCCAACGGCCTCGACACCGAGGCGAAGGTCTATGCCGCGGCCGAGGCCATGGAGGGCGTCGTCGACGCGACGACGGATTCCGCGAAGCTCGCCGTCATCGAGCAGTACGTCAACCTCGACAGCACGCCCGTCGCCACGCTGTCCGCCGGGCAGGACGCGTCGGTGGCGCCCGGCTACTACGTCGTAAAGGACGTGGACGGCTCCATCACCGGCTACGACGCCTACACCCTCTACGTCGCCAAGGTCGTCGGCAGCGACATCACCATCGAGCGCAAGACCGCCGTCCCGACCGTGACCAAGACCATCACCGACGGGAACACCCCGGGCCACATCGACCTCGACGCCGGCGACACCGTGAACTACAAGCTCTCCGGCACGCTGCCGTCCAACCTCAACGAGTACTCCTCCTACAAGTACTCCTTCAACGACACGCTCTCCGACGGGCTGACCCGCTGCGCCGCCGCCGACGTCAAGGTCTCCCTCGACGGCGCCGACGTCACCGACAAGTTCACCGTCTCCGACGTCGCCGGCTCGGGCCTGTTCACCGTGAGCTGCGACGACGTGAAGGCCATCGCGGGCGTGACGAGCGCCTCCAAGTTCGAGGTCACCTACTCCGCCACCGTCGACGCCGACGCCTCGACCGCCAAGGCGGGCAACTCCAACAAGGTGACGCTGACCTTCTCCAACAACCCGAACACCGGCTACGAGAACTCGACGGCCACCACGCCCGAGACCGACGACGCCACCGTCGAGGTGCACACGTACAAAATGCTGATCTCCAAGGTCGACGAGGACAACGCGGCCCTCGCCGGCGCCGGCTTCACGCTGTACAAGCTCGAGGGCGGGCAGTACACCGCCGTGGGCGCCGAGGTGACCGGCACGGGCGACGGCTCCAACCAGTTCAACTGGACGGGCCTCGGCACCGGCTCCTACAAGCTCGTCGAGACCACGACCCCCGACGGCTTCAACACCGTAAAGGACATCACGTTCGACGTGGTGACCACCTACGACGGCGACGAGCTGACGGGCCTGGCCGCCGCCAACGTCGCCGACGCCGACGGCGCGCTGACCGGCGCCGCATTCGCCGCGAACGTCGAGGACGGCGAGCTGTCCGCCACCGTAAAGAACGTCGGCGGCAACATCCTGCCGACCACCGGCACCACGGGCCTCATCGTCCTCATCGGCGGCGCCGTGCTCGCCCTCGGCTGCGCCGGGGCCGTGCGCCTACGCAAGTCCGAGGACGCCGAGTAGCCGCGGGACATAAGGCATGAGGGGCGGGCAGGCGGAAAAGACGGCGGGGCGGAAGAGGAAGGCGCGCGGGCTCAAGAGCCTTATCGCCTCCGACCTCCTGCTCCTGCTGTGCGCCTGCCTGCTCCTCTACCCCATCGTCTCCGACGTCTGGAACGGCGCGCACTCATCGCGCATCCTCGCGGACTACCGGGAGACGGTCGAGGCCATGGACCAGGCGGACCTCGACGCGGCGAGGGCGGCGGCCGAGGCGTACAACGCGGAGCTCTCGGAGCGCGGCAACTCGCGCTTCTCGATGAGCGCGGAGGAGCGCGCGCGGTACGGCTCGCTCATGCACGTCGGCAACACCGACGAGATGGCCTTCGTCACGTGCGAGAAGATCGGCGTCTCGGCACTGCCCGTCTATCACGGCACCACCTCCGAGGTGCTGCAGGCCGGCGTCGGACATTACGAGGGGTCGAGCCTGCCGGTCGGGGGCGCTTCGACGCACTGCGTGCTGTCGGGGCACTCCGGCATGGCGGGGCTGAAGATGTTCTCGGAGCTCTCCCGCTTGGAAAACGGGGACGTTTTCCAGGTGGAAGCGCTCGGGGAGACCATGTACTACGAAGTGGACGAGATCAACCGGGTGAAGCCCGCCGACCTGTCCCACCTCGACATCAGGAGCGGCGAGGACGAGTGCACGCTCATAACGTGCATCCCAATCGGGCTCAACTCCGAGCGGCTGCTCGTGCGCGGGCACCGCGTGGACGCGCCGCAGGCGGAGGACGCGACGCCGGGCGGAGCGGACGCGGGCGAGAATGCGCTCCTCTCGGCCTGGGCCGCGCTCACGACGAGGTTCGCGGGATACGAGCTCGCGATGTGCGCCGGCGCGCTGCTCATCCTGCTCGGCGTGCTCGTCCCGGACGCGGCCCGGGGCATCGCTCGGGCCAGGGGAAGGAGAGCCGCCTCGGCGAAGGCCGAGGGCGGCGAGAATGAAACGCCCGGGACGGACGGGCCGGGCGCGAAGGCGGCCGGCGAGGAGCCGGGCGCGCCGGACGGAGCGGAAAAGAGAGCCCGGCGGCGGGATGCGGGCACGCCGTAGCCGCGCCGGACGGGTGGAAACGGAAAAGCCTGTACAGAATCTGTACAGGCTTCCACGGCAGGAAGAGGACGTCGCCTGGGCGCGGCGCGAAGACGGGAGGTCGGGACGGAAATGAACAAGCTCGGGACAAAGGCGCTGCGCGGCATGGCCGCCTGCGCGCTCGCCTGCTCGCTCTGCGCGGGCGCGGCGGCGCCGGCGGCGGCAGCGACCAGGACGCACGAGGTCACCTTCGTGGCCGCCTCCGCAGACGGATCGGCGGCGTTTTCCGGGGAGGCGTTCTCAATTTGGAAAGTCGCCGACGAGGCCGGGGCGCCGACGGAGGCGTTCGCCGGAGTCGAGAGAGGCGCCGACGAGGCCGCATACGCCTCGTCGCTCGCCGAGGCCGCGGCGGGCGTGGAGCCCGACGCGGAGTTCACGACGGGCGCGGACGGGACGGCGGCGCTTCCGCTCGAGCGGGGAACCTACCTCGTGGCCGGCTCCGACGCGATCTCAGGGGGCGTCACCTACTCCGCCGTCCCCTACGTCATGGACCTGGCGGACAGGACGCTCGCCGAGAACCTGACGAGCTACGTCAAGTACGCCAGCGACGGGCCGGCGCCGGCGGCGCCGGAGACCGGCGGGGCTAAGAAGGCGGCGGACGGCGGCAACGCCAAGGGCACGGGACTCGCCGTGACCGGCGACATGGCCGTCGGGGCGGCGCTCGCCGCCGCCGCGGCGACGGCGGCGGCGAGCGCCGCCGTCGCGGCCCGGAAGCAGATGGACGCCGAGGGGAAGGAAAACGCATAATGAAGCGGAACAACAAGAGGATGCGCGCCGGCGCGCGCAAGGCGCTGTCGATGCTGCTGTCGGCCACATTGCTGCTGTCCTCCCCCCTCCCCGCCGCCGCGACGGCGCAGGTCGCAAGCGCCGATGGCCAGGGCGGGGCCACGACCGAGGAGACGGGCGCGAACGGCTCGCTCGCCGCGCTGAACGCGCAGCTCGCGGGAGTCGATGCGACAAGTGAGGTCGCAGGCGGGGAGAAGACGGCCGCCGCGACGAATGAAGCGGAAGCCGGGACGGAAACGGGCCAGGCCGAAACGAAGAAGACGACAAGCCTCTCGGCCGACAACTCGGGCGACGAGAACAGGGCCCACGACATCTCGGCGACCGTGACCCGCGAGAGCGGGTTCGCCGAGAGCGACGCGTTGACGGTCGCCGAGATCGCGGACGAAGGGGAGCTCGACGAGAAGCTGAACGGCCTGGCCGCCTCGCTCGACGGGGAGCTCATCGACGATGCGCTGATAGCGTTCGAGCTCGGCGGGATCGAGAGCGCAGCCGGGACGGCGAACCAGGACGGAATGAGCGTGAAGGCCGCCGGGGACTGGGCCGGCGCCATGAGCGGGTACAGATTGTTCCACGAGACCAGCAGCGGATGGGAAGAAGTGAAGTTCGACGCGAACAGCGAGAAGAGCGACGCCACCAGCGCGAACGACGCTAACAGCGATGCGAACAAAGGGAACGAAACTGAGGAAGAGGACGGGACAGATGAAGAGGAAGCCTGCATAGAGTTCGCCGCGGCGGAGCTGGGAGTGTTCGCGGCGGTCCGGACCACGGGGGCGGATGAGGCCGCCAATCCCGCGGCCGACACCGCGGTCGCGTTCGCGGTCTACTCCGCCGACGACAACAGCCTGAACTTCTACAAGCGCTCGAGCGTGCCGAGCGCGGGCGAGACGTTCGAGGGCAAGACGGTCACGGCGGTGTACACGGGCATTGAGAGCGCTACGTATGCGTGGAATACTATGCCGTGGTATAGCTATCGGTCCAAGATAACGAACGCGACGGTAATCGACAAGGGAATCGCCCCGGTCAGCACCGCGTATTGGTTCTACGGCTGCTCGTCCCTCGCCGCCCTCGACGTCTCCGGCTGGGATACGGGCAACGTCACGAACATGAGCTACATGTTCTCCGGCTGCTCGTCCCTCGCCGCCCTCGACGTCTCCGGCTGGGATACGGGCAACGTCACGAACATGAGCTACATGTTCTCCGGCTGCTCGTCCCTCGCCGCCCTCGACGTCTCCGGCTGGGATACGGGCAACGTCACGAACATGAGCTACATGTTCTCCGGCTGCTCGTCCCTCGCCGCCCTCGACGTCTCCGGCTGGGATACGGGCAACGTCACGAACATGAGCTACATGTTCTCCGGCTGCTCGTCCCTCGCCGCCCTCGACGTCTCCGGCTGGGATACGGGCAACGTCACGAACATGTACTACATGTTCTACAACTGCTCCGCTTTGTGCCAAATAACCATTGGGTCAAAGACAAACTTCAGCAAAGCCGCCTCGAGTCCGTTTTCCAACGACGTCGAGTGGATTAAGGGCTCCACCGGCGAGACCGTCGGGGGCGACGCTATTCTCACGGCGTATCAATCGCTCTCCGACGGCGAGACCGAGACGTTCTACAGGCGCGTCACCATCACGTTCAACCACAACGGCGGCGTCGGCGGCTCCACGTCATGGACGGGCTCGCTCGCGGAAACCTACACGACCGACCTCG
This sequence comes from Anaerovoracaceae bacterium, assembly GCA_963604235.1. GTDB lineage: Bacteria > Actinomycetota > Coriobacteriia > Coriobacteriales > Eggerthellaceae > Senegalimassilia. The sequence continues at coordinate 48,534 of CAVCPR010000004.1, read as the reverse complement.
TCGCAGACCCGGTGCGCACAGGCTACACGTTCGGTGACTGGTACACGGCCGCCCAGGGCGGCAAGCGCCTCGAGGCCGGCCAGCAGCTTGCGCAGACGACGTATTGGGCTCATTGGACGAGCAATAACTACACCCTCAAGCTCTCCCCCGGCAACGCATCAGGCGACGAGAAGAGCGTGGCGATGCGCTATGACGAGACGTATCAGCTGTCGGACGACATCTACGAGCGCGATGGATATGTGCTCTCGGGCTGGAACACGCGCCGCAACGGCTCGGGCGACTCGTATGCCGCCAACGCCGCGGTCGCCAATCTCGCCAGCGAGGCCGAGTCCGAGGTGACGCTCTACGCGCAGTGGACACCGGCAAGCGAGTACGCATGGGTGACGTTCGATTCGAACGGCGGAGCGGCAATCGAGGCGAAACATTACGTTAAGGGTGAAGAATTGGGGCGTCTGCCCAAACCCGAGCGCCCGCATGCGACGTTCGTCGGTTGGCATTGTGGTTCCATCGATGGCTATTATGTATCAGACGAGGGCGCAGACAATGGGATGAGTGTCACAGACAACATGACGCTCGTCGCCGAGTGGCACGTCGACCCGGTCATCACGTTCGTGAACGGGTTTTCGGACAATACGCAGCGGCGTATCGGTTGGGGATGCGCCGTAGGAACGCTGCCGTCGTTCGGCGTCAACGCCAACAACTACATGACGCTTATCGGCTGGGTCGATGAGGCGGGCAACGAGGTCACGTCCGCGACGACCTTCACCGCCGACGCCACCGTCACGGCCAAGTGGGGCTGGGCGCCGAAGTTCGTCACCAACGGCGGCAAGTACGCTGAAGGGTCGAGCGGCGCGGCTGAGATCAGCTCGGCTTCGAGCTATGTGCTCGACACGCTGCCTACGGTCACGCGTGACGGCTACGAGTTCGTCGGGTGGTATCTCGCCGACGGCACGACCAAGGTCGCCGCCGGCGACACCGTCGACCTCACGAAGGGCATCGAGATAGCTGCCAAGTGGAAGAAGGTGACCACGCACCGCGTGACGCTCGACATGGGCAAGGCGCCAAACGGGACCTCGATGTCGACGAAGGCGACGTATGACGGCAGTAAAGATTATGAGCTCGCGGATGGGACCGCGCTCTTCGGCCTCGGCACCCCGTCGTACACGTCGTCGATGTATAAAGACGGCAAGTATTATTCTGTTGTATTCACCGGCTGGACGGACGCGTCGGGCCGTATGTGGAAGAACGGCGACGCGGTCACAGGAGATGTCGCCCTCACGGCGCAATGGGCATGGAAGGACGTCACGGTGACGTTCGACCCGTGCGGCGGCACCATGTCGACCAAGACCCAGACCGTCGCCGCCGGCTCGACGCTCAACACGCTGCCGGGCGCCAAGAAGAGCAACTACGTGTTCCGGGGTTGGTACACGGCCACCGATGGGCAGGGCGACAAGCTCACGACCGACACCGTCATCAACGGCAACGTCACGTACTACGCCTACTACGAGGCGTTCCTCGACAGCGGCGAGGCCGACGGCTTCACGTACTCGTTCGGCGCCGAGTGGGGCAACGCGAGCAATACCGACGTTGACAACGTCAATGACGTACTCGAGTGGCATCCTAGCACTACGGGCACGAAGACGTCCACGCTGCACGTGCGCTACGAGCTGGACAAGACCGCGAGCGGCGAGACGCTGCCGGTAGGCGCCGTGCAGATCACCATCCCGAAGTACATCTTCAAGGACTGGGACGGCAACGACGTCGGCACGAACAACGTCTCGGCGGCGCTGCCCAAGTGGCCGGACACGCGCAGCAACATGTATTTCAGCTATGTCGACAACGGCGACACGTACATCCTGAAGAACAACGTGGCGCTTGAGGGCGGCACCGGCGTGGACGTGCAGATCACCTACAGCGTCAATGCGACGAAGGTGCCTGGCGGCGCCACGGACGCGGACGGCAACTACGTCGACGGCTACGAGTACTATTCCGGGCAGGTGCCCGTCAGCGTGACCGTGGACACCGACGCGGACGGGGCGGCCGACAGCACGGTAGAAAAGACGCTGTCGGTGGAGATGCACACGAAGGCGTCGGCCACGCCGAGCGTCGAGTATTGGCAGCAGACGTACGGCTGGCAGTCCGACTGGGGCGAGAAGCCGGCGGACGCCGACCAGTACTTCTACATCGTCTGGCGCACGAAACGAACCGCCCCGGCTTATCAGACACAACCGAGCACGCAGAGCTGGTCGTTCGACGACACGTACCACGACGGCACCTTCGTGAAGTTCTCCGAAGACAGGTTCCCGTCGTCGGGGCAATACAGCGGCATTTACTACGGGTACGCCGTGATGAAGTACCCGGTCTCTATGCTCGCGGACTGCCCGTCGGCGGGCATCGAGCTGTCGTGCGCGGCCACGCTCAACTTGGACTGGAAGTCGGGATACGAGGTCCGCACCCCGGCGACGGCCACGACCACCGTGTACGCGCCGAGCTACCCGTCGGGCACGTTCGGCAAGAACAACAACCGAGGCGACGGCGACGCGGGTGACGTCTCGGGCGGGCAGGACGACATCGTCTTCGACAAGAAGGGCGTGTCGATGACGTGGAACCTGGCCTACCAGGGCGCGTCGCGAGACACCGACGTGACGTGGGACGACAAGGCCGGCACCTACACGGCGCGCGAGCGCACCATCGAGCTCACCGACGGCGACGCGGGTGACGTCATGTATTCGTCCGGCTCGGCGGCGGCCAAGTACGTATGGGAGCCCGCCGGCGGCAACTATGCCTTGAGCGACGACGAGTACCGAATCAGCAATCTCACGTTCTCACTCGTCGAGTACGACGCCTCGAAGGTCGACGGCATGTGGACCGACCCCGTGGCGTCGGGCACGAGCGCCGACTACGGCGGGTACCGCGTGTACGTGCGCTATGCAGGCTCGTCAGATTACATTCATTACAAAACGGTGGCTGCGAACACGCGCGTCCTCTTTCTGCCGGACGGCGTCGTGGGGTACAAGGTGCAGCATGACACGGCCTACTATTCGACGAGCCTGCAGGTGACGGGCACCTTCACCATCCTTCCCTCCGCGCGCCTGCAGTCGCTCGTCTCCGCCGACATGTCGGCGAAAGCCACCTCCATCATCAAGGACAAGTCCACCTGCAGAATTTGGAACGCCGACGAGTCGGTCGACAAGGCGTTTTACGAGGCGACCGACTTTTCCGGCGGCTCGAACGCGGCGAACAAGGAGTGCTACGAGCTCACGGCGTCGGAGACTCGCCAGGACACGTACGCGTTCGCGGCGTCGGAGGAGAGCGTGGTGCTCGATTCCGGGCGCGGCACGCAGGACTCGCCCATGGAAATCGTCGGCCTCAACTATGACGAGTCCCGGTACAAGAAGGTCACGAGCGGCGTGTTCTACGACCTGCTTCCGGCGGGCACCACGGTGGACCCCTCGACGGTGTTCTGCGTGCCGATGACGCAGAAGAACGCCGAGCCCGGCAACGAGTGCGGCAGCTACGCCAGCCTTAAGGCAGGCACCACGCTCTCCTCGTCGCTGTTCGACGTGTCCTTCGAGGAGAACTACAAGGGCTCCGGCCGCACGATGATGACCGTCAAGTGGAACGTGCCCGACGATGGGACGACGTACACGGGCATGAAGTGCTTCTTCATGCTGCATAACACCTACGACAACATCGTGTCGGCCGGCACCACGGCGGAAAACGACGTCGCGTTCGTGAACACGTCGGGGCTGGCCACGCCCGACACGCTGAGCTATGGGATCGAGGGCATAGCGGCGGCCGCCGACATCTTCGCCGACATCCAGAAGGCCAACGCCGGTGTGGTGAGCTACGATGCCGCGTCCACGAGCTACGTGCCCGTGGCGGCATTCTCGTGGGGCTTCGACAAGACGGTCTCGGGCGAGTCGAGCGAATTCGCGGCGAGCGATAAGGTGCTTGCCGGCAACGACTACACCTACAAGCTCACCTACAACCAGTCCGACACCGCGACGTCGAACTCAATCACGTTCTTCGATGTGCTCGAGGCGGGCGGCGAGGACGCGGACGGCAGCACGCTTGAGTCCGCATGGCACGGCACGCTGAAATCGGTGGACGTCTCGTCCGCCGCGTCCAAGCTCACGAAGGGCTCGGACACGGACTATTGCGCGCCGGTCGTCTACTACTCGACCAAGGAGCGCTCGAGGTTCTCTGCCGCCGACTACGACGTGACGAACTCCGCGACGTGGTCTGAGACCGCGCCTGCGGACATGTCGAAGGTCACGGCCATCGCCGTGAGCCTGGCCAAGACGGCATCAGGCGCGGACTTCGTCCTGGACGGCCGCGAGTCGGTGTCCATCAACGTCACGATGACGGCGCCGGCGGACGTGTCGCTCGCAGGCAGCCGCGCGTACAATACCGCGCAGGTCTCCTCCAAGAAGGATACCGACGAGACGGCGACCTCGCTGGCCTCGCAGGCGAGCGTGGAGCTCGCCTGGGTTGCACCGGAGATTCACAAGAGCGCCGACCCGGAGTCGGGCACGGCGGATGCGCCGACGGCCGTGTTCAAGGACTCGGCGCTCGACTACGTCGTCACCGTCAAGAACCCGTCCGACGAGATCGGTCTGGCCAACGTCACGGTCGAAGACGCCCTTTCCTCGGCGCTCTCCATCGACACGGCGGCCATCCGCGTGAAGTTCGCGGAAGACGACGAGTGGGTGCGCCTCTCCGACTCGCCGCGCGTGAGCCTGGCCAAGGAGACGACCACGGACGCGGATAACCCGCAGAAGCTGACGTTCACGATCGGCTCGCTCTACGCCGGCGAGACCTGCTATATCAAGGTGCCCACCGTCAATCTGGCCGAGAGCGGGCTCATCACCAACACGGCGCGCGTCACCGGCGTGGGACGCGTGGACACGGACGTCTCGTCCGAGACGACCTACCACGAGGGCGACTACGACGCGTTCACGGCCACGCTCAGGAAGGTCGACGCCCTGACCGGGGCTACGCTCGCGGGAGCGACGCTCGAGCTCACCGGACGCGACGTCTACTCGTCCTCGGACATGGAGCCCATCACGTGGGTGACGGACGGCAGCGACAAGACGGTCGAGCTCTACCCCGGCAACTACACGCTGACCGAGGTCGAGGCGCCTTCGGGGTATACGGTCGCCGACCCGGTGTCGTTCTACATCGGCGCCGACAAGACCGTCACCATGTACGACGCCCCGGCCACCTCGGTCACGGTCGAGAAGAAGTGGAACGACGGTACCGGCGACGGCCGGCCCGAGTCCGTGGAGATGACGCTTCTGCGCGACGGGGCGGCGTATCGCGACGTACAGATTACCGCCGCCGACGGATGGGAGAGGACCATCGAAGGCCTGCCCGCCTGCACGGCAGACGGCAAGGACTACACCTACACCGTCGAGGAGAAGCCGGTCAAGGGATACGAGGCCTCCTACTCCGACGACGGCCTCACGGTGACGAACACCAAGATGACGACCGTCGTGGGCAAGAAGGTTTGGTCGGGCATCGACGCCACTGCCGCTCCCGCCGTGACGATGCGCCTTGTCAACCAGCTCGGCGATCAGGCGGCGACGCAGGAGGTGTCCGGCGCGACCGGCTGGGCATACAGCTTCACGGCACCCGCCTATGCCGAGGACGGCAGCGCCATCGAGTACCAGGTCAAGGAGGCGTATCTGGACGGGTACCGCGTGACGTACGAGCGCCATCCGAACGTCGCCGGCCTGCGCGTCACGATGGACGTGCAGACCGAGTCGACGGACTATGATTGGGTCTATGTCTACTACGAGGAGGACGGCAAAATCTACCAGTCCGCCAAGTACGGTGGCTCGACCAAGCAGACGGTTGTGGTGGACGTGCCCGCGACGTCGTTCTGGGTCGAGTTCGAAAGCGATGATATCATCGACGACTACTACGGCTTCAAGGTAACGGGCGTTGAGGCGCTCGCGAGCAAGCCTGCGGGCTTCACCACCGTGGCCACGCTGCCGTCTGGCTACTCGGAGACCGAGGTCACAGACCCGACGACGATGGAGACCGAGCACGGCAACTACGGGATCAGCAAGCAGCTGCGCTGGCATTACGACGGCTCCGGCGACTACGTAAGCGACGACGTGACGAACACGAAGCTGGACGCGACGGCCGCGACGGACGTCACGCTCGCCAAGGTCGACGGGACGGGCGCGGGTGTGGCCGGCGCACACATGCAGCTTCTGGACAGCGCCGGCGAGGTCGTCTACGACTGGGTCTCGGAGACGGATCCCGAGGAGCTCTGCGGCCTCGAAGCGGGCACCTACACGCTGCACGAGGTCACGGCGCCTGCCGGTTACAAGGTGGCCGCAGACAAGCAGATAGACGTCGCGGACACGACCGAGAAGCAGGCGTTCACGTTCGTGAACACCAAAAGCGGTTGCGACCTGTCGGTGACCAAGCGGGTGGAAGGCGCGCTCGCCGATGCGGACAAGGAGTTCGAGTTCACGGTGAGGCTCGAGGGCGACGATGTGCCGGAGACCGTCGCCCTCACGCGCTCCGACGGCCAGAGCTTCACCCGCGAGCCCACGGACGGCGCGTTCTCCTTCAGCCTGGCCCACGGGCAGACCATGACCGTCGAGGGGCTGCCGTCCGGCATCGAGTACTCGGTCGTCGAGAACTCCTACGACGACTACGAGGCGACATACTCCGGCAATGCCCGGGGCACGCTGGGCGACGACGACGTCGACGTGGCCGTGACCAACGCCTACCTCATCAGCGCGGCGCTGCCGCAGGCGGGCAGCTATGCACTCGCTGTGCTGGCGACGCTGGCCGCCTGCGCCGGCGCTCTCGCCTTGAGGCTGCGCCGCCGCGCATAGCGCAGGGATGGCATAGAGCGGGGACGCGCCCCGTAGGAACGCAAGCCCCTCCCGGCGTTGGCCGAGAGGGGCTTGTTGCTGGGAAAACGAGGCTTTCTGATTATGCATATCGCCCCTCCGGCCCCGACCATACCTCCATCTTAGAGGATTGACTAGATTCGCTCTGTACAGAATCTGTACAGAGCGTACGCCTGGACGGGCGAAGTCGAAAAGAACCCGAAAACGAAAAGAGGGACGAACGATAGAACATCGACGGGAACAATAGGACGTGTCCCAACGGGAATGGGACATGTCCCATTCCCGTCCAACTCGCAACTCGACGCGAATCCACGGTTAGCGCCCGGGCGCGCTATCGAGCGCGCAGGCGGCGGACGAGTTGCGGTCGTTAGGGCCTTCTCGCCCTTCCCAGAGGCCGAGAGGTCGATAATTAGGACAAACCGCGTCGGACACGACCGCGTCGATCCGGGCGCGCGCCACCGATGGAGCGCAGCTCGACCGCCTCGACCGCCACGACGCCGAGATGGCCAAGGCCGAGAAGGCCTAAAAAAGCAAAGACGGGCTTAGCAGCACCGGCAGCGGGAGCGACAGGGTAACGAAAAATGATTGATGAAGCGGCCTGGCCACAGGAAAGAACGAGGATAACCAGAAGGAAGTTCGTGGAATTCGCCGCTTTCGGCGTCGTAGGGGGTCTCCTAGGCCTGGGGCTCGCCGGATGCGCCGCGCAAGACGCGGCGAGCGAGCTCGCCGCCGACGCCCTCGCGGACAGCGTCGGTGCAAAGAGGACGAGCAACGGCAGCACTTCAGGGCAATCAACCGGGAGCAAAACGGAAAACAAGGCAGAGAGCAAAAGCGAAACCAACGCCGACCAGGCGAAGAGCGGCGGAACAAGCGAAAGCGAAGACGCGACCGCAGAAAGCCGGGCTGAAACCAAGAGCGAGGCAACCGAGAAGAAAACGGCGGATTTTCGGGCGACGCCCGAAAACGGAAGAAAGGCGGCAGTCCTGCTCGGAGAGTGGAACACCGCCATCTGCCACTCGTCCACGACGTACTCGGGACAATGGCTCCTGTCGGTCACCTACACTCTGTGCAACGAGGGCGAAGGGTACCTATACAGCTCGGGAGACGTGTACATCGTCGCGAAGCAGGACAAGAAAAAGCTCCAGATACGCCCGCAAGACCCCGATGGCGTCGCAGGGTCGCCACCGAGGGCGAAAGTCATGCCCGGAGAACAAAAGGAGATGTGGCAGACATGGGCGCTCAACTCCTCGTCCCCAGTCTCCATCACGTTCTCCGACCTCATGACGAACGAAGTGCTGGCCGCCGCGACCATCGACGTCTCGGCGCGCGAGGACGGGGTCTTGTAGGGCTTTTTCGCTTCCGGGCCTGGCGGAGGCTCGCGCCGGGGACGGAGCGCGAGTACCCGTCGCGTGCGGGTCTCCTTTATCTAGGCATGGGCGCGGCGGGTTTCGGGTTTCGGGCTAAGCCGGGGGCCTGCGAGCCTCCGTTGCTTTCGGATGAGCCGCCATCGAGGGCTTCTTTGCGGGTTTCTCGGCGTTCAACGCCTGCAAAACGGACGAGATACGGTCGCAATGGCGTTCTCGCGGGGCGCTGGCGCAGTTTTGGCGCATAATCAGTACAGGCACGTTAAACGTCGAGGCTTTCGGCACACGATCGGCTTTCGGGCTGGAAGCCATTAGAACCCGTGCCCCTTCGAGACAATAGGAATCGGGAAAGAGAAAGAGAAGAAAGGAAGGCCCGCAATGATCCTGCTTGGAATCATCGTCTTGCTGGCAATCATCATCGTGATCTGCGGCGCGTACATAGTCCAGCAGCAGACCATGGTCATCATCGAGCGACTCGGCAAGTTCCACACCGTCACCGGGCCGGGCTTCCATGTCAAAATCCCGCTGGTCGACCGCATCGCGCGGCGTGTGGACATGAAGACGAACCAATCGGAATTCGTCATCAGCGGCAAGACGAAAGACAACGTGACGCTCCGCGTCCGCGTAGCCGTGCAGTTCTGCGTGCAGTCCTCGCCGGAGGGCGTGCAGGCGAGCTATTACTCGCTCGCGGACCCCGTCGCGCAGATGAACTCCTACATCATCGACGCGCTGCGTTCCGCCATCCCCGGCTACGACCTCGACGCCGTATTCGAGGAGAAGGACGCAATCGCGCAGCTCGTGCAGTCACAGGTGACGAACGAAATGCTCGCATACGGCTACGTCATCCAAAACACGCTCATCACGGACATCAACCTGCCCCCCGACGTCGAGGCGTCCATGAACCGCATCAACTCCGCGAAGCGAGAGCAGGAGGCCGCCCAGGCGCTTGCCGAGGCCGAGCGCATCAAGGTCGTGACGGAGGCCCGGGCACAGGCCGAGGCGATGGAACAGTCGGGACGCGGCATCGCCGCGCAGCGCAAGGCGATCGCGGACGGCATCGCGGACAGCTTGGAGTCGATCAAAGCGTCGGGGGTGTCCACCGCAGAGGCGAACACGCTTTTCCTGTTCACGCAGTGGACGGACATGATGGAGCGGTTCGCGAAAAGCGGGCGCGCGACGACGGTCGTGCTCCCGAGCGATTTCAGGGAATCCGCCTCGATGTTCGAGCAGCTGCTCGCGTCGGACGCGGTCGAGGACAACGCACCTTCCGCCGCGAAGGTCGCGGCGCCGAGACCTGCCGCCCCGAGCACAGCCGGCATGCCGCATGGGCAGTCGTGCAACGCGCCCGTCTGGGCCCCGCCGCAGAAACAGTAGCGCAAACTACAGCTCGAAACATGGCAAGGACGATACGCGTCGCGGAGCTTTTTGCCGGCGTGGGCGGATTCCGCCTCGCGCTGGACGGCTACCACGACGACGAGAGACCCGAGTTCGACATGCCCGCCGCCGGCCCTTTCCAGACCGTCTGGGCAAACCAGTGGGAGCCGCCGGGAACCGACTCCAAGCAGTTCGCCTGGCGATGCTACGAGCAGCGCTTCGGCGAGGGCTCCTGCGTGAACGAGGACATCAACCGGGTGCTCAACCGGTACGAGGCCGGCGAGGTCGAGATTCCCGACTTCGACATGCTGGTGGGCGGCTTCCCCTGCCAGGACTACTCCGTGGCCAAGCCGCTCAAGCGCGCCGCCGGCATCGAGGGCAAGAAGGGCGTGCTGTGGTGGGACATCTACCGCATACTGCACTTGAAGAAGCCCAAATACCTTCTGCTCGAAAACGTCGACAGGCTTCTCAAGAGCCCCGTGAAGCAGCGCGGGCGCGACTTCGCCATCATCCTGTCCTGCCTGGCCGACGCCGGCTACTCGGCCGAGTGGCGCGTCATCAACGCCGCCGACTACGGCATGCCCCAGAAGCGCCGGCGCACATACATCTTCGGCGTGCTGACCGACGACGCCTGGGATTTGGAGGAGCGCATCACGGCCTCCGGCGTGATGGCGCGGGCGTTCCCCGTGCAGCCGGCCGCGACCGGCAAGCAGGTGGTCGACGTCTCGGCCGACCCCTACGAGATCACCCGAGACTTCGGCCATGGCGCGAAGACGTCGCCCTTCCAGAACGCCGGAGCGATGCAGGGCGGGCAGGCCTTCACCGCGAAGGTGGCGCCTGAGTACAAAGGCGAGTTCCGCGTCCTCGGCGAGCTTTTGGTCCCGGACGCCGATGTGCCCGAGCAGTTCTTCATACCCGACGAGAAAATCGCGCAGTGGGAGTACCAGCGCAGCGCGAAGAGGGAGCCGCGCGTCACGAGCGCGGGATATGAGTACATGTATACCGAGGGCGCGATGGCGTTCCCCGACCCGACCGACAAGCCGGCGCGCACGATCTTGACCGGCGAGGGCGGCGCGGGCGCGAGCCGCATGAAGCACGCCGTGCGAGGCGACTCCGGCCGCATCCGCCGGCTGGTCCCCGACGAGCTCGACCAGATCCAGATGTTCCCGCGCGGCTGGACCGACGCCGGCATGAGCGACGGGCGGCGCGCCTTCTGCATGGGCAACGCGCTCGTGGTGGGGATCCCGCATGCGATCGGAATCGAGATCGCCGCTTCTACAGCAAACGACTAGGGTTTCTCATTCAGGACTCCGGCACAAAGCGCCGGGGTTTTCTTTGGCTCTGTTAGACCAAAATCGACATGGAGACTCAACTTAGCTGTGCGAGCCAGAACTTAAACGCTCGCACCTGCGGATACGTGACGGGCATTTCGCGCCGCATCATGCGCGTGTCAATTCTGGTCTAGCAGAGCCTAACCTTTTGGTTCTTTAGAAATCAGGAAGAAGGCAAGGCCGTGGTTCGCACTTTTTACCAGCTGCTCGGCGTTGAGCGATTCTACGACGCCGACGGAGAAGCCGATCGTCCATGCCTCGGCATTTTCCCGGCGCGAGACACGGCCGAGGAAGTAGCCGCGTACTTCGCGACGATCGACTGCGAGACGGAGTTGGTCGAGGTCCTCGCCGACTAGACCGCGGCGCGAAAAGCCGCCGAGCAGGAACGTCTGACGGCGATTGCGAAGGGGCACGGGTTGAGCCTGAGCGCGTTCTTCCGTCTCGCTGCCGACGAGTACATCGTGGACCATGATTGGTAAGGAGGAAGACGAGTAGATGGCAAAGAATTTGACGGAGGATGAGGTACGCCATTTGGCGTGTACCACTCTCCCGCTTGCAGATAGCGATATTGCGCGTGCCGGTGTTGGGCAGGTCACGACGTTCAATCAGCTAGGATTCCCTGGCGTTTTGGATAAGCCGGATGGCTGGTATCTGCCGGAAAACAAGGCGGAAGTCGCGCTCGTGTTGGAAACGAAGGCGTCGCGAATTGCCCTTGACGAGAAATGGGTTGATGAAGTTCTTAAAAACGTTCGTATCATGCAGGCGCAGTATGAAAAGGTCATCGGCCTTCTGTACAACGGCGAGGAAGTGCGCGTTTTTAAGGGCGAGGAAGAGGTCAAGACGCCTGATAAGTTGCAGCATTTAGGTTATTATTTGTCGCTCTATACGGTCGATAGCATTGATAAGGAGCGGATTTACCAGCTGACGGCGCGCATCAACAACTGCCTTCACTTCGAGTTCGGCATTAAGAACTTGTACAGCCGCATGATTTTCACGGCGTGTGCGCTGGTTGCCGAGCGTTATGGTGCCAGGTTGAAGCATCTCAAGGACAGGGACTACGCGACGTTCCACACTGCGATTCGCTCGACTCTCTCCAAGTCGCTGGAGAGCAGCCGCAAGCAAAACGCGAAGATCGATATCTTGTTGAAGGAGTATTCCGACATCAAGATGAACACGACGGACAATCAAGAGGCGATTAACGACTTTATAGACTGGGTCGTCGAGATCTCCGAGTGTGTCAACTCGAACGAGTGGCGCGGCGAGGACGTGATGGGCATCTTCTTCAACGAGTTCAACCGTTATAAAAAGAAGTCCGAGTCGGGCCAGATATTTACGCCCGAGCACATCACGGACTTCATGTATAAGATTCTCGAAGTGAACATGGATGATTGCATTCTGGACGCCACGTGCGGCTCCGGCGGCTTCCTCGTGAAGTCTATGGCGAATATGATTCGCGAGGCCGGCGGCATGAAAACGAAGAAGGCCGGCGAGATTAAGGCCAAGCAGCTTTACGGCATCGAGTTCGACCGCGAGATTTATGCGCTGGCGTGCGCGAACATACTGATTCACAAGGACGGCAAGACGAACCTTGAACAGATGGACGCCCGCACGGATGCGGCCTGCGAGTGGATGCAGTCTAAGCCGATTACGAAGGTGTTGATGAACCCGCCGTATGAGAACAAGTACGGCTGCATGACCATCGTCGAGAACGTGTTGGACAGCGTTCCGGCGCATACGCAGTGCGCGTTTATTCTGCCGGATAAAAAGCTGGAAAAGACGAACAAGACGCAGATGAAGCGCATTTTGAAGAACCATCGTCTGCGCAAGGTTATCAAACTGCCGGAAGAGCTGTTCTTCGGCGTAGGCGTGACTACGAGTATCTTCGTGTTCGAGGCAGGTGCGGCGCAGGATGATAAGGAGTTCTTCGCCTGCTACATGGAGTCAGACGGCTTGGCGACGGTCAAGAATAAGGGACGCCATGATGTTTACGGCAAATGGGCGGACATTGAGGCTCATTGGGTCGATGTGGTCGAGAAGCAGTCCGGCGACGATACGTGCCAGTGGGTGAACCCCGCCGAGCACCTGTCCTATCAGATGCCACAAAAGCCGTTCGAGATTTTCGAGGAGGACTTCCGCAAGACGGCGATGGATTACCTGATGTTCCAGCAGGGCATTGATGCAAAGGCGTTCGGTGAGAAGTTGCTGGATACGGCGATGTATTCGAGCCGTGTGAGCGCTGACACCGAGTCCGTGACCCTGACCATGCGGAAAGGCGGTGATGGCGTTGACGAAGATTGATGCGAGCGGGTGGAGGGAGTTCAAGCTCGCTGATATTTTCCGCATGAACAATACGAAAAGTATTATTCAGAAAGATGTGGTCCCGGATAGCGGGACGATTCCATATGTTACCGCTCAGGCTGGAAACAATGGGGTCAAGACCTACATCGACTGCCCTGCTGAATGGCTTGACGAGGGCGATTGCATCATGATTGGCGGTAAGACTCTGACGTTTTCTTATCAGGCGCAAGCGTTCTGTTCAAATGATAGTCATAACATCGCCCTACATATCAAGGATGCGGATAAGGCGTCAGAGATGCGTTATCTTTTCCTCATCGCGGCTTTGCGAGGGTCGCTTTATCAGAAGTATTCATGGGGTGATTCAATATCCATGAAGACGATTAAGGACGATGTGCTTCGTCTCCCTGTCAATGCGTCCGGCGAGCCTGATTGGGCGTATATGGACGAGTACATGCGAACGGTCATGGATGACACTCAAGCCGATTTGTCTGCTATGCAGGCAATCGGTTGAAGATAAGCAAAGCCCGCCGTTCTGAACTGCCTCCCATTTCTTGAACACGAGAAATGGGAGGCAGTTCATTCTGGTCTAACAGAGCCTTCGTTTTAGAGAGCTTGGGCGCAGAGGGAGTTGCGAACGCCAGGCCGCTGTACTCCCCACTTGCCTTGCGCCCCTGGCCTGTCGGTGTTTAGCTTCTCCCATGACTTACGAAAAAGCGTCCGAAACCGACGGCGCCAGAGAAACAAGGAGCGAAAAATGAATGTGACGGCGCAGATGGGAAAGCCCTGCTTCGCAATCGCGATCTATCTCGACAACGGCTACAAATACGCGAGCCCCGCCGGCGTGGTGTTCGGGCTCGAAGCCAAAGCCCGCGTACGGGCAATGGCCCAGGCCGCCGGCGGCACCATCGCCTCGAAGGCGGTGGACATGTCGCCCTCTAGCGGCTTCGACCTCCTGGAGGGAATGTGCCGCATGACCAACCTGCCCCGCGCATTCCTCGATCCCGAGAAGGAGCTGCCCCTCTGCCTGCGCCCGGGCTTCGATCCCTACGAATACAGCGCGCATCGCACCCCGCCCGACCAGTCATGGGTGGAGGAATCCTCCTGGACCTACGCCGAAGTCCGCCCGCCGCGCGAATCGTCGCGCACGGTGGCCGTGTTCGGCGCACGCCCGGCGGACCTCTATCCCGGCCGCGACGACTCGTCCAAAGTGAAGCGCTACCAGCGCAAGGAGTATCAGAAGATGCTCGTCGACATCAAGCGGGAGCTGCGCCACTTCGCGGACGAGGGCACCACCATCGTCGTCACCGACGAGACGCAGGGCGCGGCGCAGCTCGGCCACTGGGCGGCGGAAGCGCTGAAGCGCGAGGACTACGACATGTACAACGACGTCTACGTGACGTTCGACGGCTGCGAGAACTCCTGGAAGGAAGGCATCGCATGCTTCTCCCGGAACGACTTCGCGAACGAGCGCAACTGCGCGGACGAGCTCCATTTCATGCACGAGCCGCCCACGGACGGCCCCAACCTGCCGCGCGACGTGTACAAGCAGGTCTGCCAGCAGAAGCACCGGACGATGGCCGCGATCTCCGAGGCGGGCATCTGCGCCACCATCTACGGAACCGCGCGCGTCCCCGCCCTTCCGGGCGTCCCGCTCGACTTCGAGGCCATCAAGCAGGGGCTGACCGCAGCGGGGCGGCAGGACATCTACTCGCTCGACGACCTCGCGGCCGCCAGAGCCGGCGCGAGCGCTAAAATCGAGAGCGCCAACGCCAAGGTCCAAGACGTGGCGAGGGACCTCACGGTCGCGAAAACGAAACTCGACACCTTCGAGCAGCTCGCGGAGCAGAGCCGCGCAGGCGGCGACGACGCGTCCTACATCAAGGGGTGCATCGAGACCACCAGGGCGTCGGTGATCGCGCTTGAGTCGAAGCACGCCGCCGCGCAAGAGGAACTCAAGGCGGCGAAGGGCTCCTTCGGCGACTTCGACAAGATCGAGGCCGCGGCGCGCTGCTGCGACATGGACGCGGCCATGGCATCGCTCGGCAGCAAGGCCGCCTCGCGCAAGACGATGGCCGCCTACGGAGAGAAGGCGCAGGTCCCCCGCACCGTGCAGGCGGTCAAGGCGGCCGGAAACCCCACCTGCGGCAGCGAGTCCTACGGAAGCGCCCCGCGCGACAACGCAGGCGCCCGCTAAAGGCGCCGAACGGAGATGAAAGGGAGATGACGCCATGAGCACGACGACGCCTTACTCGGAGCTGTCGCCCGAGCTGCGCGCCTACGTGGACTCCGAAAACCCGTCCGACAAGCTCCTTGCCGCCGCCGCCGGATGGGGGCTCGACCGCATCGCGTCGGACGACGCGCCGGACGCGGCGCCGGCGCGAGCCATGGCGGCGGCGAAGGCCGACGCCGCGGCCGCCGGCGCGCTCTTCGCCGGCGAGCGGGACCAGGGAGTGCGCGCGGTGCTCGCGATGCGCGGGGTAATCCACCCCGGCGGCGAGGACTCGCCGTTCGTCCTCGCCGCCGCCGAGGAAAGGGAGGCGAACGGCTCGCGACGAGGGGACAGGCGAGCCGCCTCGGGGCGGGCCGGCGACAGGCACGACGCGGACGCGAAGGGCGGCGGCGGAAGAGAAGCCGCCGCCGGCCGGCCGGCGACGATGCGCCCGGCAGCGGGCGCGCGGAAGACGGGAGGCGCAAGATGACCCGCGACGGATACGAGCTGATCGGAGAGGACGACGGGGTGAAGCTGCGCGTCACCGTGGTGACCGTGGCAACCTCGACGCCCCGAGACCATGCGCGCAACCGCACCTATAGCGAGATCGAGCTGCCCGCCGACGACGCGCTCATCGAGCAGGTGGGCGGCCTCGGGACGGACTGCTATATAGCGAAGGTCCAGGGGCCTCTCGGCCCGAACCTCATGCTCGCCTGCACGCGCTCGCATGACTTGCGAGACCTCAACGCCTTCGCGAAGCAGCTCGAAGCCGCGCCGCCGTCGGCGGCGGTCGTCGCGGACGCCCAGCTCGGCCTCATCCGCCGCCCGCCGACCATGGCGGACGCGATGGCGGCGGTGGAGGCCGCCGACTCGGCGCAGATCGAGGTTGGGGCCGGGCGCGCGGCCGTTTCCATGGGAAAGACCCCGCCTGCGCCGGCGAGCGCGCAGCTGCTGCGCGAAGAGGCCGAGAGGCGCTGGCGGCGCGAGCGGATGGGAGAGCGCCGCCGGGAGGCCGCCGGCGCGGAGAGGGCGCGCGTGGAGACGCTGAGAGTGGCCCCGACGCCGCCGGCGCAGGACGGGCCCAGGCTCGAGCGATGAAGAAGAAACGGCGCCAAGGAACGAGGAAGTGACAATATGCCGGATTTGGGCGACGACATCGCCTTGGAGACGATGCAGGACCTGAAGAGCGTCCTCGATTCCCTGGAGATGGAGACGAACGGCCTCGCGAAAGAGGCATTCGGCTCGTATATCAGGGACAAGCTCGAGAAAGGCCTCGGCAATGCCGACGCGGCGGAGGTCGCGGCGACGGAGGAGGAGGGAAAGGCGAACATCCCAAACCAGGGGCTCGGCGCTGATGCGGAGCCGCGCACGCAAGACCCCCCGCCGGCCGAGATCGTCCTGCCGACCTCGTGCATCGAGACGCAGGACAGGCTGAACGGCAGGACCGAGAGCGTCGCCCGACTGCCGAAGGGCTTCGAGCTCTGCGGCAAGGACTACGCCGGCTACACGCTCCCCATCGAAAACTGCCATGCCGAACAGGGGAACTGGACGCGCGGGAGCCTGAGCGGCGCGACGGTGACCAGGCTCACGTCGCCCGGCGGCGAGCAGGCCTTCGTCCCCACCGCGTCGCTCACCGCCAAAAGCCGGGCGTTCGAGGCGTTCTGCGTGTTCTCCCAGAGCATGGCCGCGGAGCATGGGGAGCTTCTGCGAGACGCGGCCTGCGCCGAGGAAACCATCGCGCAGGCTCTCGATGCGGCGGACCTCGAGACGCCGGACGAGCTGAGGAATCAGGTCGCCGAGCTCACGGTCATGACGCAGAGCATGCAGCGGACCATCGACGAGCTGAAGGCCGAGGTCTCTCAGCTCGCCGCAGACCACCCCGTATCGCTCGCGCGCGGGATGCGGAAGGCGTCGGACATGGTCTCGAGCCTCGCCGCCGCCATCGCGGGCAAGTGGGGGGAGATCATGGCCGCCCTCGAATCGCTCTCGGCGCACATCGCCAAAACGGTCACGAGGGACCTTCCGGCACTCGCCGCGTGCAAGGGAGCCGCCGCGCTCGACGCCGCGGCGAAACCCTTCGCACGCGCCTCGGAGGGATTGTCCGGCAAGGCCGAGAGCCTGAAGGGGAACGCGCGCGGGCTCCAATCGTCAAAAGCCGACGAGATGCTCGCCCTGGCCTCGGCCGAACAGGCGGACGCCCGCAGAGCCGTGGAGACAAGCAGAATTTCGACGACGTCGGCGCAAACAAGGACGCGAGGCGCCGTGTAGGGACGCCTCGCAAAGGCGGGAGGAACCCGACAAGGCAAAAGCCGGGAAGACGGGAAGAAACCAGGAGAGCCGGGCAAGGAACCGGGAGCGAACAACGGATAGAGAGGGAGAGGCCTCGCCTTGCGGCGGGGCCTTTTTTGCTGATAAAAAAACGATACGAAGAAACGAAAAGACAAGGTCAGCCGCCTGTTGCGCAAGTGGTTGGCTTGACATTCATATAACCCCTGGGGTAACATGAATGCAGACCAAGACGAATGACAATCAGGAGGGGAAAATGTCAATCAACGCGGAGTTCCGGGTGCGCCGCGAGCAGTGCGGCGCCACCCAGCTCGAAATAGCCCGGCGCGCGGGCGTCACCGCCCAGTCCGTCAAGCTGTGGGAGCGCGGCTTCTATCCCCTCCCCGGCTACGGCATGGACGCGCTGGAGAGCTTCGAGGACGATTTGGACGCCTGGAGCGAGTACGCCCGGACGATGAAGATAAAGAAAGACGGCCGCGCGCAGAAAAAGGTGCGCATCCCGTTTTTCCGCTCGCAGGCCGACCTCGACTTCTATCTGTCGACCCTGACGAGCTCCCCCGCGCTGCAGCTCGTGCTGCGCGGCCTCGACGACACCGACGCGCTGCTGACGGAGGACGGGTATATCGTGTCGGTGGGGCGGATGAACGCCATACTCCTCGCCGCGTCGCGCGCGCTCGTCGCGCGCGGGGCGGCGGTTGAGCGGTACTACGTCGACGAGCTGTGCGGCTCCGCCGAGCTGCAGGCGGCGCAGCCGCTGTTCGCGGAAAGACAGGACCCCGCCGCGAACCCGGAGTTCTTCGCGCCGGAGGGCGGAATCCATTGCCCGGAGTGAAGGCGCGCCGCACGGCGGGGACGGGATAGGCAGAATGAACAGAGCCGATGAAGCCGACAGACCGACGAAAACCGGGTAAGCAGGACAAGAACACGGCAAAAAGAGCAATGAACGAGACGGCCCCCGCATGCGGGGCCTTCTCCTTGCATTGGGGCGCGGACTCGGGCGAACCGCGCGCGAGGAGGCATGTTCGCGCGCCTTCGGCTGGCGCGACTCGAATATTTTGCGAACGCCAGGCCGCTGTACTCCCCACTTGCCTTGCGCGCCTCGCGCGGGGGTGTTTAGCTTCTCCCATAAGGCAAGCCGGCAGGCGGGCGGAAACGCCCGGCAGGGCCGGCGATACCCGGGAGAAGGATAACGAACATGCCCAACAACAGACCCTTTGCAATCCCGACGGGGCTACAGGTGACCTTCGAGGACAAGGACTACTCGGGGCCGCTCGCGGCGCTGCTGAACGCGACAAACCGCCTCGGCATCTCCGACGAGGTGCTGTCGGTCGACGCCAACGCCCGCAAAACCATCAAGGACGCCGAAGCCGGGCGGCGCGTCGGCGAGGCCGGCATCGCCTCCATCCTCGCCGCCGCCCCGCCGGAGTGGATCCCACACATTTCCCGCCTGCTCCAACAGGGGAAATCGACCAGCGCGACCGTGAGAGTGACCCGAGACCTGGTGCTTCCGGTCGCCAACGCAGGCGGCAAAAGCTTCTCGGAAGTCAACCTCAAAGGCTACGAATGCCACCTCGACGGGGTCGACAAGACGGAATCGAAAGGCGCAGTGGCCTTCGTCCGCAACCCGCCGCAGATGCTGACGATGCACAAGTACATCAACGACAAGCTCGGGGAATCCCACATCTCCGTGCCCCCCGCCGCCCTCGAGGCGGCGAAGCGCTCGCAGAACAATCAGTTCTACCTGCATCGCCTTCAAAAAGAAGTCAAGGAACTCCAAGGCGACCTCGCCAACGCCGAAGCGAAGATGGAGATGAACGACGCCTGCGCCACGCAGCCGTTCGACTCCCTGCGCGCGGCCCGCAGCGAGGACCTCAAGAACGAGATCGCGAAACTGCAGAACGAAATCGACGTCAAGAAATCCGACATGCACGAGATCGAGACCCGTATCCTCGATTACCAGGAGAGGGTGACGGCAAACCCCGCCGTACCACTCGAGGCCGCCGTCATGTCGAACTCAATCGAGGCGGCCCTCGACGGGTACGAGGAGAGCCTCGAGGCGGGTTCGCGCGAAGACGTAGACTACAACCTCGAGGCCTCGCAGAACGATTACGAGAAGACGGCCGGATACATGATTTACGGCGACCAGCGCGCCGCCGCCCGGGAGCGGGAGGATGAGCAGTTCGAGCGCGAGTACGCGCCGCGCTCGAGGAGAGTCGATGCCGCCGCGAGCGACGAGCAGCACAACGCGCTTATGGCCTTCTATTACGCGAAGCGCAAAGACAACGTGGCCGAGCTGGACATCGCCATCACCGCGTGCATTTACGCATCGACGCCGGAGGTCAACCTCAAGGAGAAAGTAATCGACGCCCTCGCGGACCCCTACTCGAGCAAAAGCGAGATCGCCTCGTACGTGAACCAAGCCCCGCAACGCTCCATCGAGGCGTACGGGTCCCTCGAAGCAGCCAAGGACGCCGCCAAAAAAGTCTACGCCGACGGCATTTCCGGACTTGACTCCGCGAGGAATGCGGCGAACGACGCGATGAAGCGCGTCGCCGCCGAGCGCGGGCTGAAGTCGAGCAAAGCCGACCAAATGCTCTCGCAGGCGAAAAACGACGGCACGAAGTCGTATCAGGCGGTCAAGACCGTCTCGACCGCGGGACAGGTCGCTCCTGCCAAAGAGCAGAACCGATAAGACACGCAGCAACGCAAGCAAGCCAACAAGCAGAAAGGTCAAAAGACAATGGCTGAGAACAAGAACGAAGAGACCAAGTGGATGAACGTCGCGATCCCCGGGGACTGCATCTCCCCGATGCGCTTCAAGACCGACGCCGTGAATCTGGTCGCCGACCCCGAAACCGGTGAGATGCGCGCCGCCCGCAACGCATGGCACGTCGTGACGCTGCCCGAAGGCTTCGAGCTCGGCGGGCAGGACGTCGGCGGCTGCACCTTCACCATCCCCGTCAATCCGGACAAGGGGCTCGCCGAGGACCGAGTCAACGAGGGCTGGAAGCGCATCGGCCTGCGCGAGGGCACGATGGTGAAGCTGCGCACCCCGGGCGAGGGCAAAGCCGACGGCAAGATCACGATGGTCCCCGCCGCGCAGCTCGTCGAGGCGGCGAAGGAGGGCTTCAGCGAGTCCCGCTCCGAGCCCGTATTCATCAACTTCAGCAAGCGCTCCGTCAGCGGGCCGATCGTGAACAAAGAGACCGGCAAGGAGACCTACACGGCCACGCTCTCCCAAAACACCGTCATCAACGGCCTCGACGTCGGCGGCTACAAGGTCAACTTCGAGAAGGAGGACTACGCCAACGGCAAGAGCAACGTCTTCGAGCGCGACAAGAGCGTCGCGTTCATGGTCGGCGACAAAAAGCCTCTCGAGCTGTTCCTCGTGGACAAGGACACCGGCACCATCTATCCGCTCGCGATGGGCGTCACCGCCGGAGAGGTCAAGGAAGCCTCCGAGAAGTCCTACGAGGCCTGGAAGGAGTCCCAGAGCAAGGCGGTAGAGCAGGATCGCGAGCAGAAGACGGCCAAGGACGCCCCCAAGGCCACCCGCGTCGCCGCCCAGAAGAAGGCGGCGCCGGCGGAGACCGCCCCGGCCAAGACCCAGGCCAAGAGCTAAGGACGGGATGGCGCGGATGCGCTAGAAGCAGGAAAAGCGCCCGGCTGATGCTTGAGCACAGTCGGGCGCCTTTTTATTGCAAAATGTCCCCATGGGGGACTATACTAGCATCAGCGAGACGGCAAAGGGCCGTCCGAAGCCCGAGAAAGGGGCCAAGATGCTTTACAAGATGTCGAAAACCATGCAATTCGGCGATGCTCATTGGAAAAAAGGCGAACAGATCTTCGTCCGACCGATTCACGGGACGAGGAATGTGCTTGTAAGCAAGCGCAAGCACCAGCCGGTCTGCTTTACCGTGTCGAGAAGCCTTCTCAACACGTTCGTGACTGTTGAGCGCATCGAGCCGCAGGAAATCGTCGCTACGACAACCGTGAACGGCAAGGCGCAACACACCTTCCGCCACGTCGGCAGCGTCGTTCTCGGCGGGCAAGCCCGCACCAAGGTATATACGCTCGACGGCCAGCCCGAATCGCTGTATTACGTCAAGCAAGATGACGGCCTCATGCGCAACGTCGGCTCGACGGCGAAGCACCACGGCACTTTCAAAGCTCGCGAAGAGTGGTAAGGAAGCTCAGATGAAGCACACCAAAGCAGCCCTGAAGGCCACCCGCGAGCGCGTGGGCATGACACAGCAAGACCTTGCCGACGAACTGGGCGTTCAGGTTCGCAGCATCAAACGCTGGGAGTCCCCGGCGAGCGGCTACGACGCGCCGCAGGACGCCTGGGACGTCCTCGAGAAGTCCATGCGGGAGCATGTGGCGGCAGTCGATGAGGCGCTGGATCTCGTCGACGGCATCGAGAGCAGCCATGGCAAGCCCGCGCGAGTGGTCTTGACCTACTACCGCGACCAGGCGCAGTACGACGAGCGCGGCAGGGACGAAGGCAAGGTAGGCGTGGTCAACGCCCGCGCAAGGGCCGTCGCCGACGTGCTCGAGGATGAAGGCATCGAGGTCGAGTGGCGCTATCCTGACGAAGGCGCGATCTCCACGCCAGGCAGCAGATATTAGCCCCAGTTTCGACAAAGGAATGAAACGAGAAAAGGGATCGCGGCGGCGGGCTGCGAGACGTGAATTTGCCGAGCTTTGAGGAAGCGAGCAAAAGAAAACAAAAACCCGCCGCCGCGACCGAGGGCGTCGACGAGCACCTGCCCGAGATGGGGAGAATGCGAAACGGAAGACTTTTCACCGCAGGCAAGAGGCCAGGTAGAAAGGCGACCCGAACCCCTTTCGCCCGTCATAACGCGACATCATTATATCGCGAATGCCATATCCCGCAAAGGGGCGGCGACGCAACTCGTCAACTGCCGCCAAGAAAACTGAGTTTTGCGAAAAACGGGGTTTGACAATGGCAGCCGTCCCGTTTCGCCCCCCCCTCCTATGCCGAGTGCAACAGCGGCGATCCGCCCCGGGGGCGAAATCCGCTATCGCATCCCGCTTATTATCTGGGCGTGATTACACCCCAAAACACATCCATTAACATGTCATCCCGAATGCCAATCGTGCCATTTCGTGTTAATTACCGGCGGAAACGGCGGCGCGTGTTAAAATAGAGAAGCGGTCGCTTCCACGTACGGCCGCAGGTTTCGATCGAGCAGCCCAAGCCCTTGCGGCTTCGGCGAGATTCTGGCAGCGAGGCATGAATGGCTTTGAACACTGTTCTGGTATCCGGGTTCGTATCCACGCCCCCGGCATACGTCGCGCAGTCGGAGACATGCTCGTCCCGCCTCACCTTCAGCCTCAGATTCAAAGGACGCCGGCGCAAGGCGCCCGGCTTCATAGATTGCGCCGCATGGGGCGCCGCGGCCGACGCGCTGCACTCGGTCGTGAGGCGCGGGGATTTGATGATCGTCGAGGGAGAGCTCGCCTTCTCGTCCTGGCAGACCGCCCGCGGGGAGAGGCGGAGCAAGGTATCCCTCACCGTCCACGACGCGAAGATCGCGGGACGGTTCGGCAGGGAGCGCCCGAAATGACCTCGAAGACGCCCGAGAGGCTAGTCGTGAGAGACCGGGGCATGCGCATGGCGCTCGCCGACGTGCAGTTGGTTGAACCCTATCTCGAGGAATACGACCATTACCAGCTTCGCGAGGTCTACCTCGGCTACCTCGACTACCTCACCGAATTCCAAATGTCGCTTTTCTGCGACCCGGCCCTCTCGGCTAACCAGATGCACGAAATCAGAGCCGGATTGGCGAGGGGGCTCGCCACGCACGAGGTCATGGGGTACGCCGACGCGTCGGTCCCCTGGCAGACGATGCGCACGGTGCGGCTCGTCCTCGAGGGACGGATAGACCCGGCGGAACTCGCGGCGGCGCGCTCGTCGCTCGACGAGGCGCCGTACGACATCGCCGCGCGCAGGCGCGCGAGCTTCGAAGAGAGCTGACCCGAGACAAAAGAAACTGGAAGCAACCCGCATCCAGGGAAAACCGACGAAAGGAAACGACAATGCGACACCCAGTACCGACGAACCCCGACCGCGCCGCCGCCCTGAACGCCTCGAAGGAGGCGCGGAAGACGCGCGCCGAGGCGATCTCGAAGGTGACGGCCGGCGAGCTCGCGCCGTCGAAGGTCATCGCGGCGGCTTTCGAGGATAAGGCCATCGCACGCATGCGCCCGGAGCACCTCGCGCGCGCCATCCCCGGCATCGGGCCGGCCCGCGCCGCGGCCATCATCTCCCATGCCAACATCGCCTCGACCAAGCGCCTCGGCGGCCTCGGCAAGGTGCAGAAGGCCGTGCTCTCCGAAGAGCTCGACCGCGTCTGGGAGAAGGAGTTCGAATAATGGCGCGCTCCAAAGCGCGCCGAGACGTCTCGACTTACGAGGCGATCGAGGACGCCGCAGTGCTCGCGGCGATCGACAAGATGGAGAGCCTGCTCGAAGACGCCGGCCGCATCGCCGAGACGTGGTCCGACGGCTCGGCGCTCGACGGAAACGAGGAGACCTCGTTCGTCTTGGACGACGACGAGGCCATCTTCTACTCCTTCATCTCCGGGCACATGCTCGAGGGCGACGCGAAGGCGCGCGTCGGCGACGAGGAATACATCGTCATGGACGGCGTCGCGTGGCATGAATCGGAGGACGGGCTGACCCTGTCCCCGGCATTCCTCATGTCCGACCTCGCCGAGACAGAGGACGGGGGCCTCGCGCCGAGGCGCCGCTTCGACGAAATGGGCTTCCTCGAAGACTCCGATATGGAGGCCGTGGGAACCCTCTGGCGAATCCATTATGCGGACAAGGCCGGGAACATCGCGGCCTCGCCGTGCTTCGCCGTGTGCCCCGCCGAAGCGCTTTCCTGCGTGCCCCGAGCCAAGAGGGCGGGGTTCCTGGAGAGCATCGGCTCGCCATGGGCATCCCTCGAGCCGCTGCGGCCGCGCGAGGACAGCGACCCGCTCGCCTGCCTTCGATAAGGACCCGCATGGGATTCATCGAGAGGATGAGGAGGCCGGCGAACGACACGCCGCTCACGCGCGCGCTCGACTCGCATCCCGAGGCCATCACGGCCATGGCGTTCGCGTTCGCGCTGCTCGCGAGCGCGGCGTGCCATTGCTATTGGGACAACGACATCTACTACATCATCGCCCTCGGGCGCTCCATCATCGAGTCCGGCATCCCGACGACCGACCCGCTCACCTGCAACGAGGGGCTGGACTGCGTCGCCCAGCAGTGGTTCTTCTGCGTCATGGCGGCGGGGCTGTTCGACGCGTCCGGGAAGGGGGGCGTGTGCGCGGCGGTCGGCGTCGTCTGGGCGCTCGCGGCCTGGGCGCTGCTGCGCTGCGCGAAGGCCTTCTGCGGGGGCGACTCGAGGCGCGCGTCGATAGCTGCGGCGGCGGCGCTCCTGTGCCTCTTCCCCTTCGTGAAGACGAACCCGCGAGGCATCGACGTGCTGTGCCTCTCCCTCTGCGCGCTCGCCATGGAGAGGTTCCTCCAAGGGCGGGGGCGGCGCTGGCTCGCCGTCCCCGTCGCCTGCTCGGCCGCGATGGCGAACCTGCATTGCTCGATGTGGGTCCTCGCCGCCGCGCCGGGGGCATGCGCTCTTCTCGACGGGCGCGCGAAGGGGCGTCGGCGGGCCCTAGCCTGCGCGCTGCTCCTGACCTGCGCGGCGTCGGCCGCCTCGCCGTACGGCGCCGGGTCGACGTCTTTCATATTTAAGTCGCTCGCCGCGCCGGGGCTGTCCCTCTACCCCATCTCCGAGCTGCAGCCGATGACGTTCACCTTGGGGATGTGGTTCTTCTCTATCCCGGCGGGGGCGGCCATCGCCGCGTACATCGCCCTCGCGGCGCGCGGGGAGGGCGGGTGGCGCCCCGCGCTCGCGGACTGGCTCTTCCTCGGCTTCGCCGTCCTGGCATTGTCGCAAGTCCGCAACTGCGTGCTGTTCGGGCCGGTCGCCGCATGGGCCGTCGCCTCCCGCATGAAGGGCGGCGGGGAGAGGCGGGAGACGTCGGCCGGCGCGCAGCTCGCGCGCACGTTCGTCGCGCTCATGCTCGTCGTCTGCCTGCCCATTTTCGCCGTCTCCGCCGGAGAGCCCGGCGAATCACCCGAGGCCGCCCCGAGCGCCGAGGGCGAGCAGGCGCTCGTCCTCGAGGCGCTCGCGGCCAGCGGGCTCGCGCCCGGGGACGCGGTCGGAAACACGTTCGGCACGGGCGGCTTCCTCGAGATGGCGGGCTACAAACCACTCGTGGACGAGCGGGCCGAACTCATGTGCCCCGAAGTGAACGGAGGGACCGACCTGGTCACCGCGCAGTCCGACCTGCTCGCCGGACGGGCCGCCGCCGTAAAGGCGATGCTTTCCGACGGGAGATGGAGCGCGATCGTGGTCGACTCGTCGCTTTCCGAGAACTTCGAGGCCTGGGCGGCCGAGCACGGATATGCGGAGGAGCTGAGTTGCGAACGCTACGCCGTTTTCGCCCAACAACGAGAGGATTAATGCTATAGTGAGCGACGAAGCACCGCACTTCCACACGGCGGGGCAAATGGGTAAACAACCGGATCGAAACGGCAACGAGGCAGGACGCGCGATGGACCAGACGCTCGCCGCCCAGACGCCGGCCCCTATTTGGGCGCAGGCGCTGGACGCCAATACCACGACATCACGAAACGCATCATGCGCCGCAGCGGACAGCCCCGCGCGGCGAGGCCTCCCCATGTCCAAAAAGCTCCTGTGGGCCCTTCTGGGGCTGATCGCGGGGCTTCCCGGAGTGCTCGCCGGCGCGCTGTGCTACAAAGGGGGCGAGCGGGAGCGCAAGCAGGCGCTCGCGTGCTCCCTCATCGGCCTGGCGCTCTCCCTTGCCCTCGCCGGCGCCGCCTGCGCGCTCGCCGTCGGCGGGCTGCACGACCTCGCGGCGAGCCTCGCCGGAGACCCGGCGGCCGCGGCGCAGTCAGCGTCGAAGGCCTCGGCCACGTACAGCTACGCGGCCTACGGGGCGGGGGCATAGGATGGCGATGGGGATGGGGATGACAAGCATCGCGCTCGTCGCCGGCTCGGCGCTCGCTTGCGGGGCGGGTGCGGCGCTGGCGCTGCCCGCCGCCGTGGACGCCCTGCTCGCGCGCAAGCGCCGCAAATGGCTCGCGTGGTTCGACGAGAAGATGGACGAATGGACGCGCTTTCGCGCCCAGAACGGACGGATCCCGGGCGGCGCGGGCGCGCCGGCGTCGGAGAAGGCTCTCGAGGTGTGGGCGGCGGACGCCCGCCGGCTGGCGGGCTCCGACGTGCTCGGCCCGGCGCGCTCGGCGCGCCTGGCCGAGCTGAACCTGCCCGACCCGGACGCGCAGCTGCGCGCCGCGGCGATGCAGGTGGCGGGAGCCGCCGGGGCGCAGGCGCGCGCGGCGGCCTCGGCCTGCGTGCCCGCCGCCCTCAGGAACGGGGGCGAGAATGGCCGCTAGCGCGAACGCGGGGTTCGTCCCCTCCTACAGCTTCAAACCGAAAGCCGCAGGGCGCATCGCGCTCGGCGCGCTCGCGGCCGCATGCTGCGCCGCCGAGCCGCTGTTCGCGGGAAACGCGCTGCACGCGGCGCTGTGGCCGGCGGCCGTGCTTCTCGCGCTCGCATGGTCTGCCTGCGACGCGAAGGCGAGGATCCTCCCGCTCGAGCTGTCTTTCATCTTCGGCCTGCTCGCGCTCGCCTGGCAGGCGGCGGAGGGCCCGGAGGCCCTTCTATGGGCGCTGCTGGCGGCGCTTCTGTGCGCGGGCGTGCTCGCCGGGACCGGCAAGGCGTTCAGCCTCGGCGGCAAGCCGCACGCGGTCGGCGGCGGCGACGTCCGGCTCGCCTTCCCCGTCGCTCTCGCCTGCGGGGCCTCTGGAATCCTCCCCGGCCTGCTCGCGGCGGCGCTGCTGGCGGCCCTCTACATGGGGGCGCGGCGCATCGCGACGGGCGAGAGGATCGGGCGGGACACGGCGATCCCGCTGGGGCCGATGCTCGCGGCCTGGGCGCTCGCGGGCATGGCGGCGGGAGCCGTCATGTGAGCGCGAAGGGAGGCGCGGGGGCCGCAACCCCCGCGCCCGCGCCCCGATGCCTTGCGCTTGCGGAACCATCGTCTTGCAGCGGCCGGGCCCTCCCGTCCCGGCCGCTTTTCCCTTGCAAAACGCTGTAGTCCACACGCTGTTCCCACGCCGCCAACGCAACGCAAGGCATCGGGGCGGGGAAAACTCCCCGTATTACCAGACCCAGGGAGAGGACGCGAGGAGCGTCGTCCCCCGCCAGACCAGAGAAAGGACTGATCCCCCATGACCATCAAGGAGAAGTTCGCAGACCGCATCGAGCTCGCGAAGGCGCACGCCATGGCAGGCGAGATCGAGGGAGGCCAGACCACCGTCGAGTACGTCATCGTCGTCGCCATCGTGCTCGGCGTCGCCGCCATGCTGATCAACTTCCGCGGCGAGCTCGGCAAGATGATCGACAACGCCACGAACTACATGGCCAAGCTGTTCCTGAAGATCTCCAACAACGGCACGTTCTAGGCCGCCGGCTGCGGGCGGGGCCTCGAGAGACGCGCCCCGCCCGCAGCAAGAGGGAAGACCCCGCCCCGCCGGGATGGCCCGGCGGGGCGGGGTCGCGGAGCAGGCACCATCTCGAAGGAAGGAAACATGGCAAGCAGCAAATCCGGCACGGCCTCGCCGGCGCGAGAGCGCGGGCAGGCAATCATCGAATGCGTCGTGTTCGCTTTCTTCGCGATGGCGATCGCCGTCGCCGCGTGCGAGGCAGCGAAGTACGCCTTCGCCCAGGCGAGCGTGGAGGCCGCCGCGACGGAGGCGGCCCGCGCGTACGCCGCGAACCCAAACGCGTCGACGGACAGCATCAAGGAGACGGTGTTCGCCGCGTCCCCCAACCTGAAAAACGCCACCATAACCAAAAGAATGGGGAATCCCGAGGTCGAGAAGTACCAGCACAAGCTCGCCAACGGAAGCGGCGACGACTACATCTCGCGCGACAGCTACGTCTCCACGGAGAAGTTCATGGTCGTGGTGTCCATGGAGTGCTCCTACGTCTCCGGCATCGGGAAGATCATGAACCTCGGGGGCGGGCGCGACACCTACACGGTCACCGCGTACCATGCGCTCGACATCGACTCGACGGCCGTTGCCGGGGACGGAGCCTCGGAATGGTAGGAAACGAGAACACCCGCGCCGCGGACCCGCGCAAGGAGGAGGGGCAGGCGACGGTCGAGACCGTCATCGCGCTGCTCCTCGGCTGCCTCATCCTGTTCGGCGTGCTCGCGCTCATCATGGGGGCCTACTCCCTGAACGTCGCGTTCGGCGGGATCCAGGCGGCGAGCTGGGAGGTCAACGCCTCGGAAATGCAGCTCTCCGGAGACAAGAACGCCTACGTCAAAAACGTCATCACCTCCCGCGTCACCGGCATAGACAGGGACAGCCTGGAAATCACCAACGCCCGCATCGACAGCAGCTCGACCACGAACAGCTTCGCCGTCGAGACGAGGACGAACCTCGGCGAGAGCACGCTCACGCGACGGGCGGACAGCGCCCGCATCAGGTTCACCGTCACCTACACGGCGCCGTGCACGTTCGGCCTCTTCAAGGTCTCGCGCGACGTGGACCATTCGATAAGCACGGCGGTCAGGGCGGAGGTGAGCTGAATGGAGGAAAACGTCTCCACGGCCGGCGCCGTCGCGGACCCGCGCAAGAGGGAGGCCGGCTCGACGATCCCCGTCGCGATCTGCGCGTCCATCATCCTCATCGCGATGCTCGTGCTGGCGTTCGACTTCGGCGCGCAGCTCGTCGTGGCGGAGCGCAACAACTCGGACCTGCAGATCTGCCGCGAGAACCTGAGCCAGACGGCGTCGGGCTTCCTCGTCAAGAACTCGAGCGACCCGGCGCGCGAGGTCGCGACGCAGGCGGTCGAGTCGCTGCGCGACCAGGGATTCACGGGGCAGATAGCGGTCTACGTGGCCGAGGCCCCCAAGGGCTACAAAAACGGCAGCTCCCAGCTCGCCGACTCGAGGCGCCTCATCTCCGTGAAGATAATCATGCTCGACGGCTCCACGGCCATGTTCTCGCGCCTGTCCGGCGTCGACAAGCTGCCGGTCTACACGGACATGACCTTCTCCATCTCGCCCTACTCGGCCTACGAGGCCTGGCGCCCCTATACCGGCTCGTCCGTCACGAAGAGCTCCTTTTATTCGAGGGAGGTAACCGACGGGAGCGGCAGCTCGTCGTACTCGGTCGCCTCCGGCGGGGTCGAGAACCTGAGCTGGAACGACAACGCCTACAACTCGTCGCAAATCTGGACGGACGTCCTGAACGAGATGAACGCGGCGCTGCCCTCCTGCGTCAAGTAGGGGCGGCGCGCTTAGATTAGGCGCGCTGGAGGCCGGCGGGAAGCCGGGCCTCTGCGCGTAAACCCGCTCTCAACTACCGCCCGAGGCGGTTTTCGAGGAACTGAACAAGAAGAAAGGAACCTAAGCATGTTCAACCGCAAAACGAGCGCGCAGCCGCAGCAGCAGGCCGCGCAACCCGCCCCGGGCTACCCCACGCAGCGCCCCGCGACGACGTACTCCACGCCCGGCCCGGAGCCCGGGCAGAACCCGAACGCGCGCGTCAAGCTGCTGAGCCGCCTCACGGCGGGCCTGGCCGCCGTGACGCTGGCGTCGGCGGGCTTCGGCGCCTTCGCGCTCGTGTCCACCAGCGCGCAGAAGGCCGAGCTCGACGGCTCGTCGAAGGCGACCGTCGTGGCTAAGAGCGCCATCACCGCCGGAACCACCATCACCGCCGACATGCTCGAGACCGTCAAGGTGCCGGCCAAGTACCGCGCGTCCGACGCCATCGAGTCCGTGGACAGCATCGTCGGCCACGAAGCCGCAACCGAGATCGCCTCCGGCGCGCAGGTCGGCGGCTCGTCGGTCCTCGGGTCCGACTCCGCCGCGCAGCTCTCCCACCGCATCAGCAAGGACAAGGTGGCCATCACGGTCGACACCGCCACCGCTTCCGGCATGGCCGGGCAGCTGACCGTCAACGACAAGGTCACCGTGATCAAGTACAGCAACGAGATCTCCGCGGGCGCCGACGGCTCCGCCTCGACGAGCAAGGTGAGCGACGTCGTCGTCGAAAACGCCCGCGTCATCGCCCTCGGCGGCAAATCGTCCAACACCTCCGCCGATTACGCCTCCGTGACGCTCGAGGTCACCCAGGACGAGGCCGAGAAGATCAAGGCGGCCTCCCAGGACGGCATCGACATCATGCTCAAGCCGACCACCAGCACCTCCGCCTCCACGCTCGCCAACGGCACCCAGTCCGGCACGGGAGCGACGAGCACCCAGGCCGCCGCCGGCGCGCAGGCGGTGAGCAACAATGGCTAGCACCCCCTACGACCCGAGGCTGAAAGCTCTCAAGGAGTCCGTAAAGGGCGAGCTCGCCGACAGGCTCAACCTCTCCGACTCCCCCGACGCCGCCGAGGTCGAGCGGCTGATCGCGCAGACCGTGGCGCAGGTCAACCGCTCGAGCCGCCTCGTCCCCGACGACGAGCTCGGGCAAGTCGTCGCCGACATCGCCGACGACTACCTGCGCCTCGGGCCCATCCAGAAGCTGATGGGCGACCCGACCATCTCCGAGATCATGGTCAACGGCGGCGGGCTGGACGGCAACGGCGTGGAGGGGCCGATCCCGGTCTACATCGAGCGCCGGGGCAAGATCGAGCCCGCGCCGCAGATCGTCTTCGACGACTCGCGCCAGAAGAGGCAGATCATCGAGCGCATCGCCTCGTGGTGCGGACGCACCGTCAACGAGGAGATGCCGATCCTCAACGCGCGCCTCCCAGACGGCTCCCGCGTCTGCGCGGTGATCTCCCCCATCGCCATCGACGGCGACACCCTCGACATCCGCCGCTTCCGCAAGGAGATGCTGACCATGGCCGACCTCGTGCGCATCGACACGATGACGCCCGAGATGGCCGACATGCTCGCGGCGTTCGTCGAGGCGCGCTGCAACATCATCGTCTCCGGCGGAACCGGCGCCGGCAAGACGACGCTTCTGAACTGCCTGTCCGAGCACATCCCGGAGGACGAGCGAATCGTCACGATCGAGGACACCGCGGAGCTCCAGCTCAACCAGGAGCACACGCTGCGCTACGAGGGACGGCCGCAGAACTCCGAGGGGGCCGGCAAGATCACCATCCACGACCTGGTCGTCATGGCGCTGCGCGACCGGCCCGACCGCATCATCGTCGGCGAGTGCCGCAGCGACGAGACGCTCGAGATGCTGCAGGCGATGCAGACCGGCCACGACGGCTCGCTGACCACCATCCACGCCAACGACCCGCAGACGGCCTTCAAGCGCATCGAGACCATGGTCCTCGGCTCGGCCGAGGGGCTGCCCTCGCGCGCCATCCGCGAGCAGATCGCGGGCGCCGTCGACGTCGTGGTGCAGATCTCCCGCCTGGTCGACGGCACGCGCCGCATCACGGCCATCGAGGCCGTGACCGGCATGGAGGGCGACGCGATCGTGCACGAGCCGCTGGTGCGCCTCAAGGAGCACGGCCGCGACGAGCACGGCAACGTCGTCGCCGAGTTCGAGGCGTGCGGCACGCTGCCCCCGGAGACCATCCGCGAGAAGCTCGACGGCCACGGCGTGCCGTGGCGCCGCGAATGGTTCTTCGGCTCCAAGCCCGCGCATATGCCCGCCGAGATCGCCGCGCGCCCGGCCGCGCAGCCGGCGGCCGTGAACACCGAGCCGGCGCCCATCCCGGCGGCCGCCCCCTACGGCGCCCCGCAGGGGGCGCAGGTCGAGGGCGCCACGCCGCTGTGGGCCACGCCGGCGCCGCAACCGATGCAGGCCATGGGCGTGCAGCCCCAGGCGCAGCAGCAGGCGCAGCCGGTGCAGCAGGACGCCGCGCAGGGGGCTCAGATGCCCTGGCAGCAGCCCATGCAGCCGCAGATGCAACCTCAGCAGCAGCCCCTCGACGGCGTGCCCGGGCAGCAGATGCAGGGCGGCCAGCCGGCCGAGCAGGCCGCGCCGGCAGCCGAGGAGCCGAAGAGGAGGAAGCTGTTCCCATGGTAGCCGCATTCGCCCTATTGCTGATCCTCGCCGCGGCGGGCATCGCCGCCGCGTTCTGGGTCAACTACTCCCGCATCCAGGCGGAGACGAAGGACGCCCAGACCATCGCCGCCATGGTCGCCGCCGAGCAGCGCAAGGCCGACCCAGACAAGGACAGGCCGCAGAAGGAGCCGAGCGCGAGGCAGGTCGAGCTCACGCAGGCCGGCATCAACATGCCGCTCGGCGCGTGGTTCGCGCTCAAGGCGGCCGCGGTGGCCTTCGCGGTGCTCTGCATCCACGTGATTTTCCAGAGCGCGGTCGTGGACGCCATCGCGGGCGTGGTCACGTTCTCCCTGTTCGGCATGTACAAAAAGCGCCGCGCGGAGGCGTCCATGACGTTCTTCGGCGAGCAGCTCGCGGCGGCGCTGCCGCAGGTGGCGTCCAACATGCGCGCCGGCATGACCGTCGACCGCGCGATGAAGGCGGTCGGCGAGCACATGGACGAGCCGCTGCGCAGCGAGCTCGCCCGCGCCAACGCCCGCCTGTCCTACGGAGACCGCCTCGACGCGGCGCTTCAGGACTGCGCCGTCCGCACCGGCTCGCCGGACCTGCGCATCGTGGCGACCGCCGTGGCGATGCAGCAGGACTCCGGCGGAGATTTGGCCGAAGTCCTCGACCGCATCGCGGCGAAGATCCGAACGAAGCTCTCGCTTCGCCGCCACATCAAGTCCGTCACGTCGTCGGCGCGCGCGTCGCGCGCGATCTTGATCGCGATGCCGTGGATCGCCATGCTGATCACCACGTTCTCGGCCGAGAACGCCGTGGAGTTCTGGCGCTCGACCGCGGGCACGGTGGTCATCTGCATCGTGGTCGTCCTCGAGGTCATCGGCGCGAAGGTCATGAGCAAGGTCATGGAACTGAAGGTAGACTAGGGGGAACGACATGGACTTCGCAATGTACGTCCTCATCGCGCTTTCCGCGGTGGCCGTCGCGCTCGCCGTGAACCAGGTGCTGCGGCACGAGTTCATCGACGAGCAGGCGGAGCACGCGGAGCAGCTCGCGCGAGAGCAGCAGAAGAAGGACCGCAACCGCAGGGCGGCCGAGAAGGCCGGCGACCTCGGACGCGCGACCGGCTTCGCCCGCTCGGACGCCGACCGCTACCGCCGCCGCCTCGCGCGGGCCGGGCTTCGCCTCGACCCCGCCACCTGGCGAGGCGTCGAGATCCTGGCGACGATCGTCGTCGCGTTCCTCGGCCTGCTCCTCGGCCTCTCTCTCGGGAACCTCGGCGCCCTTCTCGTCGCGCTGCTCGTCGGCGCGGGCATCGGACTCGTCGCGCCGAGGCTCTTCGTCGCCCTGCGCGCGCGCGAGCGCTGCCGGCAGGTCGAGCGCGACCTGCCCGACGTCCTCGACCTTCTCGCCATCAACGTGGAGGCGGGCGCGACGCTCGAGCGCGGCTTCAAGCAGATCGCCGCGAAGTGCTCGGGACCGCTCGCCGAGGAGTTCGGCCAGGTCGACCGAGACATCAACCTGTTCAACATCTCCAACGTCGCCGCCCTCGAGCGCATGGCGGAGCGCTCCGAGTCGCGCCAGCTCGGCATCTTCTGCTCGTCGCTGTCGCAGTCGCTCATCCAGGGCGCATCCATCGGGCCCGCGCTGAAGGCCCAGGCCGACGCGGCGCGCTCGGCGCAGTTCGACGCGCTCGAGGAGCAGGCCAACAAGCTCGCCGTCAAGGCGGTCATCCCCATGGCGCTCTTCTACCTGCCCTCGACCCTCATCATCGGCGCCGCGCCGTTCCTCGCGCAGGTCGTCGAGATGGCGACCATGTACGCGGGCATGATGTAGGCGCAGAGGGCCGGGGCTGCGGGGGCCGCACCGTCTCGCGGGGCGACCTTCATCATCGACGCCGCGCCGAAAGAAAGGACGAACCAGTGGACCAGAACAACCAACAGGGATGCCCGCCCGAGTGGGCGCAGCCGCCGGCAGGCGCCGGCTCGGCCCAGCAGACGGGATACGGGCAGCAGGGAGGGGCGCAGGGCTGGCAGCAGGGCCGCGCCGAGTACCCCTCGCAGGCCTATTACCAGCAGCAGGGCAGCTACGACCCGAACGCCTGCCAGCAGGGGCCCGCGCCCGTCCCGACCGCTGAGGAGAGAAAACTCGTCGCCGGCCTGCTCGCCATGCTGCTCGGCGGCCTCGGCA
This sequence comes from Anaerovoracaceae bacterium, assembly GCA_963604235.1. Taxonomy (GTDB): domain Bacteria; phylum Actinomycetota; class Coriobacteriia; order Coriobacteriales; family Eggerthellaceae; genus Senegalimassilia. Next base: position 13,501 of record CAVCPR010000004.1, on the reverse strand, counting down.
TCCATAAATTCTATCTCGGCAGGAAGAAAGCCGGCATCATCATGCTCGCCGTCTCCCTCGGCGGATTCATCGTCACGTTAGGCTTCTCGTTCTGGGCGATGGAAGTGATCGGCTTCATCGAGGGCGTGATGTACCTCACCAAGAGCGACCAGGAGTTCTACCAGACCTACGTCGCCGGCGACAGGAGCTGGTTCTAGCATGCGCGCGGCCGTCCTGAAACTCGACGGGCAGCAAGTGCTGCCCGGCGCCGTCGAGGCCGTGTGGCCTTGGGAGCGCATGCGCGGCCTTCTCGGCCGCAGGAACATCGACGAGGACTTCGCCATGGTGTTCAGGCGCTGCCCCCGCATCCACTGCAAGGGCATGTCCACCACCATCGACGTCGTGTCGCTCGCCAAAGACGGCTCCGTGCTCGACGCGCGCGCCGTGCATCCCGGCGAGATGGGGCCCAAGGTCCCGCATTGCGCGACGGTCGTGGAGATGCGCCGCGGGCGCGCGGCGGAGCTCGGCATCGCGCCGGGCCGGATGGTGACGATCGCGTAATGAGCGGCGCGAAGCAGACGGCGGCGCGGCGCGGGGCCGGGGAGAGCGACCTTCTCGGGCGCTTCCTCGACTCCCTCTCCTCGCCCCCCTCCCCCGTCATCCTGGGGCTCGCGGCGGCGTTCGCCGGCGCGGCCTACCTGGGGACGTTCCTCGACGGCGACATCTATTACATCATCGCCCTCGGGCGCTCCATCATCGAGTCCGGCATCCCGACGACCGACCCTCTCACCTGCAACGAAGGGCTGGATTGCGTGGCGCAGCAGTGGCTCTTCTGCCTAGGCGCCGCAATGGTGGACTCCTCGCTCGGCCTGCGCGGGGTCGCGGCGGCCTGCGCCCTTTCGTGGGTATTCGCCGCCCTCGCCATGTTCGCCTGCGCGAGGACCTTCGAGCCTGCGCGCCCCCGGGCGGCGGCCGTCTGCACGGGCGCGGCGCTGTTCATCATGAGCATGTTCGTGAAGACGAACCCGCGCGCCATAGACGTCATATGCCTGTGCGTCTGCGCCATCGCGGCGGAGAGGGCGCTGCAAGGCGGGAGGCGGCGCTGGCTCGCCGTTCCCGCCTGCTGCTCGGCCGCCATGGCGAATCTGCATTGCTCGATGTGGGTCCTCGCCGCCATCCCCCTCGCCTGCGCGCTCGCGGACGGCCGCGCGCGAGGCCTTCGCGCGCAGATCTGCGCGGCGGGGCTTTCCGCCTGTCTCGCATCCCTGCTGTCGCCCTACGGACCCGCCGGCACCCTCTTCATCTTCCGCTCCCTCGCCGGCGGGCTCGAGACCCTGGGAATCCAGGAGCTGCAGCCGACCATCCCGTCCCTCGCCTCCTGCGGAATCCTCGCGCTCACGCCGGCGGCGCTGGCCGCCTACGCGCTCCTGCGCGGGCGCGCCCTGAAAGGGCTTTCCGACGTAAGGCTCGCGGACGCCCTCGTCGCCGTGCTCGGCGTCCTCGCGCTGCTGCAAATGCGCAACGTGCTGCTGCTGCTCGCCGTGGCGCCCGCTGCGGCGCCGCTGGCGTGCCGAGAGCCGCTTGCCGGGCGGGAGGGGGCGGCCCGCCGGCTCGCCACGCTGTTCGTGGCCGCCGCGGCGGTCGTCATGCTCGCCTTGTCGGCGACTTGCCGAGACACGCTCTCGGAGTCCATCGCCGCGTCCCGCTGCGCCGCGGCGGCGGCGCTCGAGGATGCGGGGGTCGGCGCCGGGGCGAGCATCGGGAACGACTTCAATTCAGGCAGCTTCCTCGAATATTGCGGGTTCAAGCCCGCATTCGACGGGCGGGCGGAGCTGATACTTCCGCAGGTCAACGGCAAAGAGGACCTGACCGCCGCCTATGAGGCGCTCAAGAGCGGGACGGACGGCTACGCGCTCGAATGGGTCGAGCGGGGCGAGTTCGACGCGCTGTGGCTGGCCATCGGCAGCGACTACGCGTACCAAAACGAGCGCCTGCGCATGGCCGCCGCCGAGGCCGGCTACGAGCTCGTCTACGCCGACGAGTACACGGAGGCGTACGCAAGAAAGTGAAAACCGCCGGGCGAGGCAGGCCCGCGGGAGAACGGGACCCGACGCCGCCGGGCACGGCGAGAGGGCTGGAAACAGGTTCGGACGGGCGCTGCGGGCGCCGGAAGAAGAAAGGAAACGAAAAATGAAAGAGACCGAGATGGAGAAGATGGGAATGGCGCTCGCCGCCGCCGGCTGCGCCGCCCTCGGCGCATCGAGCTCTTCCGGGATGGTGTTCAAACGTAACAAGCCGGCGAAGGCCGACGACATCGTGGAAGTGCCCCTGGGCGACCCCTCGTCGAAATACACTCTCGACCAGGAACGCACGATCAACTGCGACGACTTCTCGTGCCGCTACATCGCCGGCTCCGACGATCGCGAGGCCGTATGCCTCACCGGCCTTTTGACCCCCGGCAACCCGCAGCCGGACATCTCCTCCTTCCCCCTCATAGTCACCGAGGAGATGCGCGAGTATATCATGACGCCCCTCGGCATCTCCCCTTTCGCGCTCTCCCACACCGAGCAGCCCGCGAAGAAGTTCACGCACATTGACTTGAACTCGGAGCAAGCCGCCCAACTCGCCGACCTGTGGCTGACCAAGGCGACCGGCGTCCTTTACGCCCTTACGGACGACGGGCAGCCCGTGCAGCGCAAGTTCTGCGGGTTTTTCGTCGCGAACGAGGGATACGCGCCGTGGGAGATCGTCTTGGACGGCACGCCCGACCAGAGGATCGAGCAGGCGGATTTGGAGCAGATCGCCATGCACGTCGCCGCGACTTACCGCAGCCCGGCGTAGGGATTCGAGCCAGACGCCGCGCGCCGCGCCGCGAGCGCGGGCGGGCGACGACGCAAGCGGAGAAGCGAACGAAGAACCGAAGGAAAGCGCAATGAGAAAAAATAACGGACAAGCCCGAGCAAAGAGACGTCCCGAATTGAGGCGCGCGGCCGCCGGGGCGGCCCTGGCGCTCGCCTGCGCGGCCTGGGCGCCCGCGCCCTGCTGGGCGCCCGCGCCCTGCTGGGCGGATGCGGGCAATGCGGGCACGCCCGAGAGCGCGCTCGCGGCCGAGAGCGCGTCGGCTTCGTCCCACGGGGATTCTTCGGACGGCGCGCCGGGCGCGGGCGCGGGCCTTTCGTCCGATACCGGGGGCTCCGCAGAGCCCGAGGCCTCGGCTGCGGACGTTGACACGACGGGCTCCCGCGACGCCGCAAGCGCCTCCGCCGAGCCGGCTGCCGCCGGCGAGGAAGAGGGCGCGACGCCCGCCGCTGCGGACGAGGAAGACCCCGGCGAGGGCGGCGGCGGGGACGTCGCCGGCCAGAAGGCCGGATGGGTCGCCTGCGCCGACGGCGCGTGGCGCTATTACGCCGACGGCGGGGAGGAGCCGCTGCGCGGCGAGGCCTTCGTCGAGGACTTCGACGGGAAGTCCTCGCATTGGCGCCTGTTCGACGACAGCGGCGCGATGCTCACCGGATGGCAGTACGTCGATGCCGGCGCCAAATGGGTCTATTACGACCAGGACACCGGCGCCATGAAGTACGGGCAGCAGTACATCCCCTGCGGCAACGACGCGGAAGACGAATATCACTGGTATCTCCTCGACGACGTCACCGGAGCGGCCCAGTACGGCTGGCAGTGGCTCGCGGAGGACGGGAAATGGGTCTTCTACGACCAGACCATGGGCTGGATGCTCTACGGCGAGCAATGCCTGCCGTGCGGCAACGAGCCCGGCGAGCCCCAGGCCTGGTACTATCTCGACGATTGGACGGGCGCCGTCGCCTACGGATGGAAATGGGTCGAGAGCGGCGAGAAGTGGGTCTGCTACGAGCAGGACACCGGGAAGATGCTCTACGGGCAGCAGTACATCCCCTGCGGCAACGACGAGGGGGACGAATATCACTGGTACTGCTTCGACGAGGAGACCGGAAAAACCCTTTACGGCCTCACGTGGCTCGAAGACGACCATAAAGGCGTCCTCTACGACCCCGTGATGGGCTGGATGCTCTACGGCTGGCACGATTTCGAAGGGGCCTCCTACCATCTTCGCGACGTGGACGGCGCGCTCGTCGGCGTAAAGTGCGCGAACGACTCGGTGAGCAGCTACGTCACCTGGATGCTCGCCGTCGCCGCCGACGACTCGCACGGCTACGACCAGGAATACCGCTGGGGCGAGAGGGGCGACTACGACTGCTCCTCCCTGGTGGTCTCCGCCCTGCGCCAGGCCGGGCTCGAGACATCGGGCGCGACCTACACCGGGAACATGGTCTACAACCTCACGCGAAACGGGTTCGCGTGGCTCGGCGACTTTTCAAACCTGCAGGTCGGCGACATCCTCCTGAACCAGACCTACCATACCGCCGTGTATCTCGGCGGCGGGCTGCTCGTGCACGCCTCGGGCAACGAATGGGGCGGCGCCGTCGGCGGGCTTTCCGGAGACCAGACCGGCGACGAGATCTGCGTGCGGTCGTATTTCTGGGAGCCGTGGGACGGGTTCCTGCGCCTGAAGTAAGGCCGACGCACGGGAGCCGCCGCGCATGGGACCGACGGGGCGCGGCGGGGAGGCCCCGGCCGCGAAACGAGGAGCCGGGCGAGACGCGAAGGGGCGCCCGCCCCGACCCGATGACGGGCTGGGCGGGCCTTGCCCCTTCAAGGGCGGCGCAAGGGGACGAAAAAGAACGCAAGGGAAAAGAGACGCGCGTGAAAGCAAACGGAATCGGAAAGAGGATCGCCACGGCGGCTCTGGCCATCCTGCTGTGCCTTCCCTCGCCCGCCGCCTTCGCGGAACAGGACATGGCGACGGGGCCGAAAGCCGAAGCGTCGGGCGCAACCGCCGCCGCCGAGTCGGCTGGAAGCGGGGCGGAGGACGCCGGGGCGAACAAGACGGGGGCCGACGGGCCGTCGGGCAGCCAAACCGTCATCGAAGACGACGAAGTGCCGCTCTCGTCGAGCGGCGCCGCTTTCGCGAAAACGAGCTCGGCGAGTGCATCGGCGATCGCAGCCGCCTCAACCGAAGACGAAGACGGCGCAAAAGACGGGGACTCGGCGACGGGGACGGAGACGGCGGAAAGCGACTCGGACGATTACGAAGAGGACGCGCCGGCCGTGACGGTGAACGTCCGCGTGTGCGTGGACGGGAAATGGCTCTACGCGTCGAGAAACGGCGCCGTCTTCGCATCCGCCGACTCGGACGGGTACGAACCCATATCCGTGACGAAGCAGGCGTACCGCGCGGGCGGCTACCGCGAGATCGTCCCGGCGTCCGTCATAGCCGAGAGCCTGTCGGCGTTCGGGTTCGCGCCCGCCGAATGCGCCCGCGCAGACAACGAGTCCGCGGACTGGGGGAACTACATCTTCGCGTACGCCCCTGCCGGGACCTCGGCGGCTTACGCCGACGTGACGCCGCAGGTCGTCGACGGGACCTGGTACGTCTTCACCATGAACGCGGCCTATCTGTCCAGCGCCTACTCCTCCTCGACCCTCGACCTCTATTACCTGCCCGCGAACCGAAACGACGGAGCCATCGCCCGACCCTCGTCCTTCTACGGAGACGGGAGTAAATCGGCCTCGGACGCGCAGCTCATGGCCGACAACTGCTTCCATCCCGTGAACGTCTCGGATGACGATGGCCTGGTCTACCCGGCCGGAGCCGCGCCGGCGACGACGTACGTCTGCGAGGCCGCCGGGAAAAACACCGTCACGGTCGAAACCCCGGGCAAGAACGTCTACTGGGACGTCGCGGGCGCGACTGCGACGATTGCCGACAACGGCGACGGGACGACGAGCATCTCGCTGTCCAACATCACCGGCGCCGTGAGCATCTCCGCCAAGGAGCGCGACATGTCGAAGGTGTCCCTCACCTACTCCGCCGAGATGGCGGACTCGGACCGCATCACGGTCGGCGGCATCCCCATCGCCGACCAGGTCTTCGAAAAGAACGCGTCCATCGACGGCGCGGCCTCCAAAACGGTCGAGATCTCCGCCGCGGACGGGGCGGCGGTCAAGCTCGCCGCGCCGGACGAGGATTCCGTCACCCTCACATGGAAACGCGCGAGCTCCGGCAAGACCATCTACACCTTCGCGGGATGGGACATCGGCGGGACGGTGCACGCCGCCGGGGAGGAAATCTCTTACGAGGAGCTGTCGGCGGCGGCGGACGCGGCGGGGCGCGTCACCGCGAAGTCGACCTGGACGCCGAAGGACAACGGAGCCACCAAGCACATCAACACCGCGAACTTCTACCTCAACCTGAACTGCGAGATCCTCGACGTCTCGGGCTCGTCGCAGTCGCAATCCTCGGCTTACTACACCGCCTCGATCTTCGCGACGCGCGTATGGGGCACGGACACGTTCGGCGCCGACAGCGCGTTCACCCTCCTGGCCCCGGCAAGCAGCACGTCGGCGGCGGAGGTGGACGAGAAGATCAGGGGCGCCGCGCGGGGGAAGGGCATCTTCCCGCCCGAGAGCTGGACAAACTACACCGACCCCGACGGCGTGAGGCTCGAGGCGCTCCCCTCGGACGAGGAAGTCCTCGAGAGCGTGCGCGACGGGTCCTACGCCATCAAGATCGACGGAGAGGCGATCGACAAGTCGACGCTGACCGCCGACAACTTCACGGTCCGCTGGGCGGCGGTCAAATACGACGCGACCGACGGATGGCACATCGACGGCGTGCTCGTCGCGAAGAAGGCGAAGCTGACGATCAGCAAGACCTTCGAGGGGGAAGGCGACGCGCTCGCGGCGTTCGCCGCAGAGCACGGGTATCCCTCCCTCGCCGACTTCGACGAGGCCGAGGACTTCCACATCGACGTGACCCACGACGAGGACGGCTCAGCCGTCACGGATTACGAGCTTCTGCTCGTTGCCGACTCCGACATGGAGCACGACGACTCGACGGACAGGCGCTACGGCTACACGACGCACGACCCGTCGACGAACACGTACACATGGGAGATAGACACGAGGCAATACCGCGAGTACACCATCGCCGAGAAGAACTACTTCATGGACGCCGACAGCTGGAACAACCTCACGTGGTATCAGGTGAGGAACTCAACCAACGGGTCGGACACGGCGGGCTGGAAAGAGTACGACGCCGCCACGGCGGTCACCGTGAAGGTGCTCGCCGCGGCCTACCCCGCCGACTCGCCCATAAGCTCGGTGCAGGCGGTGGCGTTCCGCAACGCGTACGTGCATAAAGGCACCCTCATCGTGCACAAGAACGACCACGCGACCGGGCAGCCCATGCCCGGGGTCGCGTTCGCCGTCTCCCAGACGGACGCGGCCGGAACCGGCGCGCTGTACCGCAAGGCCGGGACGAGCGAGTACACCACCGACCCGAGCGTCTACGAGGCGGGCGGCGATTACGAGAAGGTGGAGGACGCGCGCGCCGTCACCGACGAGCAGGGGGTCTTCTATCTGTCTCTCGCGGCGCCGGACGCCTCCTCGGACGTCACGGCGACCTACGTCCTCTCGGAGGACAAGGCGACGGCGCCCGGCTACGAGGGCCCGGACACCGTGACGTTCTCGATGACCTACAAGGGAGGGATCGCGGACGGGAAGGTGGAGACGACGGGCGCGTCGGCGGACGTGGAGTGGGCCCGCGCCGGGGAGAACCGGTTCGCCCTCTACATCTCGAACCGCTCGACGGAGTACACGTCGGTCACCGCGAAGGCGCAGTGGGCGGCGGGTTCCGAGGCCAAGACCGTCACCGTGCAGCTCTGGCGCAGGTATGGCTCGGTAGACGAACCGGTCACCCCCTCGGCGGGCGAATCGTCGCTCGTCGACGTCGCCGGCAACGAGATCGAGAACACCGCCGAGCCCTCCAGCGCGAACTCATGGGCCGTCTCGTGGGGCGGGCTGCCCCTGTTCATCAACAACGAGCAGGTGACCTACCACCTCAAGGAGACGTGGATCGGCTCCGCCGGCGTCACGGGGTCGGTCGCCTACGACGCCTCCGCGGACTCCGACGGCTACGCCGACTACGTCGTCGCCCACGAGGCGGCGCGCTATGCGCGCGGGGACATGCCGGACACGAGCGCCGAGGGCGACGCCCTGCGGGCCTCCTACCCCCTGCCCTCGCCCGTGAACGCAGGCGAGGACGGGTCCGTCTCCTACGCCAACCACGCGCTCCTCGTCGTGGACAACGCGGAGGCCGGGCTCGGGGTCTCCATCACCAAGGTGGACGCGGACAGCGGCGCGGCGCTCGCCGGGGCAGTGTTCGCCCTTTACGCGGACGAAGCCTGCACCGACGAGATCGAGCGGGCGACCACGGGCGCGGACGGGCTGGCCGCCTTCTCGGGGCACGGCGCCGGAACCTACTACCTGCGCGAGGTGGCCGCCCCGGCGGGGTACGCCATCGACCGCTCGGCGACCTGGAAGGCCGTCGCCGGCACGGGCCGGCCGACGGTGACCCTTGTCGGGGATTCGGACGGCATGCCCGTGAGCGTCATCAAGAACGAGCTCGGGGCCTCGCTGACGGTCGTGAAGGTGGGCGCGGCGGAGGGTACCCGCCTCGCCGGTGCCGTGTTCTCCCTCGCCCGCGAGGGCGAGGAGGCGCGCGAGCTCGCGACGGGCGCCGACGGGACGCTTACCTTCACGGGGCTGAAGACGGGGCGGTACATGCTGGTCGAAACGAAGGCGCCGAAAGGCTACATGGAGCCGGACGGCGCGGAGCTCTCCTTCACGGCGAGCGTCGATGCGGAGAGCGGGGAGGCGTCTATCGCTCCCGACGACGCGGGCGCGATCGGCGGGGGCACTTTCGTCAGCTGGGCGGACGTGTCCGCCGACGGGAACGTCGCCTACGAGCTGACGGTGAGGAACACCCCCGACGGGGCCCTGCCCCCGGCCGGGTCGGCCGGGCTCGCGCTGCTCGCCGGCGCGGCCTGCATCGCAGGGGCCTGCGGGCTGCGGGCGAGGAGGAAAGGGGGCGGGGAGCTCACGAGGCCGCGCGCCTCCCGGTAAACAATCGGAGGGCCGCCGGCGTTGCGGCGACCCTCCTTCGCCCCCGCCTCACGTGGAGTCCGCGGGAGCTGCCTCGCCGACATCATAGCACATCGAGAAAGGAAAAGGCGAACGCGCTCCCCCGTCGCGTTGCCCATGGACGATTCATCCCATATACTTCAAGCAACTGCAAACGCCGCGCTTCCACATCCTGCGGCGGGGTTCGACCGGCGGGCGACTTTTTACCGCGCACTTCGCAGCGCCTCCCCGAGAGGCGCCGACGCGCGCCGCCCATCTCCTCGATGCGAACGAGGAGCCTTCCCCCGCGGAAAATGGAGCGCTCCCGAGGGAAAGCCGAGAACGAAAATGGAAAACACGCAGACACCCCAGGCCGGCGCCGCCGGCGGGGACAGCCCCGAGGTGAGCCGCCGCGGGGCGATGGCCGCCGGCGGGCTCGCGCTCGCGGCGCTCGTGGCCGGCGGGTGCGGATGGCTGGCCATGAACGCCGGGACGAGGGGCGAGCCCTCCCTCTCGGCGAAAGTCGTGGACTCGCCCGGAACGGGCAGATTCCCGGGCTCGACCTACGCGGCATCCGAGCAGCAGGCCATGTACGCGGCGGGGATTCCCGCCGACATCGCGTACGCGCACCTGACCCCAGGCAAACAGGCCGCGGCCCTCGTCGAGCAGAAGGAGTCCTATATCGAGTTCTCCTTCGATTCCCTCACCCCCGGCATCCCGTACATGCTCTCATGCGACGTCTATCTCGACGACTGGGCGTATCCCGCCCCGGGCGACGAGGAGGCGGCCGGCCCGTTCGAGCGCGACGAGTCGGGCCGGGCGGGATTCGTCGCGGACAGGTCGCACCTGACGCGCACGGGGCTCGTCATCGTCCCCGACAAGGCATCCGGCACGGTGCGCTCGGCCTTCTTACGGCCGGCGCAGCTCGCCGACAACCAGCAACTCGCGACGCGCTGCGCGTGGCAGCGCCTCGACGTCCACTAGGGAGGGCATCATGGCGAAAAAAGAAAACGAGACCGCGCCCGTGCGCGGCGCGGAAGGATGCGACGCGCAAGGCGCGAGACATCGGAACCTTACCCGCCGCGGGCTGGTCGCCGGCGTGCTCGCGTCCGGCATCGGGTACATCCTCAGCCCCTGCGCCCTCGCGTGGGCGGAGGGCGACCCCGCCGACGACGACTGGCCGGAGGACGTCTGCGCCGCCGGAGCGCACCGGACGTACTGGCGCGGCAACGGCCAGGTGGCCTTCGACGGGAGCAGCGACAACGGCGCCACCCTGCAATACGACCGCTACGCCCGCGCAAAGACGCCGCTGTTCTGCTGGCCTTTCTCCAATTGGCACAGCGTCGGCGTCGGCCTGCTCGGCGCGGGCGTGGCGTCGAACGTGTACTGCGGCTACATCAACAGCCTCTTCGCCTACGTCGACTTCATGCCGCTGGTCAAGGCGTATTCGCGCGCCCGGTGGGCTTGGGGCTACCCGTACGAGGGCGCCGATTTCCAGAAATATTACCAGGGCTGGCACAACATCGGCGGACAGGACAACAGGTACACCCTGTATTTCGACGTCGACGGGGCGGCCGTGGCGGGCGACCCGGCGGCGGCGGTCACCTGCGACCTGAACCTGCAGAACCCCCCCGCAGGCACCAGCCTGACCATCTACGGGGAGACCGAGGACAGCGACAACCTGCAGGTTCGCCGCTGCGACGACTACATCCAGTGGCATTCGTCCGACAGCACGTGGGACTCGCTCAGCTCCGCGGCGTACAAGATCAGGTTCGGCAACTCGCAGCGCACCTGCCGGTTCAGAACGGTCGGCTCCTACTGGAACTTCTACTGCAACATCGGCGGATGCGGCGGCATCACGCACCCAGAGAGCGACAAAATCACCCTCGAGCAGGGCGACTCCCTCGAGCAGAAGACCCCGGCGATCGGGATCTGCGTAGCAGGCGGGATTCCGAACTGCGGCATCGAGTGGGCCGGGCGCATCGTCGCCATCTGCGACGGCGGGGACGAGGGCAAATCGCTCTGCGCCGGCGACGGCAACTCGGCCGCCGGGGACGGGACCCGGCTCCAATCCTGGCGCAAGGGCGACGGCTGGCCCGACGCCGGCGCGAAGACGAACCGCAACTGGTACGTCGGCCTGAACAGGTACGGATGCGAGAGCGCCGCGGACTGGAACTCCGCGAACAAGTGGAAAGGCACGATGTCCATCGTCAACGTCATGCAGCTGAACAGTAACGCGGCGTGGTGCATGGACCAGAACAGCGAGAACCTCCCGCCGAAGGCCTACGGCGCGACGGCGCTCATATGGGGGCGCTCGGGCCTCGCGAACCAGGCATTCTGGATCCACACGGCCAACGACAGGCAGTACATCGTCTCGGACGCGACGGGACTCGTCCTCGAGCACCCGAACTACGTAGACGACCAGTGGTGCAACGCCGGATTCCACTGCGAGGGGACGGGAACCCAGGCGGACTTCGCCAACCCAAACCATTCGTGGCTGCTCAAGGACGCCGTATTCAGGTCGAAGGGCGCCTGCCTCGACCTCGGGAGCAAGGAGAAGGCGACCGGGGCCACCGTCGGGATGACGGTCGGCATCAAGAACGAGACCTACCCCTTCAGCGGCGCGGAGGACACGGGGCTGCGCTACGAGGGCATGTGGGTGCACCTCGACAAGGGCGCCCGCGTCGACCACCTCGCGAGCAGCTTCCACATCCAGGGGCTGGCCTGCATCCAGGACTACGGCAACACCTCGAGGTGGAAGCCGGCGAACAACATGCTCGGCGCCCTCGGCGTGCGCGCCCTCGAGGGCGTCAAGCTCAGGCTCGCCGAGAAGCCCGGCAGCGTGAACGGGGACATGGACGGCTGCATCTGCTACCGGTTCAAGCCCCTCGGCGACAACAAGTGGACCGAGGGCTGGGACGGCTGGTCGGTCGGCTGGAGCGGCGGCGGCGACATGGCCGGGGCGGAGAACGCCGGCCGCCGCAACGTCGCCTTCCAGGCCCACCTGACCGGCAACCTCGGCAAGCACTTCACGCTGCGCTACCGCACGGGGAACTCCCTCGGCTGGAGCGGCTGGCGAGACGAAGAGGCCGTCTGCATCGCACCGCAGGAGGACTACCCCGGGCACACCATCGCGTCCCCCTACATCGAGGCCCTCGCCATCGAGGTCGTGCCGCGCGCGGAGCCCCTGGCGTCGGCTCCCCACCCCACGACGGGAGACCATCCCGAGCCGTCGGGCTCGATGCCCGACTCCGCCGGCCCGTTCTCCGCGTCGGCGCTGAGCTACAAGGTCGCGGGCAGCGACGCGGGCAGGCAGGTCGTGGGCGTGGCCCGCGCGGTGCTCGCGCCGAGCCACGAGCCCGACATCTTCGACGAGCCGACGTACATCGGCTACGTCCGCACGTCGCCGATCACCTCCAGGGACGGCAAAGAGGTCAGGGTCCACTACATCTGGAACAGGAAGGAGGTCTACTGCGACTCCTTCGCGGTGACCGCCGCCACGCAGCGCTACGAGATCCTGCCGTACACGCAGTTCGTCACCGTGAGCTCCATGAAGAACTACTACTACTGGTACGTCAACGAGGCCATGCGGCAGTACGCCGACAAGTCGGGCGACGCGTTCTACCTGACGGTCAGCGACGGGGATTACTACGTCTACGGCAGGGACCAGGCGAAACCCCTCACGGTGCACTACATCCTCGACGGCGAGGAGCTCGACTGCGAATCGCTCGTGTTCGGGCAGAAGTACACCATCATGAACGGATACCTGCCCAACAACCCATGGGGCCTCGGCTTCAAGCTCGACGCCTACGAGAAGCTCGACGGCTGGTACATGGACGAGGACTGCACGACCCCCATGCCCGGCGACAACGGGACGTCGTTCACGCCCGAGACGGAGGGCGTGTACGACTACTACATCTACGCGCATATCGAGAGGAGCTGCTGCGCCATCAAGTACGAGTTCGCCCAGGGCACGGCGGACTTCCTGGCCGCCTACGCGCCCTACGCCGACGCGGCGCTGACCACCCCGCTCGACACGGAGGACATGAAGCCAGCCAACGTAAAAGAAGTCCTCAAGGGAACAAGCTTCACGCCCGACTGGTCCGGCGTCGCGACCACGGCCTACGTCGCGCGCCCCGACGGGGCCGGGGCGATGAGGATGGCGGCGAAGGCCGCCGTGTACGCGTCGAAGGGCGCCACCGCCTCGAGCGCGCCCCTGCCCACGCCGTTCACCATCGGCGACGTCGACGAGCTCACGCTCTACGTCGTCTGGACCAAGCCGAGCTACGACGGCTTCGACTCGAACTAAACGGGCCCGCCGGCGCACATTGAACTGCCTCCCATTTCTTAGACACGAGAAATGGGAGGTTTTCTTATGCGCCCGCGCCGGAAAATCACCTCGAAGCGCCCCGTTCGCGTTGACTCCATGTTACCCCAGGGGTAATATAGAGGCAGAAACAAGACCCACGGGAAGCGAACGAGGAGAGGCCGGATGAAGGTTGAGAACACGATACTGAGCGTCGCG
>CAVCPR010000003.1:0-67525 GCA_963604235.1 Anaerovoracaceae bacterium | reverse complement strand
GTGCCCCATCTGCAACACCCAGGTGCGCAACGTCTGCCCGACCTGCCACCGCCCCTTGAACGCCGACTGGAAGGTCTGCCCGTACTGCCGCACCCGCATCCAGTAAGCCGGAAGCACCTCGCGTTTTTGGCCCCCGCTTTATGTGGGGGCTTTTTGTTGCGTACCCCGTGCGCGTAAACGAGTACACTAAACGAGCTTGTCACCGAATTTTTAGGAAGAGGTTTTCCATGAAGGTCTTGCAAAACGACGGCCAGGTCATCGAGTGCCCCGAGGACCAGGTCACCCACGTCGTTCGCCACTCCGCAGCCCACATCATGGCCCAGGCCATCAAGCGCCTGTACCCCGAGGCCGATTTCGCCTACGGCCCCGCGACCGATAACGGTTTCTACTACGACGTCGACCTGCCCGAGGGCCAGAAGATCTCTGAGAACGACTTCGAGGCCATCGAGGCCGAGATGAAGAAGATCGTGAAGGAGAACCTCAAGTTCACCGTCTTCGAGCTTCCTCGTGCCGAGGCCATCGCTTTGATGGAGGAGCGCGGCGAGAAGTACAAGGTCGAGCACATCGGCGACCTTGCCGACGACGCCCGCATCACCTTCTACCAGCAGGGCGAGTACATCGACATGTGCGTCGGCCCCCACATCTGCTACACCAAGGCGCTTAAGGCCTTCAAGCTCACCGGCGTCTCGGGCGCGTACTGGAAAAACGACAAGAACAACAAGATGCTCACCCGCATCAACGGCACCGCGTTTGCCACCAAAGACGAGCTCGACGAGCACCTGCGCCTGATCGAGGAGGCCAAGAAGCGCGACCACCGCAAGATCGGCGCCGAGATGGACCTCTTCATGATGCGCGACGAGGCCCCCGGCTTCCCGTTCTTCCTGCCCAACGGCGTTACGCTCAAGAACACGCTGCTTGACTACTGGCGCGAGATTCACCACAAGGCCGGCTATGTCGAGATCTCCACGCCGCTCATCATGAACAAGCAGCTGTGGAAGACCTCGGGCCACTGGGACCACTACAAGGACAACATGTACTCCACCCTCATCGACGAGGAAGAGTACTGCATCAAGCCCATGAACTGCCCCGGCGGCGTGCTGGTGTACGCAGCCAAGCCTCATTCTTACCGCGAGCTGCCCATCCGCGCCGGCGAGATCGGCCTGGTGCACCGTCACGAGCTGCGCGGCGCCCTGCACGGCCTGTTCCGGGTGCGCTGTTTTAACCAGGACGATGCCCACCTGTTCGTGCGCCCCGACCAACTCACCGACGAGATCGTGGGCGTGGTCAACCTGATCGATTCCGTGTACCAGAAGTTCGGCTTCAAGTACCACGTCGAGCTCTCCACCCGCCCCGAGGACTCCATGGGCTCCGACGAGGACTGGGCGCGCGCCGAGGCCGGCCTCAAGACCGCCCTTGAGCAGCTGGGCATGGACTACGAGGTCAACGAGGGCGACGGCGCCTTCTACGGCCCGAAGATCGACTTCCATCTGGAGGATTCGCTCGGACGCACCTGGCAGTGCGGCACCGTGCAGCTCGACTTCCAGATGCCGCAGAACTTCGATCTGGACTACGTCGACGCCGACGGCTCGCGCAAGCGCCCCATCATGCTGCATCGAGTCTGCTTCGGCTCGGTCGAGCGCTTCGTCGGCATCCTCATCGAGCACTATGCCGGCAAATTCCCCGTGTGGCTTGCCCCGACGCAGGTCAAGGTGCTGTGCGTGTCCGAGAAGAGCCGCGACTACGCCCACAAGGTTGCAAAGGCGCTCGACGAGGCCGGCATCCGCGTGGCCGTCGACGATCGCGACGCGAAGATCGGTTACAAGATCCGCGAGGCGCGCAGCATCGATCGCGTGCCCTACATGATCGTCGTGGGAGAGAAGGAGGCGCAGGAGGGAACCATCGCCGTGCGCGACCGCTCCAACGAGACCGTGCCTTCCACCGTCGCCGATTTCGCCGCGAAGGTGCTCGAGGAAACCCGCACCCGCGCCTAGCCGCCTTGCTTGCTAGAGCGTTTTTGGGAAGCCCCGTCATGCCGGCGGGGCTTCTTCATTTTCATTTCCTATGAGCCCCACCTGGCCCTGTATGCGTCAAGGTTGCGTGATAGCATGGGGCGATACTATTCAAATGAAGGGGGTAGCATGCCGCAGCGCCGAATCATCACGTATGCAGACGCCATGAAGCAGGCGAACAGGGAAGCCAAGTCCACGATTGTCGCGCTTTGCGCCATCATCGTCGTGTGGCTGGTGTGCGGGTTCGGCCTTTCCGGCCTGGATATCTGGGTATTCCATACGCCGCTGTGGGTTATCGGCGGGTGCGTTGCCCCCTGGATTGCGGCGGTTGTCGCCGCCGTGGTGCTCGGCTACAAGGTGTTTGCCGATTTTGACTTGGATGCCGTCGCCGCGGATTCCGGTCAGGTAGTTCCGGACGTCCGCGGGTCGCGGGGCGCCGCCGCTTCGGCGTCTGTTTCTTCGGAAGTGCGCGCCCCCGCCGGCGAAGAGGGGATCGGGGGCCATCGTGAATAGCTTGGTCGCCCTCATTCCGCTTGTCGTTTTCCTCGTCGTGGCGCTCTGCGTTTCCGTGTTCGTGCGCCGCCGCTCGCGCGCTGCGGGCTCGGGCGGTTTCGTGAAGGAATACTTCATCGGCAGCCGCGCGCTCGGCGGTTTCGTCCTCGCGATGACGACGATCGCCACGTACGGCTCCGTCAGCTCGTTCGTCGGCGGGCCGGGCCAGGCATGGCTGGTCGGCTGGGGCTGGGTCTACATGGCCGTCGTGCAGGTCACGGCGCTCGTGCTGCTCTACGGCATCGTCGGCAAGAAGCTTGCGTTGGTGTCGCGCCGTATCGACGCAGTTACCGTGATCGATGTCATCCGCGCCCGCTATCGCTCCGATGCGCTTGCCAACGCGAGCGCCGTCATCGTCGTGCTCTTCTTCGCGGCGACCATGGTGGCGCAATTCGTCGGCGGGGCGAAACTGTTCGAGGCGGTGACCGGCTACTCGTACTTCATCGGGCTGGCGCTGTTCGGCGTTGCGGTCATTTTATTCACCACCATCGGCGGGTTTCGCGGCGTGGCGGTGACCGATGCCCTGTGCGGCATCGCTATGCTTATCGGCATCTTCGTCCTTGCCGCGGGAATCCTGTCTGCCGGGGGCGGCTACGAAAACATCATGGACACCATTCGGGCGAATCACCCGGAAATGCTCGAGCCCTTCGGCGGCGGCCAGATGCCCGCGACGTTGTATTTCACGCAGTGGCTGCTGGTCGGCGTGTTCACCTTCGTCCTGCCGCAGTCGATGGTGCGCTGCATGGGATTTCGGGACACGAAGGCGCTGCGCGGCGCGATGATCATGGGCACCGTCATCATCGGCATCATGATGATCGGCGTCACCTCGCTCGGCGTGCTCGCGTCCGGCGTGCTCGACGGGTCGCTGGCCGATTACGGATCGAGCGTCGACAACATCATCCCCGCGACCATCGCTGCCACGCTGCCGCCTTGGCTGGCCGGCATTGCGATCATCGGCCCGATCGCCGCGTCCATCTCGACCGTTTCCTCGCTTCTTATCGCGTCCTCTTCGGCCATTGTCAAGGACACGTACATCCATCACGTCACCAAGCAGGGGAGGGAGCCGCGCGAAAAGGTCGTCGCCGCGTCGAGCCAGGTCGTCACGTTAGGGCTCGGCGTCATCGTGTTCGTCCTTGCCATCGTCCCGCCCGATGTCATCTGGAAGATCAACATGTTCGCCTTCGGCGGTCTTGAGACGGCGTTTTTCTGGGTGATGGCGTGCGGGCTGTTCTGGAGAGGCGCCACGAAGCGCGGCGCCTTGCTTTCGATGGTCGGCGGCGTGGTCGTGTATTGCGCGACCATGGCCGCGGGCTTCAAAATCGCCGGGCTGCATCAGATCGTCATCGGCATCGTCGTTGCCGGTGTGCTCATGTTCGCAGGCAGCGCGCTCGATCGGCGCAACGCCGCCGCATCCGACGAGAAGGCTATGCGGGAGATTTTCTTCCCGGAATAGGTGCGCCGCGGCGCGCGCAGGCGTCTGCGAGGGGGCTGCGCTTGCTTGCCCGGAATCGGCGCCCCCCTGCGTCTCTCGCGGCGGCGCACCCAAGCGCCGCCGCGGCTGCTATTTCGCTAGATACTCCTGGATGGCCGGCCACTTTCGCGCCGCCGCCTCGTAGCCCTGCGCGTACAGGTCGAGCAGCTTGTCCTGATCGTGTTCCATGCTCGCGATCGTCACGGGACGCTGCGGGCGCACCACCACGATCTCGCCGGCCTGCTCGAGGCGCACCAGATTGCGATACGTGCGGTTGTAGTCCACGTGCCGGTAGCGCAGGCGCTCCAGGTAGTAGGGGTAGTCGGAGTAGGTGCCCTGCAGAATGGGCATCAGCTTGTTCGGCGACTTTTTGTACGTGGCGTCCTGGGTCAGCACCACGATGTGCTTTTTCGCGCCCGTCAGGCGGCTGTAGGTGATGGGCACGCTGTCGCAGGTGCCGCCGTCGAGCAGCTTCTTGCCGTCCACTTCCACCACGTGGCTTACGAGCGGCATCGACGAGGATGCCATGAGGTAGGGAAGGTCGCCGTCATCGGAAAGGTCGCGGATGACGTGGTAATCGGCCTCGCCGGTTTCCAGGTTGCTCGACACCGCCGTCAAGGTGATGGGGGAGGTGGCGTACGCGTCGAAGTTGAACGGCTCGAGCTTCTCGGGCACCTCGTGGAACGCGAACTCGCGGCCGCAGGCGTTTCCCGTGTTCACGAAGCTCTTCATGGAAAGGTAGCGCGGGTCATTGGCGTACTTCATGTTCAGGAAGCACGTGCGGCCTATATCTCCCGCGACGTAGCAATAGCCGCACAGCGCGCCGGCCGACACGCCGATCACCTCATCGCAGAACAGCTTATGCTCCATGAAAAAGTCGAGCACGCCCGCGGTGAACTGCCCGCGCATCGCGCCGCCTTCAAGCACCAGGTTCGCGTGCGTGACTTCGCAGCCGCGCCAGGCGGGCTCATGGGGGACGGTGTGGTCGGTTTCGGGCTTGTCGCGTTTCGTGTTGGCATCAGTCATAGTGTTGCTCCGTTTCGTTTTTGAGTCACTGGCAAGTATAGCCTTCGAGCGTGCCTACCCATATGCGTGATGGCGGCCGTCAGCGTTTCGTTTCCATGAATCGGCGAAAATGGGGCGCACGCCTCGTGCGTACCGCTCATAATGCTACTAAAATAGTATCAATATGACGAAATGGTAACGGTGCGTGCAATCGGCGGGCGCCGCCCGTACAATGCAGCCGAACCAAAGGAAGCGTCCCGCGTCAAGCGGGCGCAACAAGCAAGGAGGTGGCCGTATGAGCCAGATCGTTTCTTCCGCAGATTTCCAGTCCGTTGTCCTCGATGCGTCCGAGCCGGTGCTCGTCGATTTCTTCGCAACCTGGTGCGGGCCGTGCAAAATGCTCGCGCCGGTGCTCGACGAGATTGGCGGCGAAGTGTCTGGGCGCGCGAAGGTAGTCAAGGTCGACATCGACGCCTCGCCAGACTTGGCGCAGCGCTACGGCGTCATGAGCGTCCCGACGCTCGCTGTGTTCAAGGGCGGCGAGGTGGCGTCGCAGGCCGTGGGCGTGCAGCCCAAGCAGGCGATCTTGGGGATGCTCGGCCTGTAGCGCGGGGCTTGGCGACGGCCGGTGCGCAACCGGGTGCGCCGGGCGCGAGCTGCTCGCGCCCGGGGCGGGGATGGCAGATGGATGTTCTCGTGTGGTAGCATGCAAAGCCGCCGAGCCTCATACCCTGCACTCCCGTGCGCACGTGACGGTTTCGGCTGCTTGCCCGCTTGAATGCGGGGCAGCCCCAAGCCGGGCGTCCCGCTGCATCGTAAGGAGCCTGTAAGGTGCTGCCGCCGTCCCTCATTTCCCGCTACCTCAAATACGTCATCCCCACGATGGTGACGTTCACGCTCGCGGGTATCTACAGCATCGTCGACGGCATCTTCGTCGGACATGCGGTGGGGGATGCGGGTCTTGCCGGCATCAACGTCGCTTATCCGCTCGTCTGCCTTGTGCTCGCGCTTGGAACGGGCATTGGCATGGGCGGCGGCGTAATCTCGTCCATCCGTCGCGGCGAGAGGAACTACGCCGCCGAGCGCTCGGTTATCGGAACCACGTTCGTCTTGCTGCTCGTGGTGTCCATCCCGGTCGCCGTCGTCTACAACTTCGCCGCCGAGGCGGCCTGCCGTGCGCTCGGCGGGCAGGGGGAGACGCTTCGTCAGGCGGTCATGTATCTCGAGGTGATCGCGATCGGCGTGCCCTTCCAGCTCATAACCACCGGCTGCATGCCGCTGATTCGCAACAAGGGCAGCGTCGCCTATGCCATGTTCGTGCAGGTGCTTGCCGGCGTCGTCAATGTGATTCTGGACTGGCTGTTCATTATGGAATGCGGCTGGGGCGTGCAGGGCGGCGCCGCAGCCACGGTCATCGCGCAGGTGGCGGCTTTCGTCGGCGTGGTAGCGTTCTTCGCCCGCCGCGACAACCGCATCCCGCCCGCCGCGCTCGCCCCGAAGGCGTCGATTGCCGCGCACATTTGCAAGTTGGGAATGGCCCCGTTCGGGCTGACCATGCTTCCCGAGGTTTCCACCGTGGTCAACAATGTGAGCTTGTCTCATTACGGCGGGGAAACCGCGCTTGCGGCCTATGCCGCCATCGCCTACGTCGCGTTCTTCGTGCAGGTGATGATCCAAAGCGTCGGCGACGGCAGCCAGCCGCTCGTCAGCGTGTATCGGGGAGCCGGCGACGACGATACCGTCAGGCGCCTGCGCAACACGAACTATGTGGTTGCCATCACGTTCGGGGTGGTGGGCCTTGCGCTCATGTTCGCCTTGCGCAATGCCATCCCGCTGCTTTTCGGGGCATCGGACGCCGCGGCCGAGGTGATCGCCTTCGCGCTGCCGGTGTTCTCCATCTGCTATGTGTTCTACGGCTTCACGCACACCACGACCTCGTACTTCTACGCCGTAGACGACCCGCGTGCCTCGAATATCCTCGTGGTGAGCGAGGCCGTTATCGTGTGCGTGGTGGTTTACTGCCTCAGTGCGGCCTTCGGGGTTAACGGCGTGTGGTTCTCGCCGACGGTGCTGCAGCTGTGCCTGTGCGCCGTCGCCGCCGTCCTGCTCGCGCGTCGGCGCAGGACTGCCAAGAAATAAGGAAAGGTGCATCATGGATGCGACTGTTGATATGAAGGGCGCCCCATCGGCGTCGACGGATGAAAGGCTGTATGACGTCGCGGTGATCGGCGCCGGTCCGGCGGGGCTTGCTGCGGCGCTCTACGCTGCCCGCGCCGGCCTTGACGTCGCGGTGTTCGAGCGCACGTCCGCCGGCGGTCAGCTTGCGCAGACCGAGCGCGTCGACAACTACCCCGGTTTCCCGGAAGGGGCGGGCGGCTTCGAGCTCGCCTGGTCCATGAAGGAGCAGGCCGAGCGCTTCGGCGCGCGCATCATTTCGGAGGAGGTCACGGGCGTGGACTTCGACGGCACGGTGAAAACCCTCACCACGCCGTTTTCCGCTCACCGGGCACGTAGCGTCATCGTCGCCACCGGCGCACGCCCGCGCAAACTCGGCCTTGACGGCGAGGATGCGCTTGCGGGCCGCGGCGTGTCGTACTGCGCCACGTGCGACGGCGGCTTTTTCCGCGGCAAGCGCGTGGTGGTGGTCGGCGGGGGCAATACCGCCGTCGCCGACGCGCTCTACCTTTCACGCCTCGCTTCCGAGGTCGTGCTCGTGCATCGGCGTGACAAGTTGCGCGCCACCGCCATCTACGACGCTCAGCTTGCAGCTGCGGAAAACATTCGCCTCGCCCTCGGTGCGAACGTCACTCGCCTGCACGAGCGCGACGGGAAGCTTGCCGCCGTCGACATCGCCGCCGTCGACGGCGGCGTCGAAACCCTTGCGGTCGACGGGCTGTTCGTCGCCATCGGCACGGTTCCGAACACGGAGTTCCTCGCTGGCGCGCTTGCCTTGGATACGGCCGGCTACATCATTGCCGACGAGACGGGCGCGACTTCGGCCCCCGGCGTTCTCGCGGCGGGCGACGTGCGCGCCAAGGAGCTGCGTCAAGTGGTCACGGCGGTGGCCGATGGTGCAGTCTGTGCGGAGCGTGCTGCAAGCGGGCTTTCCATCTGATAAACTTTGAAAGTTCGAATACGCGTCCGCGGGTTTTTCGCCTCGGGCGCCCGCGCCTGCAACCTAAAAGGCGCCCCAAGCGTCGGCACTGCTTACAAGAAGGATGCATAGACCATGCAAGACAACGATATGCGCGAGAAGCTCGAGAAGATCATCAAGGCCTACGAGGAGCTGCAGGCCAAGATGACCGACCCGGCCGTCCTCGGCGACCAGAAGGAATACAACAAGCTCGCCAAGGAATATTCCGACCAGGGCCCCTTGGTGGAGAAGGCGCGCACGTATCTGCAGTGCTGCGCCGACATCGACGAGGCCAAGGAGCTGCTCGGCGACGCCGACATGAAGGAGTTCGCGCAGGAGACCATTTCCGAGGCCGAGGCCAAGATGCCCGCGCTCGTCGAGGACATCAAGTTCATGCTCATCCCCTCCGACCCGGCCGATGAGAAGGACATTATCGTGGAAATCCGCGCGGCCGCCGGCGGCGACGAGGCCGCCATTTTCGCGGGCGACCTGTTCAAAATGTATGAGCGCTTCATCTCTTCCCAGGGTTGGAAGACCGAGCTCATGGACGTCAGCCCCTCCGAGGCCGGCGGCTATAAGGAAATCCAGTTCAAGGTGAAGGGCGACAAGGTCTATTCGGTCATGAAGTACGAATCGGGCGTGCATCGCGTGCAGCGCGTGCCGAAGACCGAGTCGCAGGGACGCATCCACACTTCCACCGCCACGGTGGCCGTGCTGCCCGAGGCAGACGAGGTCGAGGTCGACATCAACGAGAACGACCTGCGCATCGACGTGTTCCGCGCCGGCGGCCCGGGCGGCCAGTGCGTCAACACCACCGACTCCGCGGTGCGCATCACGCACCTGCCCTCCGGTTTGGTGGTGCAGTCGCAGGACCAGAAGTCGCAGCTGCAGAACAAGATCGCGGCCATGGCCGTGCTGCGCGCGCGCCTGTACGAGAAGATGCTCGCCGAACAGCAGGCCGCCGAGGGCGCCGAGCGCCTCGCGCAGATCGGCTCGGGCGACCGCGCCGAGAAGATCCGCACCTACAACGGCCCGCAGGACCGCGTGACCGACCATCGCATCGGCTTCAACTCCACCTACACCGGCGTGCTGCAGGGCGATGGCCTCGGCGCCGTCATCACGGCCCTTCAGGCGGCCGACCGCGCCAAGAAGCTGGAAAGCGCGGTGTAGGTTTAGCCCCTATAGACAACGACTGAAGGCGTGGGCGGCAAGCTCGCGCCTTCTCCATTTTGCGCTGAAAGAATCCCATGGAAGACATCTGGACAATCAAGAAGGCCCTCGACTGGACATGCGGCTACCTTGCGCGCAAGGGCGACGCCTCGCCGCGGCTAGCGGCCGAATGGCTGATCGGGGAGGCGACCGGCCATTCCCGCATCGAGCTGTACACCTGCTTCGACGAACCGCTTGCACCCGAAGAGCGCGAACGCCTGCGCGGCTTCGTGTCCCGTCGCGGGGCGGGCGAGCCGCTGCAGTACATCAGCGGCAGCGCGGCTTTCCGCTACATTACCGTGAAGGTGCGCCCCGGCGTGCTCATCCCGCGCCCTGAAACCGAGGTGCTGGTGAGCGAGGCGCTCTCGCTCTTGCCGGCGCCTGCCCGCCGCGTCGCGCTCGACAGCACCATCGACGCCTGGGCCGGTGACGTCGTCATGCAATCGGCGCAAGCTGCCGAAGGCGAAGCGCACGATAGCGGGGAAGCCGACGAGCGTGCGCGCGAGCAGGAGCGTAAGGCCGTGGCGGAATTTTTGCGCATCTCGCGCGCTGATGAGGGCGAGACGAGCCCGTCCGCAGGTGCTGGTGCCGCACGCCCCTCGCGGCCCTTGCTTGTCGCCGACATCTGCACCGGCAGCGGCTGCATCGCCTGCTCGATTGCCCATGAGCGCCCCGATACGCGCGTCATTGCGACCGACGTCTCGCCGGTTGCGGTGGAACTCGCAAAGGAGAATGCCGGCGAACTTGGGCTTGCGGACCGCGTGCGCGTCGAGCAATGCGACCTCGGCGCGGGCGTGCCCGAGGCCGCCCTCGGCCGGCTTGACTTGGTGGTTTCCAACCCGCCCTATGTACCGACCTCGGTGCTCGCGTCCATCCCGCGCGAGGTTTCCGAGTTCGAGCCCACGCTTGCGCTCGATGGGGGAGCCGACGGCAACGATATCTTGCGCCGGTTGCTGCCCTGGACGATGCGCGCCTTGTGCCCGGGCGGCGGATTTGCCTTCGAGCTGCACGAGACGCACCTCGATGCCGCCAAGCAACTCGCCTGCGAATCGGGCTTCGAGCAGCTGCGCATCGTCGAAGACCTAGCCGGCAGGCCCCGCGTTCTCACCGGCAAAAAACCGGTATAAACCGGTAACCGGTATCTTGTTGGAGTTATTACGAGGGGTTTAGCATATCGGCAAGATCTCGTAGGTTTGAGCGAGAGCTCAAACCGTATAAAAGAGCGCCGAAGGCGCGACACCAGCTCCCTGATTCCGCCGGCTTACCCGAACAACCTCCAAAACCCTACTCTTCCGCCAACGTGATATGCGGGATGTTTCGGGGCATGTTCGCGCCGCTGATCAAGATGCCCTCGCGCTCCATCTGCTTGCCGGCGTCGATGTAGGTCTGCGCGTCGACGTCGTTCACGGCGGCCTCCTCGTCGCTGATCAGGCGCAGCTGCTTGGCGGGGACGCCGACCATGACGGCGCGCGCGGGCACGACCTTGCCTTCGGGAATGAGCGCCCCGGCCCCGATCACGGCGCCCTCGCCGATGACGGCCTTGTTCATGATCACGGCGCCCATGCCGATGAGCGCGCCGTCTTCGATCGTGCACCCATGCACCGTGGCGTTGTGCCCGATGATCACGCGTTTTCCGATGGTAAGCGGGCTGCCTAAATCCACATGCAGGCTGCACCCCTCCTGGACGTTGGTTCCCTCGCCAACGTGAATGGCCTCTCCGTAGTCGCCGCGGATGGCGGCGCCGAACAGCACGGTCACGTCCTTCTCAAGCGTCACGTCGCCGACGACGGCGGCGGTTGGCGCGATGCGGCATTCGGGGTCGAGCTTCACGCGCTTGTAGGTTTCAATGGGCGGCTTGCGCAGTGTCAGCATGGGGCACTCCTTCGTTTGCGGGCGGTCACTGTTGCATGAGCGCTATTGTGCGTGCTTTGTGCGCAAACCCCCGCAAATTCAAATTCATAGCAAAGAAGTGTTGCGCCGGGTTTTCGTCGGCGTATACTGTCCAAACACAAGTTCATAGACGAAATGCTATGACGAGGACAGTAGAGACGAACCCATCTCAAAGAGAGTCGGCGGAAGGTGCGAGCCGATGGTGGGCGGGCTCGAATGCCCCCTCCGAGCAGTTCTGGTGAACGTGCAAGCATGCAGCGAAAAACCTTCGCGTGCGGTTTGCGCAAGTAGTCTGAATCGGGTCGCTCCGTTACCGGCAGTACCGCCAAGGCGCGGTTCTTTCGTAGAAGTCCTGATGCAGAATGCTTGCAGCAGGATTTTTTTATGCCCGCAACCGTCGGGCAAGACGAGAGGGAAGAAGGAAGCTTATGCAACTTCGCAGCGATGCCATGAAAAAGGGCGTTGCGCGCGCCCCGCACCGCAGTCTGCTGAAGGCCGACGGCCTCACCGACGAGGAGATCGAACGCCCGCTGATCGCGGTGTTCAACTCCCGCAACGATATCATCCCCGGTCACACCAACCTCGATAAGATTTGCGAAGCCGTCAAGGCCGGCATCCGCATGGCCGGCGGCACGCCGTTCGAGATTTCGACCATCGGCGTGTGCGACGGCCTGGCCATGAACCATGACGGCATGCACTATTCGCTGGTAAGCCGCGAGGCCATCGCCGACAGCTTCGAGTGCGCGGTGCAGGGGCATGCCTTCGACGGCGCGGTCTGCATCCCGAACTGCGACAAGATCGTCCCCGGCATGATCCTAGGCGCCCTGCGCGTGAACATCCCGACGGTGTTCGTCTCGGGCGGCCCGATGCTTCCCGGCTTCAAGCATGGCACCACCGACTACGTGACCACCGACCTGAACACGCTTTTTGACGGCGCAGGACAAGTGAGCGCCGGCACGATGACCGAGGAAGAGCTCAAGTTCTACGAGAACACCGCCTGCCCGACCTGCGGCAGCTGCTCGGGCATGTTCACCGCCAACTCCATGAACTGCCTGTGCGAGGCGCTTGGCATCGCGCTTCCCGGCAACGGCACCATCCCGGCCGTGTATTCGCAGCGTTTGCGCTTGGCCAAGCATGCCGGCATGAAGGTGATGGAGCTCGTGGAGAAGGGCATCGCCATCCGCGACATCATCACCAAGGCGGCCATCCACAACGCCATGGAATGCGACATGGCCTTCGGCGGCTCCACCAACACGGTGCTGCACCTGACGGCCATCGCCATGGAGGCGGGCTGCCCCATCACGATGGACGACTGGGACGCCGCATCCGCCCGCACGCCGCATCTGGTGAAGCTGCAGCCCTCCGGCCCCTTGCCGCTCATCGCGCTGTACGCCGTCGGCGGCGTGCCGGTGGTCATGCACGAGCTCGGCGAGCTCGGCTTGCTCGACAGCAGCGCGCTTACCTGCGTAGGCCCGCTCCCCGAATATCTCGCGAATACCCCGGCTGCCGACGGCGAGGTGTGCCGCACGCACGACAACCCCTTCTCGAAGGTGGGCGCGCTGCGCGTGCTGCACGGCAACATCGCGCCGAACGGCGGCATCGTCAAGAAGAGCGCCGTCGATCCGAGCATGTTCACGCACACCGGTCCCGCGCGCTGCTTCAACAGCGAGGAGGAGGCCTGCGAGGCCATCTTCGCCGGCGACATCAAGCCCGGCGACGTGGTGGTCATCCGCTACGAGGGCCCGAAGGGCGGCCCGGGCATGCGCGAGATGCTGACTCCCACCTCGGCCATCGTCGGCATGGGGCTTTCCAAGAGCGTCGCGCTCATCACCGACGGGCGCTTCTCGGGCGCCTCGAAGGGCCCGTGCATCGGGCACGTCAGCCCCGAGGCCGCATCCGGCGGCCCTATCGCGCTCATCGAGGACGGCGACGAGATCACCGTCGACATCGAGGGCGGTAAGCTCGAGCTGAACGTCTCCGACGAGGAGCTTGAGGCCCGCCGCGCGGCGTTCGTTCCTCCCGCGCCCAAGCACAACCATGGCGTGCTCGCCAAGTACGCCAAGCTCGTTTCCTCTGCTGATAAGGGGGCATTCGTCTCATGAGTGATTCCAAAATCGACAAGCACGCTTCAAGCGCCGGCGAGGTGCGCGGCCTGGGCAGCAAGACGCCCAAGCAGAACACCCAGATGATCGGCGCGCAGGCGGTCGTCGCCTCGCTCGAGGCCGAGGGCGTCGATCTGGTCTTCGGCTATCCCGGCGGCCAGGCCATTAAAATCTATGACGCGCTCTACGACAGCAAGCAGCTGCACCACGTGCTCGCCCGCCATGAACAGGGCGCCGTGCACGAGGCCGACGGCTATGCGCGCGCCACGGGCAAGGTCGGCGTCGTCATCGTCACCTCCGGCCCCGGCGCCACCAACACCGTCACCGGCATCGCCACCGCCTACATGGACAGCGTGCCGCTCGTGGTCATCACCGGCCAGGTCCCGCGCGGCGTCATCGGCACCGACAGCTTCCAGGAGTCCGACATCGTCGGCATCACCATGCCGGTCGTGAAGCACTCCTTCCTGCTGCAGTCCACCGACGAGCTCACCGCGACGTTCCGCGAGGCGTTCCATATCGCCGCCTCCGGCCGCCCCGGCCCGGTGCTCATCGACATCCCCTCCGATATCCTTTCGGAGACGATGACGTTTACCTATCCCGACAAGGTGAACATCCCGTCGTACCGCCCGACGTATCGCGGCAACGCCAAGCAGATCCGTGCGGCCGTGGCGCGCATCGAGCGCGCAGAGCGCCCCGTGCTCTACGTCGGTGGCGGCGTCATCGCCTCGGGCGCGTCCGAGGAGCTTGAGCGCCTCGCGGACACGCTCAAGCTGCCGGTGGTCACCACGCTCATGGGCAAGGGCGCCTTCCCGGCTTCCAACCCGCTGAACTTCGGCCTCGTCGGCATGCACGGCTCCAAGTACGCCAACCTCGCCATGACCGAATCCGACCTGATCATCGCCTGTGGTGCGCGCTTCTCCGATCGTGTGACGGGCAAGCTCTCCGAATTCGCCCCGCACGCCGAGGTCATCCATATCGACATCGATCCGGCGGAAATCGGCAAGATCCGCGAGGTGCAGATCCCCATCGTGGGCGATCTCAAGGGCGTGCTCGCCGCCGTCAACGAGCAGGTTGCCAAGGCGGGCGTCGAGCCGGTCACGGGGCCTTGGCTCGAGCACCTCGAGGAGTGGCGCCGCCGCTTCCCGTTCTATCACAGCGACCTGGTGGAGGAAGCCGGCACCATCGTCCCCGAGACGGTGCTGCAGAAGCTCTCCCGCAAGCTCGATCCGGAAAGCTCCATCGTCGTCACCGAGGTCGGCCAGCACCAGATGTGGGCCGCGCAGTTCGTCGATCGCGAGCGTCCGCGCACGTTCCTCTCCTCGGGCGGCCTCGGTACCATGGGCTTCGGCTTCCCGGCTTCCATCGGCGCTGCGTTCGGCTGCCCGGACAAGCAGGTCGTCTGCATCGCCGGCGACGGCTCGTTCCAAATGAATAGTCAGGAAATGGCCACCGCCGCCATCAATGGCGTGCCGGTCAAGGTGCTCATCCTCGACAACCGCGCGCTCGGCATGGTGCATCAGTGGCAGAAGCTGTTCTACCATGAGCGCTTCAGCTCCACGGTGCTCGCCGCCAACCCCGACTTCGTCAAGCTCGCCGACGCCTACGGCTGGGCTGCCAAGCGCATCACTTCGCCCGATGAGGTCGAGTCCGCGCTCGACGAGATGCTCGCGAGCGAGGTTCCCTACCTGCTCGACGTGGCCATCTCCGAAGACCAGAACGTCTTCCCGATGGTCGCGCCCGGCGCCGCCATGAACGACGTGCTCGGCGCCATCGACGTGGCGGTCGGCGCGGTGCGTACCGACATGCCGCAGCCCGATGCGGCCACGCCGGCGAAAAGCCCCTGCGCCACCATCGACGCGCAGTTCGGCGGCCGCTGGGAGAACGATCCGGCCGACAAGGCGCCGCGCCTCGGCGAGACGTCCGCCGCGCCGGCAAAGGAAGGGGAGTAGCGATGAGGCATATCCTGTCCGTTCTGGTTGAGAACAAGCCCGGCGTGCTTTCGCGCGTCACCGGTTTGGTGTCGCGGCGCGGCTTCAACATCGACTCGCTGTCGGTCGGTCCCACCGAAGACCCCACGATGTCGCGCATCACCATCATCGTCAACGCCGATGAGCTGGGCTATGAGCAGCTCAACAAGCAGCTCAACAAGCTCATCAGCGTCTTCAAGATCACCGATCTCACCGACCAGGCCGCCATCGATCGCGAGTTGGTCCTGTTCAAGGTCAACGCCGCGCCCGAGCGCAGAAGCGAGCTCATCGAGATCGCGAGCATCTACCATGCCAAGATCGTCGACGTCGGGCGCCAAAGCCTCACCATCGAGGCCACCGGCACCGACGAGGCGCTCAAGGACTTGGAGGATTTGCTGCGCGCCTACGGCATCAAGGAAGTCACGCGCACGGGCATGATCGCCATGTCGCGGTCCCCGAAAGACGTCTAAAGGAGACGTCGTGGCCACCCATCGCGTGCTTTTGTGGTTGCACCGCCTGCGGTGCTGGTCAACGCCCTAGGAGCGCGCTACCATGCAGCCAAGCGGCCTGCCCGCTTGCCAAAACACTAGGAAAGTCAGCCAACGAAGAAAGGACATCATCACCATGGCTGTTACGATCTATTACGAAAACGACGTCGATCCGAAGATCATCCAGGGCATGAAGGTTGCCGTCATCGGCTACGGCTCGCAGGGCCATGCCCATGCGCTCAACCTCATGGACTCCGGCGTCGACGTGCGCGTCGGCCTTCGCGAGGGTTCTTCGAGCTGGGCTAAGGCCGAGGAAGCCGGCCTGAAGGTCACCACCATGGACGAGGCTGCCGAAGAGGCCGACCTCATCATGATCCTCGTTCCCGACGAGATCCAGCCCAAGATCTACGAGGAGCACGTGGCCGCCCACCTCAAGCCCGGCAACACGCTCGCCTTCGCCCACGGCTTCAACATCCACTACGGCTACATCAAGGCTCCCGAGGGCGTCAACGTCATCATGTGCGCCCCGAAGGGCCCCGGCCACATCGTGCGCCGTCAGTACACCGAGGGCTCCGGCGTGCCGGATCTGGCTTGCGTCGCCCAGGACGCCACGGGCAACGCCTGGGACATCGCGCTGTCTTACTGCTGGGGTGTCGGCGGTGCCCGCTCCGGCATCATCAAGGCGACGTTCGCCCAGGAAACCGAAGAGGACCTCTTCGGTGAGCAGGCGGTTTTGTGCGGCGGCCTCGTCGAGCTGGTGAAGGCCGGCTTCGAGACGCTGACCGAGGCGGGCTACCCGGCGGAGCTGGCGTACTTCGAGTGCTATCACGAGATGAAGATGATCGTCGACCTCATGTACGAGCGCGGCATCCACTTCATGAACTACTCCATCTCCAACACCGCCGAGTACGGCGAGTACTACGCCGGCCCGAAGGTCATCAACGAGCAGTCGCGCGAGGCCATGAAGGAAATCCTCAAGCGCATCCAGAACGGCGACTTCGCCCGCGAGTTCGTTGCGGACTGCAACAACGACCACAAGTGGCTCCTCGAGCAGCGTGAGGCCATCAACTCCCACGAGATCGAGACCACCGGCGAGCGCATCCGCTCCATGTTCTCCTGGACGAAGTAGTTCAGAGCCTCTGATCACTTCAACACATACCTGCCTGCGCACGTGCGCAGGCAGGGAGGGCGGGCGAGTTCGTCCGTTCTCCGAGAATTAACCTGTCGCGTTCCCGCGCGGCAGGTTTTTTCGTATCATGGGTGCATCTACGGAAATCACGAAGGGTGGTAGAGCGGTATGCCGAAAAAGGTTCTCGTCACTGAAAAGCTCGCCGAGGCGGGCATCGAGCGCTTGCGTCAGAAGGGCTTGGAAGTCGATGTCAAGCTGAAGCTGTCGCCTGAAGAGCTTCTGGAGGCCATCGGCTCCTACGATGCGCTCATCGTCCGCTCGGCCACGCATGTGACCGCCGACGTCATCGCAGCCGGCAAGAAGCTGCGCATCATCGGGCGCGCGGGCGTGGGCGTCGACAACGTCGATGTGGATGCCGCCACCGAGGCCGGCATCATCGTCTGCAACGCCCCCACCTCAAACATCGTCTCGGCGGCCGAGCAGACGCTGTGCCTGATGCTTTCCTGCGCCCGCAATACCTGCCAAGCCAACGCCAGCATGCATGCCGGCGAATGGTCGCGCGGCAAGTTCTGCGGCTCCGAGCTCTACGAGAAGACGCTGGCCATCTTCGGCCTCGGGCGCATCGGCGGACTCGTGGCCGAGCGCGCCCGCGCGTTCGGTATGCATCTGGTGGGCTACGACCCCTACTGCAGCCCTGAGCGCGCCGATCAGCTCGGCGTGGCGCTCTATGACCGCCTCGAGGATATCCTGCCGGTGGCGGACTTCATCACCGTGCATCTGCCGAAGACCGCCGAGACCATCGGCATGTTCGGCCCCGACGAATTCGCCGCCATGAAAGACGGCGTCATCCTGGTCAACGCGGCGCGCGGCGGCATCTACAACCTCGATTCCCTCGCCGACTTCGTCGCTGCCGGAAAGATTGCGGCCGTGGGCATCGACGTGTTCGAGGAGGAGCCCTGCACGGAAAGCCCGTTGCACGAATTTTCCAACGCCATCCTCACGCCGCACCTCGGCGCCTACACCAAAGAGGCGCAGGCGCGCGCGGGTATTCAGATCGCCGAGTACGTCTCGGCCGGCCTTGAGGGCTCCATCGTGCCCACGGCCTTGAACATGGCTCCGGTGCCGCCCGACGTCATGGACGCCGTGGGACCGTACGTTCCCGCTTGCCAGATGATGGGCAGCATGCTCGCGCAGCTCGGTGGGGAAGTGCCCACGCGCTTGTCTCTCACCGCCGCCGGCAAGGCCGCTCCCGCCGACCCGACCATCCTCGTGGCCGGCGTCATGCAGGGGCTGCTGTCCTATAAGAACCTCGCCACCGTCACGCCCGTCAACGCCGAGGCCGTCGCGCGCCGCCACGGCATCCGCGTCGACACCGGTGCGCATGCCTCCGCCGGCGCCTACGCTTCGTCGGTGTCCGTGGTGGCCGATGGCTTGGAAATCGCCTGCACGCTTTCGGGCGAGGATCAGCACGTGCGTCTCATCAACCTGCTCGGCTACAAGGTCGATATCGCCCCCGGCCCGCAGGCGCTCATCTTCGAATACGTCGACCGCCCGGGCCGCGTCGGCACCATCGGCTCCATCCTCGGCGCCGCCGGTATCAACATCACCACGATGCAGATCGTGAACAACCCTGCCGAGCAGCAGGCGATCGTCTACATGAACGTCGAAGGCGACCTCGAGGCCTCGGTGCTCGACGATTTGCGCGAGCAGCTCGACGACCTGAAGAATCTCTGGCACGTGAAGCTGTAGCTTGAAATCCATATGCATTAAGCGAGGGGCGCCGTCTGTTTGAGACGGCGCCCCTCATCGTATCCAAGGGTTTTTCGGCAGGCGGTGCGAGTGGAACGGATTGCCGGTGTGCAACCGGCAAAAACACCTGCATTTCGCGGGCATATCCACGCTTGCTGTACTAGAATATGCGACTAGGTTGCAAACGAAAATGAAAGGACCTGAAATGACGCGCAAGATCGCAATTTTCGACACGACGCTGCGCGACGGCGAGCAGTCGCCGGGCGCATCCATGAACACTGAGGAGAAGCTCGTTGTCGCGCGTCAGCTGCTACGCCTTAACGTCGACGTCATCGAAGCCGGTTTCCCCATTTCCTCGCCGGGCGACTTCGAGAGCGTTCGTCGCATTGCCGAGCTTGCTGGCGACGATGCCACCGTCGTCGGCCTCACGCGTGCCGTCGCGAAGGACATCGACCGTGCCGCCGAGGCGCTCAAGTACGCCAAGCGCCCGCGCATTCACACCGGCATCGGCGTTTCCCCCTCGCACATGCATGACAAGCTGCGCATCAGCGAGGATCAGTGCATCGAGCGCGCCGTCGCGGCCGTCAAGCATGCCAAGTCCTACGTCGAGGACGTCCAGTTCTACGCCGAGGACGCGGGCCGTGCCGACTACGCCTTCCTCGCCAAGGTCATTCAGGCCGTCATCGAGGCCGGCGCCACCGTCGTGAACATCCCCGACACCACCGGCTACAGCCTCCCCGACGAGTTCGGCCGTCGCATCAGGTACCTCATGGAGAACGTCCGCGGCATTGAAAACGCCACGGTCTCCGTCCACTGCCACAATGACCTCGGCATGGCCACCGCGCTGTCCCTCGCCGGCGTCGCGAACGGCGCCACGCAGGTCGAGTGCACCATCAACGGCCTCGGCGAGCGCGCGGGCAATACCGCCATGGAAGAAGTCGTCATGGGCATCAAGATGCACGGGGAAGAGCTTGACGCGCACACCGACGTCAACACCCGCGAGTTCATCAAGGCAAGCCGCCTCGTGTCGTCCATCACCGGCATCAACGTCCAGGTGAACAAGGCCATCGTCGGCGCGAACGCCTTCGCCCACTCCTCCGGCATCCACCAGGACGGCGTGCTGAAGAAGCGCGACACCTACGAGATCATCGACCCGGCCGAGGTCGGCGCCGGCCAGTCCCAGATCGTGCTCACCGCCCGCAGCGGACATGCCGCCCTCAAGCATCGCCTCGAGGAACTCGGTTACGAGCTTAGCAAGGAAAAGCTCGACGAGATGTACGACGCCTTCCTCGATCTTGCCGACAAGAAGAAGGAAGTGTTCGACGAGGACCTCGAGTCGCTCATGCATGAGAGCCAGCGCCACGAGACGGCGCTCTACACGCTCGAGTCGGTGCAGGTGTCCTGCGGCTTCCCGCTCAAGCCCACGGCCACCGTCACGCTGCGTACCGCTGCCGACCAGGTCGTCACCGCGTGCGAGTACGGCACCGGCCCGGTCGACGCCATGTGCAAGGCGGTTGACAAGATCGTGCAGGTAGACAATGACCTGACTGAGTATGCGGTGCAGTCCGTCACGCGGGGCATCGCCGCCCTCGGCGAGGTGACCATCCGCCTGAAGGCCCCCGACGGCGAGGTGTACACCGGCCGCGGCGCCGACGGCGACATCGTGGTCTCTTCCACGAAGGCCTACGTGAACGCCCTGAACCGCCTTCTGAACGACAAGGCGGCTCACCGCAAGTAGGGTTCGCCTGAACGCTTATACAGCGCTGTAACGCCCGGGACGGAATCGTCCCGGGCGTTTTTTGTATCCTGTGACCATATCCCTGCAGGACGAACGCACGAAGGCCCCCTGCGTCTGCAGGGGGCCTTCGTGCAATTGGTTCCGGTAAAGCCGAGTGAGTCTTAGAAGAACAGGCTCTCGATGTAGGGGATGTCCATCTGCTTGCCGGTCCAGATCTCCTCGCCGATGGCGGCCTGCCACATCATCATGCCCAGGCCCGGCACGACGGTGCAGCCGTGCTCCTTCGCTAGCGTGATCATCTTGGTTTCAAGCGGGTTGTAGACCGTGTCGGCGACGACCAAATCGGGACGCATGAGCTCCTCGGGAAGCAGGTTGCCGTCCTCGTCGGGCTTCATGCCCACGCGGGAGGCGTTGATGAACATGAAGGACTCGTTGACGCTCTTAGCGAGGTCTGCGGCGTCTGCGAGGTCATGCATGGTCACTTTCGCGCCCGTGCGCTCGGAGAGCACGCGACAACGCTCCTCGGCGGCACCGAAGAAGTCGTCCTTGATGTTGAACACGTCGATCTCGGCAACGCCGTCAAGCGCCGCCTGGGTGAAGATTGCCGAACCCGCGCCGCCGGCGCCGGCGAGCGTGATCTTCTTGCCCTTCGGGTCGATGCCGTGCTCCGTGACGTTGCGCCAGAAGCCCGCACCGTCGGTGTTGTGACCGACGGCTTTGCCGGTATGCAGGTCGACGCAGTTGACGGCGCCCATGAGCTCAGCGGCCGGCGTCAGCTCGTCAAGGTACTTGTGGATGATGGTTTTATTCGGCATGGAGACGTTGTAGCCCAAAAAGCCCATCGCGCGCATGCCTTCGCAGGCGGCTTCGAGCTGCTCGGGGGCAACGTCGAAGCACAGGTAGACGATGTCCTCGCCCATGTGCGCAAACGATGCGGTATGCATTGCGGGGGACAGCGAATGCCTGATGGGAGTGGCCACCAAACCGACGAGCTCGGTGTGGCCGGTGATGTTGGGGAGTTCCTTCATGTCTGCCATTGCATGCTCCAATCACGAAAACGGATATGCTTTATTTTCATCCTCTGAACAATGAATGTCTATGCAAAACGGCCCGTTTGAGGGCCGTTTAGGTATTGTCCGTTTCAATCATCGAAGCGGAGATTAGTTGGTTTCGCGAATGATGGTAAGGTTGCTTTTACGCTACGCAAGGGGAGTGCTTAGCGTTGCTTCGTGGGTCCGACTCCTTGGCGTCATCGCCGGTTGGCGTGTCTTCGTGACGTGGCGACTTGTTCCAGGTGAACGTTTTCGCGAAGGAGATGAAATTCTCCAAGGCGCGCGATTTGAAGGCGCTCGTTTTATAAACCATGCAGATGGGGTGAAAGTCATCCTTGATGCCGCGCACGCGCTTGCTGACGATTTTGTCCTTGAAGGGGAGCAGGCCGATAGTGTTCAGCGCCAGACCTACCGACGTGCGGTCGGATTCCACCATGCTTGCGAGGGTGATCTCGTCGTTGTAGAACGGGGCGACGGTCGTCATGCCCTCGGGTTTCAGCGTCGCCTGCACCTCTGAGCCGATAGGCGTCTCGGGCGGGTAGGAGTAGAGGCGATTGACCGATTGCAGGTCCTCGAAAGTGAGTTCAGCCTTCTGCGCGAGCGGATGTTCGTTCGACATGATGGCCACAAGCTGCTGACAGAACACGGGCACGAAAGTTAGTTCGCTCTTGCCCTTCACTTCGGCTGCGAACACGATCTCGTAGCGGTCCTTCTCGAGATCCTCGATGAGCGGCAGCGTCAGGCCTTGGTAGATGTTCGTGGTGATGCTCGTGCCGTATTCGGCGCGATACGCCGACATCAGTGCCGGCAGGTAATCTCCCTGAATGGTGTAGATGGTGCCGATCTCGATGCTGCCGGAAAGCGATCCGGCGTGCTCATGGGCTATGTCGATGCCCTTGTCGAGCGCATTGAGCGCCTCGGTGATGTACTGGTAGAACTCTCGCCCGTAGCGGGTGAGCTTCACGTTACGGTTTTCGCGTTCGAACAGGGGAATTTCCAGTTCGCGCTCGAGCTGTGAAATGGAATTGGATAGCGTCGGCTGGGTGATGTAGAGCTCTTTTGCTGCCTTCGTGTAGTGCTGTACTTCAGCAAGTTTTTTGAAATAGTACAACTGCGGCAGATTCATGCACACCTCCACGATAAGTAATACCCGAAACGCAGGGAACGCTAACAAAACAGTGTAGCGGTTTCATCATGGTTTGTGCAAATAAAAAAAGGAGCCAATCGTAAAGATTGGCTCCTTCGACGCTTTGAATGCTTACGCCGTTAAGCGCAGATTCGCAAGCAAGTACGACTTAGAAGTTGTACTTGACAACGCCCTCGTGGTTCTGGCACTCGCGAGCAATGGTGATGCGCTGCACGCAGGGAGCGCCTTCCTCGAGCCACATAGCGCGGCAGTCGCGGTACAGACGCTCGGTCGGGCCCAGCGGCTCGTCCTCGAAGTAGCCGTCGCCACCGAAGATCTCGAGCATCTCGTCGGACACCAGCTTGACGGTGTCGATGGAGAACAGCTTGCAGATAGCAGCCTTCTCGGTGATGTACTCGTTCTTCGGATCCAGGTCGTAGTCACGAGCGAAGTCGTAGATGGCGCAACGCAGCACGTGGATCATCTTCTGCATCTCAGCGATCTTCTGCTTGATCATCTGACGGGAAGCGATCGGCTTGCCGAAGGTGACGCGCTGGTTAGCACGCTTCAGGGACAGCTCGAGCATGCGCTGAGACATGCCCAGGTTGGACATGGCGATGTGCACGCGGGAGACGGACAGGGAGTGGATAGCAACCTCCATGCCCTGGCCCTCTTCGCCGAGCAGGTAGATCGGGTCGAGGTCCACGTTGGTGAACTTCAGGCCAGCATGGCCAGCACCGCGGCAGCCCATCATGTGGGACATCTCGATGATCTCGAAGCCCGGAGCGTCGTTCGGCACGAAGAAGGCGGACAGACGGGAATCCTTGTCGGACTCGGGGTCGGTCACAGCGATGACGTAGGTGAAGTCAGAGCAGTCGGTGTGGGAGATGAGCCACTTCTCGCCGTTCAGCAGGTAGTGACCATTCGGCTGCTTGATGGCGGTGGTGTGCAGGTCAGCACCGGTGCCGCCGGTCTTCTCGGTGATGGCGAAGTTGCAGTAGATGGTCTTGTCCTGGAACTTGTCCATGTACTTTTCCTTGAGCTCCGGTTTACCGTAGTCATCAAGGATACGCCAGTTCATGTCAGCGGCGTGATGCAGGTGCATACGCATGCCGCCCGGGCCACGGGAGAACTCTTCCTGCACACGCAGGATCTCGAGCTCGTTCAGGTCCCATCCACCGTACTGAGAGGGCATGTAGAAACGATACAGATCGTTCTTGATGGCCAGATCGTAGAACTCCTGCGGGAAGGTGTTGGTCACCTCAACTTCCTTCTGGATCTCCTCGAAAGGACCTTCGACCAGTTCGCGAACCTGCTTGAGGTAAGCCTCAAACTGCTCGTCGGTGATCTTGGCGTTCGGATTCATCGAAAACCTCCTCAACGTTTGTGTACCCAAAGCCCCAACAGCTTTGTTGTCTCTATTATGTGATGCGCGGCACTGGAATTCCAATTCGCCGCGTGTTGGAAATTGCGTTGCAATCATAGGCAAAGCGAATAATTGCGCCACACCTGCTGTTTTTTGCCCTTTGAACAGGGAGAACCCCTGGTCAAAGGAGACCAGGGGTTCTCGGATAACCATGCATGCGCATGGTCAAACAGGCAGATTTGTCCGCGAGCTTACTT
Organism: Anaerovoracaceae bacterium; assembly: GCA_963604235.1. Classification (GTDB taxonomy): domain Bacteria; phylum Actinomycetota; class Coriobacteriia; order Coriobacteriales; family Eggerthellaceae; genus Senegalimassilia. The sequence continues at coordinate 43,282 of CAVCPR010000003.1, read as the reverse complement.
GCCCTGCAGCACAGCCAGGTCGATCGGGCCGGACACGGAGCCGTCGGCCTCTGCAGCCTTGAACTCCTCCTCGGTGTAGCCGAGTTCCTTCATGACGGCCTCGGTGTCGCAGCCGAGCTTGCCGGTCGGCTTGAGCGGGCGAACCTCTTCGAGCTCGAACTGGACCGGGGCGGTCGGGCACCACTTGCCGCCATTGGGGTAGGGCACCTGCTGGATGTAGCCGTTGACAAGGGCGTTCTCGTCCTCGTAGATGTCGAGCGGCGTCTGGGCCGGCTCGCAGGGCATGTCGTTTTCCTTGAACATCTTCAGCAGCTCATCGAGCGTGAACTGGGCGAAGCCCTCGTCGAGGATCTTCGTGACCTCGGGAGCGAGGCCCTTGGCGTTGACCGTGGTGCACACGCTGTAGTCGGGATGCTCGGCGAGCTCCTCGCGGCCGATCAGCTTCATGACGCGCGGCCAATCGCGGTCGTACTCGGGCAGGCACAGCACGACCCACTTGTCATCCTTGGAGCGGAAGACGTTGTTGAGCGGGTTGTTGACCTCGAGACGGCTCTTCGGGTAGGGGTTGCCGTACTGGGCGGAAACCATGCCGGTGGACAGGGCGTAGATGCCTGCATGCTGCAGCGCGCAGGTGACGTAGTCGCCCTCACCGGAGGTCTGGCGGCCGACGTAGGCGGCCAGGATGCCGGCGGCAAGGAACAGCGAGCACTGGAAGTCGCCGTAGCCGTTCGTCGGGATCATCGGGGCGTCGCCCTTGTTGACGGTCGTGCCGAAGACGCCGCCGCGACCCATGTAGCAGGTCACGTCGAAGCCGGCCGCGTCCTTCTCGGGGCCCTGCTTGCCGTAGCCAAGGCCATGGCCCATGATCAGGCGGGGGTACTTGGCATGCAGGCTCTCCCAGTCCAGGCCCATCTTCTTGAGGGACTTGGCGCGGTTGTTGGTGATGAAGATGTCGGCGTCGGCCAGCAGCTTGTGCATGACCTCGAGGCCCTTTTCAGACTTCAGGTTCAGCGAGATGAAACGCTTGTGCATGTTGGACATGTCGAAGCCGAGATTCTCGTCATCGCTGGAGGGCATGCCGAACACGGCAGCCTGGTTCACGCGGCCCGGGTCGCCCTTTGCGGCCTCGACCTTGATGACGTCGGCACCCCACTCGCCGAGCACGCGGCCGGTGGTCGGCGTAGCCAAAAACGTGGTCAGATCAACGACTTTGACGCCTTGCAATGGTAACATCGCTACCTCCTTGGTACCCGGTTGCCCGGGCATCGCTTTTGTTATTCCCGAAGCGTTTGGTCCACTCTCGCCAGGAAGGCGTTTCCTCGCGGGTTTGGTCCTTGTAATTATTGTGCGCTTGCGATTGAGGTATTTCCAATTCGACCACGCTATGAAACTTTTCGCAATCATAAAAGGTGCGAATAGACCTCGGCGTTAAACGGTTTGGGTGCTTTGTTGGTTGCTTATGCGGTATTTGCTGCGCAAAATATACCCATAGCTTTGAAGCTGTGTAAAAATGGGCTGCTGTTCGCGCTGCAATGTAAGAAATCGGCGCGTTGTTTTGGAAGGAGCTGGGTACATGGATTTCGGTTTGACGGACGACTACCGCAAGCTTGTCTCCACGGTGCGCGCGTTTGCCGAGCAGCATTTCACCTTCGATAGCGTGACCCAGTGGCGGCGCGACGAGGGGCTGCCTGACGAAGTGGTGCGGGATTTCGTCAATCTCGACTTCAACGGCTTCGGGGTAATTCACCGTCGCAACCATACAACCTACGACATCATGGCCCAGGTTCTCGTGCTCGAGGAGATTGCGCGCGTGAGCGGCGCCACGCTGCCGCTCATGAACGACTTCGTGAACTTGCAGATTCTCGAGGAGTTCGCGGCTACGGGCGAGTCCGCTTCGATTCGTTCGCGCTACCAGACCGAGGGGCGCCTTGCTTTCGCGCTTGCCATTTCCGAGCCGCAGTCCGGCTCGGATTCGCAGAGCATGGAAACCTCGACGCGCGAGGTGGACGGCAAACACGTTCTGAGCGGCAACAAGATTTTCGTGAATAACGGCGAATATGCCCCGTATTTGCTTGCGGCCGCCATCGACGGCGACGCGAAGCCGGGGGAGAAGCCCGAGCTTTCGTTCTGGCTCGTTCCGCATAATGCGCCCGGCGTGGCGGTGTATCCCATTGAAAAGATCGGTCAGTCGATGCTGCCGTTCTCGACGGTGTCCTTCGATGACGTCGAGCTGGAGGAGAGCTGGCGGCTGCACGGCAAGCATTCCGGTTTCAAGCAGCTGTTCCGGTTCTTCGAAATCGGACGTCTGCTTGCCTGCGCCACCTCGTTGGGCCTTGCTCAGGCGGCGCTCGAGGATGCAATCGCGTTTGCCGATACGCGCAGGGCTTTTAATCAACCCATCACCGACTTCCAGTTGGTGCAGGAAATGATCGTGGACATGGAGCTGAAGCTGCAGAATATGCGCGCTTCGGTCTATCGGGCCGCATGGACGCTCGACGAGGGCAAGCCCGAACATGAGCAGCGCCTTGCCGTGGCGCTCGCGAAACGCTATGTTCCCAAAACCGCAACTGAAGTAGCCTCCGATGCGATGCAGATCATGGGCGGTCGCGGCTACACCTGCTCCCAGCGCGTCGCGTCCATTTGGGAGGATTGCCGCGGCTTTCAGATCGCCGAGGGCACCGATCAAATCATGGTGCATATCGCTGCCCCCTTGGTACTCGGTAAGTACCGGGCAAGGGAGTAGGGGCGGGCGCAGTTCGCTTTTACGTTAAAGGCGCGGATTCCGTTCGGGATCCGCGCCTTTTTGTTTCCGCGTCAAGCGGGAGTTCGAGACGTGTCGTGGGAAGTGCGAGTGGGGCGCGCCGCTAGCGTCTTCGCCGCTGCCGCCATAAGCGGCATTCCTTCGATTCGTTGTTGGTAGTGGCTGATAGTTGGTTTTCCTTGCTGCGTGTTTGCGGCTATTTGTTCGCAAACACGAGGAAGGCCCCCGGGTTTCGGGGGCCTTCGTTGAGCAAAGGGTTATAAAACGGGCTGCGTGAGCATGTGCTGGTGCTTAGTCCCTCTGGGGCTCCATTGCGCTGTAGCCGAACTGCTTCTTGTACTGGGCGCACACGTAGGCGCTCATGAGCACGGAGAGCAGGGAGGCGGCGAGCAGCAGGATCATCATGATCCAAACAGCCTGGGTCTCGCCGACGGCGCCGGTCATGGCACCGACGATGCCGGGCAGGAACACGGAGGCGAAGCCCATGAAGGTGTAGTACATGCCGACGTTACGACCGCGCGGGCCGGGGCACATCTGCTGACGCAGGGTGACGCCGGTCTGCAGCATGCCGCCTGCGGCGGAGAAGCCGAGGACCGCGATGCCGAAGTACACGGCGCCGGCGCCGAGGTTCAGCGGCAGGGCGATGATAACGACCGCGAGAGCCAGGGAGGCGAGGATGCCGTCGATCAGGATGACCTTGATGGGCGTCCAGCGCAGCTTAGCCATCATGGCAGCCCAGAACAGAACGGCGATGATGGAGCCGGCGGTGTAGATGGAGGTCAGGCCGGCGGCGGCGACGGAGTCGAGACCGAGGTTGTTCTGACCGAAAGCCTTGGTGTACTGCTGAGCGCCGTACATGATGAACATGATGACGAAGCCGAAGAACAGCGTCACGAAGTTGGTCATCGCGCTCGGCTTCTGCAGCATAGCGTCCTTGGCAGCCTGGATCTCGGCCTCTGCCTCGTTCTTGGCGCCGGACGTGTCATCGTTGCCTGCGGACTGCTTGCGCTTGTCGTCGTAAACGAACGGCGTGATGGCGGACAGCACGACGCAGATGAGCGAGAGCACGATCGGGATCCAGATGTTGATGTGCCAGCTATCGCCGGAGTTCATAGCGGCGAACAGCGGGTAGATGATGCCGGAAATGGAGATAACGGCCTTGATGCCGATCGTCGTGGAACCCGCGTACTTCGGGTTGGCCTCGGCGATTGCCGGGTACAGGGCGCCATCCCAGAAGCCGGAGGTTGCGACACCGGACAGGAAGCCGGCGAAGCAAGCCACGTAGAAGTTGTCCGTGACCAGCAACAGGATGAAGCAGATCGCGTACAGGATGGAACCGAGGACGGTGGGGAGCTTACGGCCGATACGGTCGGAAACCTCGCCGCCGATCCACACGCTGACGAATTTGCCAACGCCGGTCAGCGTGATTGCCATGGAAACGGCAGCCGCGCCGGCTGCTGCATCCGTGTAACCCCACTGCGTATAGAAATTAACCTTGTTCTGGCTCAGGATGATTGCCTGAACGCCATGCGTCAGATAGCACATGTAGACGGTCGCGATTGCGAACATGTACTTCTTCGCTACTTGAGCTGCTGCACTCACTCTTTCCTCCTCCTTACGATGAAACAGTTTTGAGCCCTCAACCCTTAGGTCCGATTAACCATGCATTGACTTTGACCCTTTCCAAAGCCGATGCATGCTCAACCGCTTCACATACTATTCACATACGCACGCAAGTGCCAATAGATGCGACCGAATGTTTTTCGGGGTATCCATTGCTGATTTCTATGGATTCCTCATTGACGTGAATATATATTGTTTGACCTGGGAAAACATAGTGCTGAAGTTTAAGCCTGGACGTAAATCGACCCCGAATGCCTCTTGCATTTCGGGGTCGAAGTCGCTCTCTTGCTTGGTAACGCTTTGGTTAAGAGGTTGTTGCCCAGCGGTATCTTTCGGCTTATGAACGGTGGTCGGTCGTGCCTGCTTCCAGGCCTCCGTCGCCGATGATGCCGAGCATGCTGATGCGCTCGACGGGCTTGCGGACCACGCCGAAATCCTTGAATCCGGCGTAGAGCACGAAGCCGTTTTTGCAGCGGAACCCGCACTCGACGCATGGCTCCTTGTTGCAGTACACGAAGGCGTCCTCGTCGGCGAGCGCGAAGACCATGCGGTTGCGCTTCTTCGGCAGTGCGTATTTCATCTGGGCGCCGGTGAAGGTTTTCATCATCACCCACTCGAGCCTATGCTCAGCCGTATCGTCCCAGGTGACGATGATGCAGTTGTTGTTGAAGCCGCCGTTGATCTGATAGTCGAGCTCGCAGCCTTGCGGCAGGTCCGCTTCGCTCGCAAGCTCGACAGGCTCGTTGGCGCCCTCGTCTGCACGCTCGTTGAGATGCGCGTAGGGCATGTGGCGTACCTCGATAGGCGGCCTGTCGGTCAGCTCAACCCCGCGCGTACCGTGCACGCCCACGAGCACGTTGCCGAAGCCGTCGTTGAAAAACGGGATGTCCTCCTCGTTGACGCGCGGCTTGAACGACGAGCGCGTTCTCGTGATGCTGAATTCCTTGGCTCCCTTTGCCATGTTTGCCTCCTCGTCTGCATGAAAGCGGGCCGCAATACCCCGTTTGCAGCCCGCCACCCTTATATGCTTATTGCTTCGCCATGCGGCGCTTCAGCTCTTCCGCGAGTTTGAACCGCTGGACCTTGCCCGTTGCAGTGCGCGGAATCTCGTCTACGAGTTCAAGCCGCTCGGGCCATAGGCGCTTCGAAACGCCTTGCGCCTTCAGGAAGTCTAGCAGATCGGGCAGTTGCGGCGTCTCGCCGAGCGCTTTGTTGGGAACGGCGAATAGGCAGATGCGTTCCCCCATGCGGTCGTCCGGTGCGCCGATGGTCGCCTGATCGGTGATGCCGTCCCAGGCGCTTACGGCCTCGTCGACCTCGCGGGTGGAGATGTTCTCGCCACCGCGCACGACGATTTCCTTCTTGCGCCCGTTGATGCGCACGCGCCCTTCCTCGTCAATCGTTGCCAAGTCGCCGCTATAGAACCATCCCTCGTCATCGAGGACCGCGTCGGTTTGCTCGGGGTCGTTCAGGTATCCGACGAACACGTTCGGTCCCCGGCTGGCTTCCTCGCCCTGCACGCCGGGCGCGACCGGTGTGCGGTTCTCGTCAACGATGCGGATCTCGATGCCCTCAAGCGTCTTTCCCGACCAGGCGCCGTTCCATTCGGCGCACGACGTCGGCGGGACGTAGATATGCGGGCAGCTTTCCGTTGAACCGTAGCACTCGCACAGCGTGATGCCGTGTGCCCGCGCGCAGCTCACGAGCGTGCCCGGTAGGGGGGCGCCGCCGGAAAGATAGAGCGTAAGCGTCGGCGTCGAGGTGCCGTTGGTCTCCATCGATCCGAGCATGTCGTAGATGAACGGCGTGGCACCCATCGACCAGGTGCAACGGTGCTCGTTGATGAGCTCGATGGCCGCAGCGGCTTTGAAGTCCTGCTGCAGCACGGTCGATCCACCAAGGAGCAAGGGCGAGATGATGCCATGGAAGAAACCCGTCGCATGGTTCAGAGGGCTCGGCATGAACATGACGTCGTCCGCGTCGATCGGAAGTCCTCCGACGAACGCGCGCTCGCTGAAGAGGATGTTGTTGTGCGTCAGCAGCGCCTGCTTGGGCTTTCCGGTGGTTCCGGAAGTGGAGAGTATCACCGCGACGTCGTCGGCGCCGACCGGCACGGTTTCAAAAGCGGGGATGGCGCCGGCGGCTAAGTCCTCGAGCGTCGGTGCGCCGCATTTCGGCGCAGGTCCCGCTTTGCGTACAAACAGGATGCGATCCTCGCTCAGCGTCTCCACGTCGCTGACACACTCGAGCGCTTGGCGCTCATGGTCGGTGGTGTGGTGGTACGTGGGGCAGATGAAAGCGCGCGTACCCACTTTATTCATGATGTAGGCGAGGTCGCATTCGCTGTAGTTGCGCGCGACCGGATGCATCACCGCGCCTACTTTTGCGACGCCGATGAACACGGGACAGAACTCCGCCCAGGTGGGAAGCTGGAATGTCACGACGTCGCCCGGGCGAATGCCCACGGAGACGAGCCATGCCGCCACGGCATTGGAGACCTCGTCGATGCGCTTATAGGTCAGCGCCGTGCCTTGATCGTCGGTGACGAAGGTCTTGTCCGCATACAAGGCGGCCTGCGCATTCCATACATCGGCGATGGTTTCGCTTCTCCACCAGCCGCGTTCGTAGTAGCGCCGCTTCTGCTCCTCGTTGATCTTCAAGTCGGTGATCATCCGATTCTCCTTTTTGCCAGCCGCAACCCCTCGGCTTACGTAAGGTATCTGGAATCTATTTTCGTTCGACCTGCCTTCAGCAGTCCAATAATCGCCGCGCGTCGCGAACAGGGATACCTATAGGCAGATTTTATATATCGACTCGTGTATTCGGGCGTTTGATGGATGCGCTACAGCACGCGCTGCAGCTGCTGCTTCTTGATTTCGCTCTCCAGCGACGAGTGCACGATGTTCTGGAACGGCTTTACGTCGGCCAGGATGTCGGTGCAGGTGGGGTCACATACTTTGTCTATGATGTAGGTGAGGATGGCTCCGGTGTAGAACTCCGCGAGGAAGCGCACGTTGGCCTCGGATAGGTAGCGGTTCGACAGGATGAAGCGGATATCCGCCGTCAGTGCCGGGACGTAAAGGTGGCGCATATACGCCTGCAGGCTGTCCGGCCCGGTGAACCTGAGCACTTTGCTGTAAAAGGAGCGGCGGTTTTGCAGGCACGTCGCGAGCATTTCGGAAAACGCCGAGCCATCGAGGCTGCGCACGCCCACTTTGCGACACACATAATAAGGTAAGTCGGGATAGGCTCCATCGCCTTGTCGCTCGTAGACAAGCTCCTCGACGTCTATGTTGGCCATGAGCGTATCGGCGAGGTCCTTGCGGAAGATCCAGCGGATGAGGCTTTCCTTGCCCTCGAAGTGGTAGTAGAAAGTCTTGCGGTTTTTCCCCGAAGTGCTCACTATGTCCGAAACCGAGATCTTTTCGATGGGGGAGTGCTCCGCAAGCTCGATGAACGAATTACCCAAAAGCGCCATGGTGTCGGTCGAACCCATGATTGCACGCTCCTTTGCGCTTCGACGGTTGGGGGAAATGCCTGATGGAGATGGATCAATCTCTGTTTCAAGCCACATATAGTATACGGTAGATGGACAGTTACGAACAAGTGACCGAATTGCTTGCGCTGGCGTTTTTGGTGCGCCATTGGGCGAATCATTTTATAATTAGCTACAAAAAGCCTGGTCAACGCAATTATTCGCGCAACCTATAGAAACGACCCGTTCATTATTGCTTTTACCTATATAAGCCCTTTTGGGTAAATTGTTACACAAATACAAAAATCTGACCGGTTATTACTCAATTTTCGGCGCGTATAGTACATGCCGAAGGCGGCAGCTGTGTGCTGTCGTGAAGCAAGAGCTGTAAGCAAGTTCGAGCACAAGGAGAGAAGATGGACTTCAATTTGACCGATGAGCAGCAGATGCTGCTCGAAAGCGTGGACGAGTTCTGCGAGCGTTACTTCACCGAGGACGTTGTCAAGAAGATGTACGAGGATCACGGCATGCCGCAGGAGATCGCCGAGGCGTATCGCGATGCCGGCTTCGGTCTGATGGGCATCCCCGAGGAGTACGGCGGAATCCCGATGGATCGCGTGACCATCGGCCTTATGCTCGAGCGTCTGTATCACAAGAGCGGCTGCATGCACATCCTGTATCAGAACTCCCTGTCCATGTTCGACATCATGGAGTTCGGCACCGAGGCCCAGAAGCAGGAAGCCATGGAGCACTACATGGAGACCGGCTGGCCGATCGCCTCTCTGTCCATCTCCGAGCCGGGCGCCGGTTCCGACAACCGCTCCATGACCTGCGTTGCCAAGAAGCAGGCTGACGGCACCTACAAGCTGTCCGGCCAGAAGACGTGGGTGACCATGGGCGCCGTTCTGCCCTACACCATCGTCATCGCCAAGGACGAGGATCCCTCCCACGACAACAACAACATGTCGCTGTGGATGGTCAAGATGGACACCCCCGGCGTGACCACCGCCCCGCTGCACAAGATCGGCCAGCAGTGCATCCCGTTCTGCGAGGTGTACCTCGACGACGTCGTGCTGACCGAGGATCAGCGCATGGGCGAGCCGGGCAAGGGCTTCATGATGCTCATGAAGAACTTCGAGGTCGAGCGCGCCTACATCGTCGCCGAGCAGGTTGGCCTGGCTCAGGCTGCCCTCGAGGACGCCGCCAAGTACGCCAACCAGCGCATCGCCTTCGGTAAGCCGATCTCCAAGCTGCAGATGATCCAGGAGCTGCTCACCGACATGGAGATCAAGGTCCAGAACACCCGCAACATGCTGTACAAGACGCTGTGGATGATGGACAACGGCCAGTCCGTGCAGCTCGAGAGCGCCATGCTCAAGCGCTATGGCTGCTCCGCCTGCTTCGAGGTCGCCGACGCCGCCCTGCAGATCTATGCCGGCCTTGGCTACACCACCGAGGTTCGCGTCGGTCGTCTGTGGGCTGACATGCGCGGCAACATGTTCGGTGGCGGCACGCACGAGATCATGGCCTACATCGCCGGCCGTCAGGTTGCCAAGAAGTACGCCGAATAGAGCGTCGAATGTGTTTTGGGGCACCTTGCGAATGCGCAAGGCGCCCTATCATTACCCCTTAGCATCTGACCTGCCGCGCCGCGGCAGGTTGAATGTAGCGTAAGTTAGTCTTTACGAAAGGACGGATTCCATGAGGATCGCTGTGGCTTTCAAGGCCGTTCCCGACGCCCAGGACGTCCAGGTTGCGGGTGACCGCACGCTGGACTTCTCCAAGGCGAAGCTGACCATTTCCGAGTACGACAAGAACGCGCTGGAGCTTGGTGCCCAGCTCGCTGACGAGGCCGTTGCCATCACCGTCGGCGGCAAGGACATCGACAACTCCAAGCTGAAGAAGGACGTCATGGCCCGCGGCATGGAGCACCTCTACATGGCTGCCGACGACGCTCTGGCCGACCTGGACGCCGCTGCTACGGCTGCTGCCCTGGCCGACGTGCTCGGCAAGGCCGGCGACGTGGACGTGGTCCTGTGCGGCGACGGTTCCGCCGACAACTACGTGCAGCAGGTCGACGTGCAGCTCGCCGAGAAGCTCGGCTGGCCGGTCGTGACCGCCGCTGCGAAGGTCGAGATCGCCGGTGACAAGGCGACTGTCGTCCGCGCTCTGGAAGACTGCACCGAGACCGTCGAGGTTTCCCTGCCCGCCGTCATCTCCGTCACCCCCGATGTCGCCGAGCCGCGCATCCCGGGCATGAAGGACATCCTGGCCGCCGGCAAGAAGCCGATGGACGTTTCCGGTGCCGACGCCGCTCCGGCTGCCGCGCTGACCACCGTCGAGTGCCTGGCTCCCGAGCAGGTTGCCCGCAAGCAGGAAATCGTCGACGCTGCCGACGACGGCGCCATCGAGAAGCTGGCCGCCGCCATCAAGGCTGCTCTGTAAACCCGAAAGGATAGGTGCTGATACATGAAGGCATTGGTTATCGCTGAGCACGTGGACGTTGCCCGCGAGCTGGCCGGCGGCGCGCGCGAGCTGGGCGCCGACGAGGTCTCCCTGGTCTGCTTCGGCGGCGCTGTCGAGGGCGCTTCCGACAAGGTTCTCAATGTTGCCGTTCCGGCCGGTGCTCTGGTCGACGACGCCGCCTACGCGCTTGCTGGCGCTGCCGAGGCTGCCGACGTCTTGCTGGTCGAGGCTACCCGCCGCGGCAAGGTTATCGCCGGTCGTCTGGCTGCCAAGCTGGGCACGGCCGCTGCTGCCGCTACCGTCGCCCTCACCGCTGAGGGTGGCCGTGGCACGTACTTCGGCGGCGTTGCCGAGCGCGTGCAGAAGGCTGCTGGCGACAAGCAGGTGTACGTTGTGGCCGCTGGCGTTTGCGACGCCTCTAAGGCCGCTGGTGCCGGCGCTGCCGAGGATGTCGCTTGGGTTGCTCCCGAGCGCGCCGCTGCCGTGACCGCCACCGTCGAGCGCGAGAAGACCGCTGCCGACCCGACGAAGTCCGACGTCGTCGTTGCCTGCGGCCGTGGCTTTAGCGAAGAGGGCAAGCTCGATATGGCTCGCGAGCTGGCTGACAAGCTCGGCGGCGCCATCGCCTGCTCCCGTCCGCTCACTGAGGGCGTCAACTGGCTGCCCACCGAGCTGTACGTCGGCGTTTCCGGCATCACGGTTTCCCCGAAGCTCTATGTTGCCGCCGGTATTTCCGGTCAGATGCAGCACATGGTCGGCTGCAACCGCTCCGGCTGCGTCGTCGCCATCAACAAGGATAAGAACGCTCCGGTGTTCAAGCAGTGCGACTTCGGTATCGTCGGCGACATCGACGCTGTCCTGCCGGCTCTCAACGCTGCTCTCTAAGCGTTATCCGCCGAATAGGCGATGTTCGGTAGCATAAGCGCTGCCGAATGCGAAAGCGGGGGAGTGCTCTACAGGCGCTTCCCCGCCCACGCTGCCCGCTTCGCGCGCGTTTTGCGATGCAGCCCATCGTTAAACCTGCGCGAAACGGGCAGCTTCCCTAAGACGAGAAACCCCAAATACGAAAGGACGCAACGTGGCTGAAGAAGCTGATTTCGACGTCATCGTCGTGGGCTCCGGTTGCGCCGGCGGCGTGGCGGCGTATGTCGCCGCATCCGCGGGTAAGTCCGTCCTGGTCGTGGAGCGCGGCAACTTCGCCGGCGCCAAGAACATGACCGGCGGCCGCATCTATTCCCACTCGCTCAAGCAGGTCTTCCCGAACTTCGAGACTGAGGCCCCTGTCGAGCGCAAGATCACGCACGAGCGCATCGCCATGATGGACCCCACGTCCAACATGACCATCGACTTCACCTCCGCCGAGCTTGGCGAAGAGGGCAAGGACTCCTACTCCGTGCTGCGCGGTCCCTTCGACCAGTGGATTGCCGAGCAGGCCGAGGATGCCGGTGCCGAGTACATCTGCGGCATCGCCGTTGAGGAGCTCATCAAGGACGACGCCGGTCGCGTCGTGGGCGTTCGCGCCGGCGAGGACGAGATCACCGCGCAGGTGGTCATCCTGGCCGAGGGCACGAACTCCATGCTCTCCGAGCGCTGCCTGGGCAACCCGCGTCCGAAGGCCAATCAGATGGCCGTCGGCATCAAGGAAGTCTTCGAGCTTCCTTCGCAGACCATCGAGGATCGCTTCCTGCTCCCCGAGGGCGAGGGTGCGGCCATGCTGTTCGTGGGCGATTGCACCAAGGGCAGCGTTGGTGGCGGCTTCCTGTACACCAACAAGGACTCCATCAGCCTCGGTCTCGTGGCCACCATCTCTCTGGCTGCCGACGGCAGCCGCAACGAGGTGCCGGTTTACCAGATGCTCGAGGACTTCAAGAACCATCCGGCCGTTGCCCCCATCATCAAGGGCGCCAAGATGACCGAGCATTCCGGTCATATGGTTCCCGAGGGCGGCTACAACATGATTCCGAAGTACATCTTCGACGGCTGCCTCATTGCCGGCGAGACTGCCGGTCTGTGCATGAACATGGGCTACCAGGTGCGCGGCATGGACTTCGCCGTGGCTTCCGGCCGCATGGCTGCTGAGGCCGCCATCAAGGCCATCGACGCCGGCGACACCTCCGCTGCCGGCCTTGCGTCTTACAAGGACGCCATGGAGGGCTCGTTTGTCATCCAGGACCTGCGCACGTTCTCCAAGTGGCCGCACGTCATGGAGGAGTGGGACTCCATGTTCACCGATTACCCGGTGATGGTGAAGGAAATCTTCAACGCTATGTTCAGCGTTGACGGTCAGCCCCAGAAGCCGCTCATGAAGCGCATGATGCCCATTATCAAGAAGCGTGGGCTGTTCAAGCTTGGCGGCGAGGTTCGTAAGGCGGTGAAGGCGCTGTGAGCAAGGTTTGCGAAATCACGGTCAACGTCGATGAGGCGCTGTCCGTCAACAAGTACGAGGTCGACGAGGAAACCCCGCATATCGAGCTGTGCGAGGAGGACATCGACAAGGTCGACCATGAGGAGTTCCTCAAGCTCGTGCGCGTGTGCCCGGCTGCGCTGTACAAGATCGACGAGGACGGTCATAAGTCCTTCGATTACGCCGGCTGCCTCGAGTGCGGCACGTGCCGCATCGCCTGTGAAGGCACCATCATCAAGAAGTGGGTCAACCCCGGCCCGACGATGGGTATCGAGTACCGCTTCGGCTAGGCCGATTGGCATCGATATTGCTGCATGAAAAAAGACTTCCCCTGGTAATCAGGGGAAGTCTTTTTGTTTACCCCACCCGAAGCGTTCGCGCGGTGGCGCGTCGGTGCTTTTTGCACCGACGGTTATTTCTCTAAAGGCCCCAAGATGAACATGGTGAACGTGCTTTCCGCTACCGTTTTGCCTTCCTGGGTTTTGATGTCGATGTGGCAGACCGTGGTGGTGCGACCCTTATGCGTCGTGTGCGCGCTCACGGTGAGAAGCTGCGGCTGGACCGCGCGAATGAAATTCGTTGCGGTGGTGATGGCGACGTTGGAAACCCCGTACGCATAGGTTGCCATGCCTGCTGCAGCCTCGAGCATGCAGCTGATGAACCCGCCGAAGATGGTGCCGTGCAGGTTCGCCTGGCTTTGCGGCACGTCGATGTCGTAAACGACGCTGCCCGGATCGGATTGCTTGATGGTCACCGCCTCGCGGAATTCGGTTTGCCCGGCGGGGATGTTGTTCATGAGTTCCGCCGCATATTCGGGAGTGAGTTCGGTCATAGTTCCGTCCTTTCGTTCGCGATGGCGCTACTGTAACGCTAATCGGAGATGCCCGGCAGGGACAGTTTCGCAATCATGACCCTTGAAATACCACTAATCCGTTTCCGTTTTATCGTGATCGGTTCATGTCTGCCGCGATCTTTTCGTGCGCTATTATGCATTGCGGTGACGACAACATCGAACGTGGGGATGCATGGTATGGATCAGCTCAATCATGAGGCTATGCGGGCGTACTATCGGCGGCTTTCCGGGATGCCCGGTCATGCGGGGCGCTGCGCGATGGCCTTGCCGCCCGACCTTGCCGGCAGGCGCGTGTTGGACGTTTGCTGCCGCAAGGGCAAAGGCGCTTATGAGCTTTCCGACTACACGGGGCAGGAGGGCTTTGTGCTCGGGGTTGATCCCGATTCCGACAATGTCGCCCGCGCCCGCGCCCGCGCCGAGCAAAATCACTGGGCGGGTAGTCGTTGGGCTTCCTATCTGCGCTTTTCTCAAGCTTGGCCCGAGGATCTTTCCGCTGCCGGAGTCTCGGATCGCTTCTACGACGTTGTCTATATCAACTCTGCGATCAACCTGTGTTGGAATTTGGAGCTTGCCCTGGCGGAGTTTCGTCGCGTCTTGGCAAGCGGCGGGCGCCTTTGGGTCGCCGATGGCATTTTTTCCGCTGGCGAGAGCATGCGCGCGAGCGCACCTTTGGAGGACGAGATCGGCAATGTGTTCGCTCGGGCTCGTTCCCTCGATGCGTTTAAAGGAGCGTGCCTTGCCGCCGGATTCACCTCCGTTTCCTGCGGAGCGGTCGTGTCGGTGACCCCCGAGGCCTTCGACGTCTGCGAACGCACTTGCGCGTGCGAGTTCGTTTGCGCTTCGGTTTGTGCCATCGTATAAGGCAGGTTGAGCGATTCTTGTGATTATCTGCGCTTATCCGCACGCAAGACTGTGCACCGCATTGAGTTCGTGTTATATATGTATTGCATGCAAGCACGTGCATCGATTGATGCGCACCATACTTTCGTAGATGAGGAAAGTGGGTTCTTACCCGCTTTTTTTGTTGTAGTACCCCGGAAAGGAGCAACGCGTGCTGAGCAAAAAAGAATCCGAGCTGCTTGACGCGCTTGCGCCGCGCGCCGCTGCGGAAGGCGTCGAGATCGTCACCGTTTCGGTGGTTGGTGCAAAGAAGGCGCCGACCATCCGCGTGTTCATCGATACCGAAAGCGGCGTGAGCTTCGACGAACTCGCCAGCGCGCAGGCATGGATCAACGACATCATGGATGCGCTCGATCCGTTCCCCGGCGCGTATACGCTCGAGGTGTCTTCTCCGGGCATCGATCGACCGTTGCGAACGATGGAGCATTTCAAGCGTTTCGTCGGCGATACCTGCGTGGTCAAGATGGGCCACCCCATCGAGGGGCGCAGCAACTTCACCGGAGTGATCGTCTCCGCTGAAGGCGAGGACGTGGTGCTCGATGTCGATGGCGCGGAGGTTACGCTTGCGCATTCCGACATGAAGCGTGCGCATCTCAAGGGCATGGTGGATTTCAGCTCGTAAGGGCTTTTGATAGAAAGGACAACAATCGTGGCAAGTTCCGAGTTGATCGAGGCGCTGCAGGCTTTGGCTCATGAGCGCAAGATCGATGAGTTCTACCTGATCGAGCGTCTGGAAGCATCGCTGGCGAAAAGCTACCAGCATATTCTGGACCTCGAATGGGACGCTCGCGTCACCATCGACCGCCAGAGCGGCAAAATCTACGTCTACGAGCTTGTTCCCGTTGGAGAGCCCGACGAGGAGACCGGCGAGTACTCCGAGTTCACCGAGCGCGACGTTACGCCGTCCGATGTGAGCCGCATTGCCGCGCAGAATGCCAAGAGCGTCATTTCCTCCATCGTTCGCGAGGCCGGTCGCCAGTCGATCTACGAGGAGTTCTCGGGTCGCGTGGGCGATCTGGTCACCTGCACCGTACTGCAGGGCACGCCCGACTTCACCATCGTGAAAATTCGCGACGGCGTCGAGGCCGAGCTGCCCCATTACGACGTCAAGCGCTACCCGGGCGAGCGCAACGAGCGCCCCGCCGGCGAGCACTACCGTCACAATCAGCGCCTCAAGGTGCTCATCATCGACGTGCGCGACCCCGGTACCTCGGATGCGCCGCGTATGCGCGGCGAGCAGGCGCGTCCCGCCATTGTCGTGTCCCGCACGCACCCCGACCTTATCCGCCGTCTGTTCGAGATCGAGGTACCGGAAATTTACGACGGCCTTGTCGAGATCAAGTCCATCGCCCGCGAGCCCGGCGCCCGCTCGAAGGTTGCCGTCGCGTCGCGCGAACATAATCTCGACCCGGTTGGCGCTTGCGTCGGCCCGAAAGGCAGCCGCGTGCGCATGGTCGTCGAGGAGCTGCGCAACGAACGCGTCGACGTCATCCAGTGGGCCGAGGATCCGGCGGTCTACGTCGCCAATGCGCTGTCCCCGGCGAAGGTCGACCATGTGCTCGTCGACGAGGAGAACAACTACGCAACGGTCATCGTGCCCGACGATCAGCTTTCGCTCGCCATCGGCAAGGAGGGCCAGAACGCCCGCCTCGCCGCGCGCCTGACCGGTTGGCACATCGACATCAAGTCCGCCAGCTTCACCGGCCAGCCGCTTATGCCCGAAGGCAACATGTTCATCGACGAAGAAGATGTCGAGGAAGACGACGAGCTGTGCGCCTATGTGGACGAGGCGGGGGTGCGTTGCCGCAACCACGCTCGTCCGGACAGCCGTTTCTGCGGCATTCACGAGGGACTTGAAGAGGAATAAAGGATTTTAGCCATGGCAATGCGAACCTCAAACGTGAAACGACAGCGCAGCTGCATCGCCTGCGGGGCCCAGGCCGACAAGGTCGAGCTCCTGCGCGTCGTACGCGCGCCTGACGGTTCGGTTGCCTTCGATGGCACCGGCCGCGCGCCGGGAAGGGGCGCGTACGTGTGCTCCGAGAATTGCTTCGCAGCAGCGTGCAGGAGAAAGAAGCTCGACCGCGCGTTGAAGGCGACGCTCACCAGCGATGATTACGAACGGATCGCCGCCGATATCGCCGCGCACGCGCGCGTTGCGAGGGAACTGTAGAGGAGTGGTATATGGCCAGCATGCGTGTACATGAATTGGCGAAGGAGTTCAACATGTCGAGCAAGGAAATGCTCGACAAGCTCCATGAGATGAAGATTCCGGCGAAGAGCCATGCCAGCATGCTGGCCGAGCCGTACGTGGACAAGATCCGCAAGGATCTTGCGCCCGAAATCAAGGAGCGCGCCGGCGAGCTGCCTGCTGAAGAGGCGAAGCAACTCGCCGAGGAGCGCGCCGAGCAGCAGCGCAAGAAGGAAGAGGCCGAGCGTGCCCGCCGCGAGGCGGTCGAGCAGGAGCGCGCCGCCCGCGAGGCGGAGCGTGCTCGCCGTGCCGGCGAGCAGCAGGCCGCTAAGACGTCCGAAGGTGCTCCCGCGCCGACGAAGAAGGTGTCGAACAGCCCCTTCGAGAGCCTGCAGCATCAAATTGAATCCGAGAAGGAGCGCGTGGCGCGCGAGGCGGCGGAGCGCAAGGCCCGTGCGCGTGCGGCTGCCATGCGCAAGGAAGTTGCCAAGAAGCAGGCCGTCGAGGAGGCGTTGCGCAACCGCGGCAGCAAGAATTCCGCATCTCGCGCCCAGGCCTCGCCGGCCCAGGCTCCCAAGCGTCCCGCGCCGGTGCTCGGTGGACGTAAGTCCAGCGGTTTCTCCAGCCTGTTGTCCCAGATCGAATCTGAGAAGCAGCGCATCGAGAAGCAGAAGGCCGAGCAGCGCTCCGCCGGTGGGCGTGGGCAGGCTGCCGGTGCCGGTGCGCGCAACCAGCGCAATAACCACAAGCGCGGCAAGAAGGGCATGCATATCGAGCAGCATGTTCCCGAGCTCGAGATGCAAAACGCCCCCGAGGATCGCTATGCCCAGATGGCTGTGAAGGCCGAGGAGCTGCAGCGCGACAAGGTGCTCGCCGAGGCTCGCGCCGCCGTTGCCGCCGCCAACTCCCATGAGGGCGAGGGCCGCCGCAAGAAGCGCAAGCAGAAGCGCGAGGCCGAGGCCCGCGAGCGCATGGAGATGGAAGCTATCGAGCGCGGTTTGGATCCCGAGCTCGTGCTCGACGATTCCGTCGTCGAGATTCCGCAGGGATCTACGGTCGGTAAGTTCGCCGAGCTGCTCGGCGTGGCCCCCAACGACGTCATCAAGCGCCTGTTCATGCTCGGCCAGGTGCTCACCGTCACGCAGTCCATGCCCGACGAACTGGTTGAGCTCATCGCCGACGACATGGGCCGCAAGGTGCGCGTCGTCTCTCCCGAGGAGGAGTTCGCCGTCGTCTATCACGACAGCGAGGAAGATCTCAAGCCCCGTCCGCCCGTCGTCACCGTCATGGGCCATGTCGACCATGGCAAGACGTCGCTGCTCGACGCCATCCGTCACACCGGCGTGGCCGAGGGCGAGGCCGGCGGCATTACGCAGCACATCGGCGCTTCGGTGGTGAAAATCGGTGACCGCCTCATCACGTTCATCGATACCCCGGGTCACGAGGCGTTCACCGCCATGCGTGCTCGCGGTGCGCAGGTGACCGACGTCATCGTGCTCGTCGTCGCCGCCGATGACGGCGTCATGCCGCAGACCATCGAGGCTATCAACCACGCAAAGGCGGCCGAGGTGCCGATCGTCGTGGCCGTCAACAAGATCGACAAGCCGGGTGCGAACCCCGACCGCGTGCGCCAGGAGCTCACCGAGTACGGCGTCATTCCCGAGGACTGGGGCGGACAGAACATGTTCGTCGAGGTGTCCGCGAAGAAGAAGCTGCACATCGATGACTTGCTGGAAACCATCCTTCTGCAGGCCGACGTGCTCGAGCTTAAGGCAAACCCCGACGCCGAGGCCTCCGGCTTCGTCATCGAGGCGAACCTTGACAAGGGCCGCGGCCCGGTTGCCACCGTGCTCGTCGAGCGCGGCACCCTGCATCCCGGCGACACCGTGGTGGCGGGTACGTCCTATGGCCGCGTCCGCGCGCTTATCGACCCGCACGGCAATCACGTCGACTCCGCGCTGCCGGCTGCCCCGGCCGAGATCCTGGGTCTGAACAGCGTTCCGGTTGCCGGCGACGAGTTCCGCGTGTTCGCCGACGAGCGCGACGCGCGCAAGCTCGCCGAGGAGCGTGCGCTGCGCGCCCGCCTCGCCGAGCAGGAGTCGAAGTCGCATATGAACCTCGACGATCTGTTCAACCGCATCGAGGAGGGCAAGCAGACCGACCTGAACCTCATCGTGAAGGCCGACGTGCAGGGCTCCATCGAGGCGCTGCGCGATGCCTTCAACAAGATGGATCAGTCCGAGGTCAAGATCAACATCGTGCACTCGGCCGTCGGCGGCATTACCGAGACCGACGTCACGCTTGCTGCCGCATCCGACGCCATCATCATCGGCTTCAACGTGCGCCCGACCGGCAAGTCCAAGCAGCAGGCTGAGAAGGAAAAGGTCGACATCCGCCTGTACCGCGTCATTTATCAGGCCATCGAGGACATCAACGCGGCCCGCGTCGGCCTGCTCAAGCCCGAGATCGTCGAGGAGGACACGGGCAGCGCCGAGGTTCGCGAAACCTTCAAGGTGCCTAAGGTCGGCACGGTCGCCGGTTGCTACATCACCGAGGGCGAGCTGCATCGCGACGACAAGATCCGCATTGTGCGCGACGGCACGGTCATCTTCGAGGGCGAGCTCGCATCGCTGCGCCGCTTCAAGGACGACGTCAAGTCCGTTAAGCAGGGCTATGAGTGCGGCATCGGCGTTGCCGGCTACCAGGACATCAAGGTGGGCGACTCCATCGAGGGTTACGTCATCAAGGAGGTCGAGCGCACCGAGTAGGCTGAGCGCTCGACAAGCCGGGGCCTGCCATGCGCAGACCTCGGCTTTTTTCATCTTACCCGTCATGCAACAAGGGGGATAAGCTCATGAAACAGGGTTCCCAGAACCGCAAAGTCAACCAGCAGGCGCGCGAGGTCATCGCGAACATCCTGCTGTTCGAAATTTCCGATCCGCGCCTGTCGCTCGTCACGATCACCGGGTGCGAGGTCAGCTATGATCGCAGCGCATGCAACGTTTTCTACACGGCGGAGCCTGAAGATTACGAGGCCGCAGCAGAGGCGTTCGAGAAGGCCTCCGGGCGCATTCGCTCCCTGATGGCCCGCCAGCTGTCTTGGCGTGTCACGCCTTCGCTGCGCTTTATTCTCGATCGTTCCGTCGATGAGGCACAGCGTATCGCGACGGCGCTCGAGCGCGACGCAGAGCGCAATAAGCAGTCGGCTGAGATTTCCGCCGCCCTCGAAGCTGCGCAGGCTGAGGCGGAACTTACCGACGCCGCAGACGTAAGCGATGGGGAATAGGTGATTCGATGACGGTGACGCCGCAGACGAACAGCACGCTACAAAGCATCGCAGCCAAGTTGGCGGACCTCGACAACTTCGTCATTTGCGGGCATGTCAGCCCCGATGGCGACTGCCTTTCCTCGCAGTTGGCGCTCAGCTTTGCCCTGCGCAAGCTCGGCAAGCGCACTACCTGCGTCCTGGTGAAGGACGAGCCGGTGGAGGCGAACATCGCGCGCGTGCTCCCGGGCATCGACGAGGTGGTGTTCGCGGGTTCCTACAACGGCCCCGCCGACGTTTTCATCGGCGTCGACGTCCCGACGCGCGAGCGTATCGGCGAGGATGCGTGCCGCCTGCTCGATGCCGCGAGCGCCTCGTTCACCATCGATCACCATGCGGTTGCTGAGCGTATGTGCGAGATGTGCTACACCGATCCGGATGCGGCTTCCACCACCATGCTCATCTGGGAGCTTTGCGGGCATTTGGGAGTTGATCGCTCCGGCGAGATCGCGACGTGCTGCTTTACGGGCCTTATCACCGATACCGGGCGCTTCCAGTTCCAGAACACCGATGCGCGCTGCATGGCGCTCGCTGCCGAGATGGTCGAGGCGGGTGCGAATCCCGCCGCCATCTCCCGCGAGGTGTTCCAGAACCGCACCGTGGCGTCGTTGCGCCTCGAGGGCGTTGCGCTTGAGCGCATGGCCTTCGACGAGGGCGGGCTTTCGGTCGTCAGTTACTTGACGCGCGATGATTTCGAGCGCTTCGGCGCGGTCAAATCAGACGCCGAACCGCTGGTCAACGTCATTCGCAGCGTCGAGGGCGTTCGCGTTGCGTGTATGCTGCGCGAGCAGGAGGATTGCATTCGCGGCTCCATCCGTGCGAAGGATGACACCAATGTCGCAGCCATCGCCGAGCAACTCGGCGGCGGCGGGCACGTGGCGGCCGCGGGCTTCACGCTGCATTGCACGATCGATGAGGCGCTCTCCGTGGTTCGGGAGGCCATCGCCAAGGCGGTGTCCGCCGAGTGAAACGAGGGGAATCGGGGCTCTCGCTCATCGTCGGGGTAGACAAACCTGCGGGCATGACCTCGCATGATGTGGTGAATCGCTGCCGCAGGATTTTCGGCGAGAAGCGCGTCGGGCACACGGGCACGCTCGATCCGATGGCAAGCGGCGTGCTCCCTATCTGCGTGGGCCCGGCGACGCGTTTGGCCTCTTATCTAACGGCACACGATAAATCCTATCGGGCATTCATTGCGTTCGGCTGCGAAACCGATACCGATGACGCATGCGGGTCGGCCATCCGAAGCGCAAGCGTGCCTGATCGGCTCTTCGACGAAGGATTCGCACGAAGCTATCTTGCGGATTTGCTCGGCGAGCATATGCAGCTTCCGCCGGCATACAGCGCCATCAAGGTCGGCGGGCGCAAAGCCTGCGACGAAGCGCGCGCCGGCCGCATCATCGAGCTGAAGCCGCGCCCGATCGAGGTTATGCGGGCCGACCTGGTTTCCGTCGATGCTTCGGCTGAAACCGCCAGTCCGGTGTGGGTGGTTGATTTCCGCGTCTCAAAGGGAACCTACATTCGCGCGTTGGCACGCGATATCGGACGCGACCTGGGTACATGCGCGCACTTGAGCGGTTTGCGTCGCCTGGTGTCCGGCAGCTTGTCGCTTGAGGATTGCGTGTCGCTCGACACTCTTGCCGAATTGGGGGAGCGCGCGTGTCTTGATCCGGTGCGTCTGCTCGAAAGTCGTTTCATCTATGCCGACGGTCCGTTTGCAGCTTTGGTCGCAAACGGCAATATGCTCAAAAGCGACGCGGTGACCTTGTTCGAGTACGCCAAGGCATCGGCTGAAGCGCGCGTCTGCGCCTGTACGTCGGGTGTTCGCGAAAGCGCTTCTCCGGCGGCTGATGGGGAAGTGGTTTCCGTCATCGCGGACAACAAACTAGTTGCACTGTATTCATTCGATCAACGCCGCGCGTCATTCAAACCGTGCTGCGTGTTTCAGACGGGGGTGCTCCGTGGCTCAGATTTATAGGGCGGACGAATCATTTCATCGCGAAGTTTTCGAAGGCGCGTCGTGCGCATTCGGCGTCTTCGACGGCGTGCATCGCGGCCATAGGTTCCTCATTGACTGCGCTCGGCAGACGGCGCGGGAAAACGGGGGGCGCTCCATTGCGCTGACCTTCGACATCGATCCCGATGAGATGTTTCATGCGCAGCGCTTGAAGAAGTTGATGTCGAACGAGGAGCGTCTTTCCATGTTGGCGGACACCGGCGTCGATGCGGTGGTTGCGCTGCCGTTCACGCGCCAGTTCGCCGCCAGCTCGCCGGAGGAGTTTCTGGCGCGCACCTTCGGGTCGGGCGTTCCCGCACATCTGCACGTTGGTTCCGACTTCCGTTTCGGCGCGAAAGCCGCCGGTGCCGTCCCTGAGCTTCGGCAGTGGGCAGACTGCCATGGGATGGAGGTCGACGCCCATGACCTGAAGAGCGCCGACGGCGCGCCGATCACGGCGACGCGCATTCGCTTGCTTCTGGCTGACGGCAACATTGCCGAGGCCAACGAGCTGCTTGGACGCTCCTACTTCATGACCGGCGTCGTCACGCCTGGGCGCGGCGAGGGCGCCGACATGGGCATCCGCACCGCCAATCTGGAGGTTTCCGATCAGATGCGCCCGCTCGGCGACGGCGTGTACGCCGCCTATGCCGAGGTCGACGGCAAACGTTACAAGGCCGCCGTCAACGTCGGCGTCGCGGCGACGTTCGCCGACCGCGCCACGGCCACCTGCGAGGTGCACCTGCTCGACTTCGACGGCGATATCTACGGGCAGTACATGAAGGTGTCCTTCGAGCATTTCCTGCGCCCCATGCGCAAGTTCGACGATATCGCCGAGTTGATCGCCACCGTGCAGGGCAATATCGATTGGGTGCGCGAGAACCTCAGCCTGTAGCGCGCTCGGCGTTCACGTCAACGCTCGCAGCCGCTGTTCGAAGGTCGCGAGCGCTTCAGCAAATAGAAACAAATTGGGGCGGAATCCTCATTCGGGATTCCGCCCCTTGCTTTGCGTCGGCTTGTGCGCCGCTCAGCAGAGAATCGAATGCGCGCCTACACGATGCCCTGGGCGATCATCGCGTTGGCAACCTTCTCGAAGCCGGCGATGTTTGCGCCCATCACGAAGTTGCCCGCATGGCCGTACTTCTTCGCGGTGTCGTCGACGTTGTGGAACATGCCGCGCATCAGCTCTTCGAGCTTGCCGTCAACCTCTTCGAACGTCCAGCTCAGATGCTCGGCGTTCTGGCTCATCTCCAGGCCGGACACCAGCACGCCGCCGGCGTTGGCAGCCTTGCCGGGCATGAAGGCCACGCCGTTTTCCTGGAAGTACTCGGTCGCCTCGATGGTCGTCGGCATGTTTGCGCCTTCGCCCACAGCCTTGCAGCCGTTGGCGACGAGCGTCTTGGCGTCTTCGAGCAGAAGCGTGTTCTCGCGGGCGCAGGGAAGCGCCACATCGCAGGGAAGCTGCCATACGCCACGGCCGTCGCCCTCGTGCCAGATGGCACCCGGACGCTCGTCGAGATACATCGCCAAGGAGACGCCCTTGTCGTTGCCGGAGCGCTTCTTGTTGTACACGTGCTCGAGAATCTTGTAGTCGATGCCCTCGGGGTCTTCGATCCAACCCTTGGTATCGGAGCAGGCGATGGTCTTGCCGCCGAGCTGCTCGACCTTCTGGATGGCGTAGATGGCGACGTTGCCCGAGCCGTGCACGACGACGTTCTTGCCCTCGAAGGAATCGCCCGAGCTCTTCAGGTACTCGTCCACGAAATACACGAGGCCGTAGCCGGTGGCCTCGGTGCGGGCGAGGGAGCCGCCGAATTCCAGGCCCTTGCCGGTCAGCACGCCGGTCCACTCGTTGCGAATGCGCTTGTACTGGCCGAACATGTAGGCAACCTCGCGACCGCCTACGCCCAGATCACCTGCCGGAACGTCGGTGTTCGGGCCGATGTGGCGGCACAGCTCGGTCATGAAGGACTGGCAGAAGCGCATGATCTCGTTGTTGGACTTGCCCTTCGGGTCGAAGTCGGAACCGCCCTTGCCGCCGCCCATGGGCAGGGTAGTCAGGGAATTCTTCAGAATCTGCTCAAGGCCCAAGAACTTCAGCATGCCGAGCGTCACCGTCGGATTGAAGCGCAGGCCGCCCTTATAGGGGCCGATTGCGGAGTTGAATTCGACGCGGAAACCACGGTTGACCTGGGCTTTGCCGTTGTCGTCAATCCAGGGGACGCGGAACATGATGACGCGCTCGGGCTCAACGAGGCGCTCGAGGATGGCGTTCTCCTCGTACTCGGGATGCGCGTCGAGCGCGGGGCCGAGCGTGCTCAAGATTTCCGTAGCGGCTTGGATGAACTCGGGCTGATCGGCGTTCTTGGCCTTGACCTCATCTAAGATGCGCTCTGCATAACTCATGTGACGAACCTCCTTATGGTTCCCTTGACACTCCGGGCTGCATTATATGACCGGCAATACAAGAGAAACAGGCAGTTAACAAAGCTGAAACAAAGCGCAACGACATGTTGTAGCGCGGTGAGCTCGCAGGGCCTGCACGAGGGTTGGGAAGGTCGGCCGTGGCCTTAAGGCAGGCGAAGCACCTGGAGCATGCGGGGCGCTCGCTGCGTAGGTGTGTGCATTCCCGATGGCGAGTGCCGCCCCTGCGTACATCCGCTCATTGCGCGAACTACAATGCGTGCACTTCGTTTTCAACCCGAAAGGTTTGTCGTGTCCCGCTTCGTCGATACCAAGATGACCCTATCCGAATGGCTGCCGTTGCTCGGCGTGACGGTTTCGGCTTTCATCTTCAATACGTCCGAGTTCATGCCCGTCGGTTTGTTGACCGACATCGGCGCGACGTTCAACACCTCGGAGGGGCAGACGGGCCTTATTGTGTCGGTGTATGCCTGGGTAGTGATGATTCTTTCGCTGCCGCTTATGGTTGCCGCGTCGCGCGTTGCCTTTCGCCCGCTCATTCTCGGCATTCTCGCGGTGTTTTGTGCCGGACAAGTGCTCTCGGCGCTGTCGTCGAGCTACGGAATGCTCATGGCGTCGCGTCTCGTGGTCGCCTGCTCCCACTCGGTGTTCTGGGCGATTGCCGCACCTGTTGCGGTGCGCGTCGTCAACCCCGTGCACGCTCCTCTTGCCGTGTCGCTCGTGGAAGTGGGCTCTGCCCTCGCGATGACCGTCGGTTTGCCGCTCGGGCGCGTGGTGGGCCTCGCGCTCGGCTGGCGGTTGACCTTCGCCTGCGTCGGGGCGGTATCCCTGGCCTGCCTCGTGTATATGCTGGTGGTGTTCCCCCGCGTGCCGGGCGCAAAACCGTTCGGCCTCAAGCAACTGCCGGATATCTTCCGCAACAAGGTGCTCGTCGGCATCTTCATCGTGACCGCGCTCTATGCGATGGGATACTACACGGGTTACAGCTATATCGAGCCCTTCCTGTTGCAGGTCGGCGGCCTTGACGAGGGCGCGGTGACGGCGGCGCTCGTGTTCTTCGGCCTTGCCGGCATCGTGGCGAGCGTCGTGTGCACCAAAATTTACTCGCGGCATCGAAGCGCCTTCGTGGTGGTTGTCGTGGCCGGGGTCGTGCTTTCGCTCGCCGCGCTTCGCGTTGCGGCCGCCTCCGTCATCGGCGTCGCCGCCGTCTGCTTCGTGTGGGGGCTTGCGGGCGCGTGCTACAGCATCGTCTACCAGGCCGAGATCATCAACTTCGCCTCCGATGGCGAGCAAACCGTAGCGATGGCGCTGTTCTCCGGCATCTTCAACCTCGGCATCGGCACCGGCAGCTTCATTGGCGGCGGGGTATGCACCTATGTGGGCGTCGGCTTTGTGGGATTCGTCGGCGCGGTCATCGCACTTGCGGGCCTTGCCTATTGCTGGTTTAGGCTGCGAGTACATATGCGCGCCGGTGGAGCCAGCTGATCCTTACGCGAACTGTTTTCTCTTGTCAATAGGCGAAATGTATGGTAATTTAATTTGATGCATGTTTGCGCCTATTTGTGGGTATTTTAGCCGGGCGCGTTCGCCGTAGCGAAAGGATGACACGTGGCTCAATCTTCGAAGAACCAAGCAACCGCTTCCTCTGAAAAGGCTTCCGCGGGAATGAAGAACGCTTCCGCCGCCGCCCAGGAAGAGATGCTGGCCGACGAGGAGCTTATGGCCGACGCCGACGAGGACGTCGAGCCCGATATGACTGTCGCTGAGACGACCAGCGAGGAAAAGCCGGAATCCAACATCAACGAGGACGGCGAGGAGGAAGACCTGCTCGCGGGCATTCCGGAGGAGGAGCTGAAGGCCGCCTCCGACGTCTCGCTGCCGAAAGTCCGCGCGAAGAAGACGCGTTCTTCCGCCCGCAAGCGCAACGAAGCCGCCAACGTCACCATGCTCACCGGCGACCCGGTGCGCATGTACCTTAAGGAAATCGGCAAGGTTTCCCTGCTTACTGCGGCCGAGGAAATCGATCTTGCAATGAAGATCGAGGCCGGTGTTGCCGCCACGGCGGAGCTCGACAAGGCCGAGGAAGAGGGTCGCGAACTCGATCGTCGCGAGAGGCGCCGCCTTGGCCGTATCGAGCAGGTCGGCCTCGACGCGAAGCAGCAGCTCATTGAAGCGAACTTGCGTCTGGTGGTTTCCATCGCCAAGCGCTATGTCGGTCGCGGCATGCTCTTCCTCGATCTCATCCAGGAGGGTAACCTCGGCCTCATCCGCGCCGTCGAGAAATTCGACTACACCAAGGGCTTCAAGTTCTCCACCTACGCCACCTGGTGGATTCGCCAGGCCATCACGCGCGCCATCGCCGACCAGGCCCGCACTATCCGCATTCCGGTGCATATGGTCGAGACCATCAACAAGCTCGTGCGCATCCAGCGCCAGCTTCTGCAGGAGCTCGGTCGCGAGCCAACGCCGGAGGAGATCGGCGAGAAGATGGACCTCACGGCGGAACGCGTGCGCGAGATCCAGAAGATCAGCCAGGAACCGGTGTCGCTCGAAACCCCCATTGGCGAAGAGGAGGACTCGCAGCTCGGCGACTTCATCGAGGACGACGCCGCCGTGGTGCCCCCCGACGCCGCATCGTTCAGCATGCTGCAGGAGCAGCTCGCCAAGGTGCTCGACGGGCTGGCCGAGCGCGAGCGCAAGGTCATCAGCTTGCGATTCGGCCTGGAAGACGGCCATCCGCGCACGCTTGAGGAGGTCGGCCGCGAATTCGGCGTCACGCGCGAGCGCATTCGCCAAATCGAGAGCAAGACGCTGGCCAAGCTTCGCCACCCCAGCCGCAGCTCGAAGCTGAAGGACTACCTGGAAGATTAAAGCACTGTAAAAACGCGGGTCTTGAGGGCCCGCGTTTTCTTGCTGCCGTGACAGTTGCGGAAAGGGCATTCATGGCTACCATCGAACAAGTCGAATATGAATTCTTCGCCAGCTGCCTTGCCGGTTTGGAGCGTTTTCTCGCCGAGGAGCTGAAGGGGCTGCGCGCCCGGCGCGTCAGGCCGCTCGGTGGCGGCGTGGCGTTTTTCGGGCCCGCCGAGGCGGGTTTGAAGGTGTGCTTGTGGTCGCGTCTTGCTTCCCGCGTCACGCTCGTGGTCGGTCGCGTGAACGCCGGCGACGCGGCGCTGCTCTACGAGGGCGTGCGGCGCGTGGCCTGGCAGGATGTCGTCGCGCCCGGCTCGACCATCGCCGTGCACGCGCATGGCACCAACGACGAGCTGCGCAACAGCCATTTCACCGAGCTGAAGGTCAAAGACGGCATCTGCGATGCGCTGCGCGAGCGGACGGGATCTCGCCCCGATGTGGACAACGACAACCCCGATTGCGCCATCGACGTGCGCATTCGCGACGGACGTGCAACGCTGTCGCTCGACCTGTCGGGAAGCTCGCTGTATCAGCGTTCCTACCTTGAACCGCAGGCCGGTCAAGACGCTCCTTTGGAGTGCGCCATCGCAGCCGGCGTTCTGGCAATGGCGCAATGGGGCGGCATGGCGGGCGGTAGCGCGCTAATCGACCCCGCCTGTTCTTCGGGCGCGCTCGTCGTCGAGGCTGCATGCGCAGCTTGCGATATGGCGCCTGGACTTGCACGCAGCAGGTGGGGTTTCACCGGATGGGCTGCCTTTGATGAAGATGCATGGAACAGCCTGCTCGACGAGGCCGACGAGCGCTTCGAGCGCGGACTTGAGGCGGTGGCGGGCGAGGGTGCGGCCGGGGCGAGCGCCTCGGCGCGCCCCGATTTGGAGCGCGTGCGCATCATCGGTTTGACCTCGTCGTCGCCGGCCATCGCCAAGGCGCGCGAACGCGCCAAACGCGCCGGCGTGCGTCTTGCGGTGAGCATCGAGGCGGGGGATGCCCAAAACGCGGGCGAGGCGGTTCGGCGCGCATGCGCCGCCTCTGCGCGTGTTGCCCAGGCTGCCCCTGCCGACGACCATGCATGTCCCTGTCTCATCGCGAGCACCTTGCCCTTCGGTGAACGCATCCGTTCCGACGCGAGCGCCCAGGCGGACGCGTCGGCGTTCGTCAAGGCTTCTCTGGCCGCCCCGGCCGGCAGCGTGTACGCCGTCTCCGGCGGCGAGGGCGTTCAGGGGCGCTTCGGCGCCGCCGCGGCCGACACGCTGCGCTTCGGCCGAGGCCGCGTCAGCGTCGAGGTGCAGCTGTACCTGCGCTCGCCCGAGCGCATGACGCTCATCACCGTCCCCGACAACGCCGGCGGCGCCGAGCGCCATGTCGAGGCTTATGAGGAAACGTCCCAGCAGTTCGTCGACCGCTTGCGCAAGGTTGCCAAGGAGCGACGCAAGTGGGCTCGCCGCGAAGGTGTGAGCTGCTACCGCATCTACGACGCCGATCTGCCGGATTATTCCTGCGCTATCGACGTCTATACCGGCGCCGGCCAGGCATCCGGCAATACGTATCTGCATATCGCCGAATACGCTGCTCCCAAGTCCATCGATCCGGATAAGGCGCGCCGGCGCTTCGACGACATCCTCGCCTTGGCCCCCGTGGCACTCGACGTGCGACCCGACCACGTATTCTCCAAGATGCGCGTGCGCGCCGCGGGCGGCGGGCAGTATCGCGACGCTGGAAGCCGCAGCTACGTCACCACCGTCGAGGAGTCGGGGTGTCTGTTCGAGGTCGACCTTTCCGGGTACCTCGACACGGGCATCTTCCTCGATCACCGTGACACGCGCAAGATGGTGCGTGATCAGGCGGCGGGGAAGCGTTTCTTGAACCTGTTCGCCTACACCGGTACGGCCAGCGTGCTCGCGGCGGCCGGCGGCGCGGTTGAAACCGTCACGGTCGACCTTTCGCAGACCTATCTCGATTGGGCGCGTCGCAACATGGAAGCGAACGGCTTTAGCGGGCAGCAGCATATGTTCGAGCGCGGCGACTGCATGCAGTGGATCACCGAGTGCCGGCGCAGCCCGCGCCGCTTCGACCTCATCTTCGTCGACCCGCCGACGTTCAGCAACTCGAAGGCGATGGGGCGGCGCACCTGGGACGTGCAGCGCGACCACGTCGAGCTGTTGGTGGGCGTCACGCGTCTGCTCACACGTGACGGCCAGGCCATTTTCAGCTGCAACTTGCGTTCGTTCAAGCCCGACTACGAGCAGCTTTCGAAGTACGGAGTCGCGCTGCGCGACATCAGCGCCGACACCATTCCGCATGATTTCGGGCGCAACAAGCGCATCCATTCGTGCTTTATCGTGACGCGGGCATAGCGCACCTCCGCCATCGATGCGCAGGCGTGACTGGGGCGGGCGTCTGCCGTATGCTGCCCGCCTCACCGTTGGTGTGCGGCGCTTATCCCCGATGAGGCACGGTATGTGCTGATGCTGTGGCATCGTGCGGCGCAGCTGGCATTTCCCCTCGATGTGGTCTATTCTGCAAAAGTTGCCCAAAGCGGGCGTCACTTTCCACTTGGTAGGCATGCGCGCATGCAACCCAGCGGAAAGCGTGAAGAGCGCAGCGCAAAAGCTGCACGGAAGGCGGGGAAACCCGCAGGAAAGGTGGAGTTAAGCTATGCCTAGCAAACTCAGCATCTCGAAGGAGCGCACGGCCGAGCTGGTCAAGGAGTTCGGCGCAAACGAGCAGGACACCGGCAATCCGGACGTCCAGGTCGCCATCCTCTCCGAGCGTATCCGCAACCTCACCGAGCACCTGAAGGTCCACAAGAAGGATAACCATTCCCGCCGTGGCCTCATGATGCTTATCGGTAAGCGTCGCGGCCTGCTCAGCTACATCAAGGAACGCGACATCGAGCGTTACCGTGCCCTCATCAAGAAGCTCGGCATCCGCGACAACATCTAGCGCAACGAAAGCCCGCGTCATGCGGGCTTTTGCATAGCGGTCAGGTGCGCATGAGGCGCAACCTCTCCGTGGGCGAAGGGGAAGCGTAAGTACCCGCAAAAGCCCGAAGAAGCTTGGTCGCACTACGGCGCCAAGGTAAGAGAAAGAATGAATCACATGGAAAAGATCGTCGAGTCCTTCGAGCTGTACGGCAAGCAGTACCGCTTCGAAACCGGTGAGCTGGCCAAGCAGGCCACGGGTGCGGTGCTCGTCACCCAGGGCGAGACCACGGTGCTCGTCACGGCCGTCATCTCGAAAGAGGAGAAGAACTACGACTTCTTCCCGCTGACCGTCGACTTCATCGAGAAGATGTACTCCGTCGGGCGCATCCCCGGCGGCTACCTCAAGCGCGAGGCGCGTCCTTCCGAAAAGGGCACGCTGACCGCCCGCATGATCGACCGCCCGATCCGTCCCGGCTTCGCCGACGGCTTCAAGCGCGAGGTCCACGTCGTGGCCACCACGCTGGTGTGCGACGGCCAGAATCCCCCCGACTGCATCTGCGTCGGCGGCGCTTCCGGCGCCCTCATGCTCGGCAGCGCGCCGTTTGACGGCCCGGCCGCCTGTGTGCGCATCGCACATAATCCCGAAACCGACGAGTTCATCGTCAATCCCACGTACGCCGAGCAGGAAACCTCCGACCTGGAGCTGACCATCGCCGGCACCGCCGACTACATCTCCATGGTCGAGGCGGGCGCCGATCAGGTTTCCGAGGAGCTCATGCTCAACGCCATGAACTTCGGCCAGGAGGCCATTGCGAAGTTCTGCGAGGCGCAGCAGCGCTTCCTCGACCGCTGCAACATCACGCCGGTCGAGTGGCCCATCCATGTGGCCGACCCGTCCATCGCCGAGCGCGTCGATCCGTTCTTCGACGAGATGTCCGCGGCCTTGAAAGACGCCGACAAGCTCGCGCGCATGGGCAAGGTCGAGGAGCTGAAAGCCCGCATCAAGTCCGAGCAGTTCAGCGAGGAAGAGCTTTCCGCCTGGGGTTCCGATATCGCCGCTGCGCTCAAGAAGCTCGAGAAGAAGGCCATGCGCGCCATGGTCATCGCCACCGGCGAGCGCGCCGACGGCCGTCGTCCCGAGGAAATCCGCCCGCTGCACATCGTGCCGGGTTACCTGCCGCGCGTTCACGGCTCCGGCCTGTTCCAGCGCGGCCAGACGCAGGCGCTGTCCATCTGCACGCTCGGCATGCTCAACGAGTGGCAGCGTCTCGACACCATCGACCCGGCCGAGGGCAAGCGTTACATGCATCAGTACAACTTCCCGCCGTACTGCACCGGCGAGGTTGGCCGCATGGGCGCCCCGAAGCGTCGCGAGGTGGGCCACGGCGCCCTCGCCGAGCGCGCGCTTCTGCCGGTGATCCCCTCCGAGGAGGAGTTCCCCTACGCCATCCGCGTGGTTTCCGAGGTGCTCGAGTCCAACGGCTCGTCCTCTATGGCTTCCACCTGCGGCTCCACGCTTGCCCTCATGGACGCGGGCGTGCCGATCAAGGCTCCCGTTTCCGGTATCGCTATGGGCCTTATCAAGGAAGGCGACGACGTCGTCATCCTCTCCGACATCCAGGGTCTTGAGGACTTCCTCGGCGACATGGACTTCAAGGTGTGCGGCACCGAGAAGGGCATCACCGCCCTGCAGATGGACAACAAGGCGCGCGGCCTGTCCACTGAAATCCTCGGCCGCGCGCTCGCCCAGGCGCATGAGGGCCGCGCCTACATCCTCAACGCCATGCTCGGCGAGCTGCCCGAGCCGCGTGAGCAGCTGCGCGATACGGCGCCGCGCATCGAGACCATCCACATCCCGGTCGACAAGATCCGCGACGTCATCGGTTCCGGCGGCAAGGTTGTGCGCGGCATTCAGGACGAGACCGGCGCGCAGATCGACATCCAGGAAGACGGCACTATCCACATTGCCGCCGTCGAAGGCCCGGCCGGCGAGGCCGCGAAGGCCATGATCCTCGGCATCGTTAAGGAGCCCGAGGTGGGCGAGACGTTCGAGGGCGAAGTCGTCGGCATCAAGGACTTCGGCGCGTTCGTGAAGCTCACGCCCGCCAAGGATGGCCTGCTGCACATCTCCCGCGTCGCCAACGGCCGTGTCGGCAAGGTCGAGGACGTCCTTACGCTTGGCGATACTGTGAAGGTGCAGGTGCTCGAGGTCGACGCCAAGACCGGCAAGATCTCGCTCGACCGCCTCGACAAGCCCGACGCCCCCGAGGGCAGCGCCCCGGCGCCGCGCGGCGATCACGGCTCGCGCCACGGCGGCGAGCGCCGCGAGGGCGGCAAGGGCCACGGCGAGCGCGACGTGCGTCCCGGACGCGCGAATCGCACGCCCCGTCGCCGTCACGACGCCTAGCGTTAAATCTTTCGGCGAGTCTCTGAGCTAAGCCGTAGTGGGTGTAAAGGCCCGCAAGTCCGGATGTCCTTCGCATCCTGGGTTTGCGGGCCTTTCTCTGTAGTTGCAAGCAGAAGCGCTGCGGCTGATGCGCTATCGGCTATTATTTGGTCCTAACGTGATTTGAAATGGAAGTTCCCAATCCAAGGAGTATCGAATGATAGATGTAGCAGTTGCGGGTTTTGCGGGACGTATGGGATCGGCCGTGGTCGACGCCGTCAATGCCGCTGACGACATGCGCATGGCGTGCGGCATCGATCCGCACGGCGAAAGCGCCGACTTTCCGGTGTATGCGACGGTCGATCAGGCCGTTTCCGCGGGCGGTTTCCAGGTGCTCGTCGATTTCACGCAGCCGAAGGTGGTCGAGGGGAATCTGCGCTCCGCGCTTCCCGCGGGCATCGATTGCGTGGTGGGCACGACCGGCCTTTCCAACGAGGTGCTTGCCGACCTCGCGTCGGTCGCGTCTCCCGGCACCTGCCTGTTCTATGCGCCGAACTTCACCACCGGTGCGGTCCTCATGATGCAGTTCGCCAAGGCCGCTGCCCCGTATTTCCCCGAGGCGGAGGTGCTCGAGTTCCATCATTGCAACAAGAAGGACGCCCCCTCCGGCACGGCGGTGCGCACGGCCCAGATCATCTCCGAGGCCCGCGGCGGCCGTCCAAGTGTGGCCCCGGGCCGCGAAACGGAGCTTGCGGGCTGCGAAGGCGCGCGCGGCGCGCTCGTCGAGGGCGTGCCCGTGCATTCCGTCCGCTCCATGGGCTATGTGGCCAGCCAGGAAGTTGTGTTCGGCTCGATGGGGCAGACGCTTACCATCCGCCACGACTCCTGGGATCGCACTTCCTACATGCCCGGCGTGCTGCTCGGCATCAGGAGCGTGCGCGAATGCGAGGGCCTCGTGGTCGGCCTGGAGTCGTTCATGGGCTAGCAGGCCCCTCTCGCATGGCAAAGTAATGGACTTCGAGCGCGGCGTAAAGCGCTTCTGTCATAATACCTACACGTTGAATTACTGCATTGCAGCGCACGGATATACGGTTCGTGCTTACTCGGAAAGGTGCCAAGATGTCTGAGCCTCGTTTCGGCCGCATGATTCCGGCCATGGTCACGCCCATGAAGGAAAACCTCGAGCTCGATCTCGATCGTGCTCAGCAGCTTGCGAACCGCCTTGTGGAGGGCGGCTCCGACGCGCTTATCATCAACGGCACCACCGGCGAGAGCCCGACCGTGTTTTATCCCGACAAGATCGAGCTGTTCAAGGCCGTTGTCTCCGCGGTTGACGGGCGCGTTCCGGTCATCGCAAACGTCGGCGACAACTGCACGGCCGACACGGTCGACTTCGCCAACGATGTCGCCAAGCTCGGCGTCGACGGCTTCATGTGTGTTGTGCCGTACTACAACAAGCCTCCGCAAGAGGGCATTTACCAGCACTTCCGAACTATTGCAAGCGCGGTTGAGCTGCCTATCATCCTCTACAACATCCCCGGGCGTTGCGTCGTGAACATGGAAGCGCAAACGACGCTGCGTCTGGCGCATGAGTTCGACAACATCGTCGCCGTGAAGGAAGCTTCCGGCAAGATGGACCAGGTGGCCGCGATCACCGCCGACGCCCCCGAGGGCTTCAGCGTGTATTCCGGTGACGATTCGGCCACGTATGACATTATGAAATTGGGTGGCGTAGGCGTCATCTCCACGATTGGCAACGTTGCTCCTTCCCGCATGAAGGAGATCGTCGATCTGTGCGCAGCCGGCGAATGGGAGCAGGCTGCGCAGGCGAACGAACGCCTTATGCCCCTTATGGAAGGGCTGTTCAAGACAGCGAACCCCATCCTGGTTAAAGAAGCTTTGAAGTTGAGTGGTTTTTCGGTCGGCGGCGTGCGCCTGCCGCTCGTCAATGCCACCGAGGAGCAGTCGGCTGAACTCGCGCAGACGATGCGCGAAGTCGGCGTCCTTTAGCCGGGAGCAAAGCCGCACGCCTGATCAGCGTGCGGCTTTGTGCTCAGCAGTTAGGAAATAGAATATGGATCAAAACGAAAAGCGCGGCAAGCGCGACGATAAGGTGCGCGCTCGAGAGGGAAAGCCGACGCAATCGGTCAAGCATGTGAAGCTTGATTTGAAACGCCCGCAGCTGACCAAGGAGGGCAAGGCTGGGGCTCAGAAGGGGCGCAATAACGCGAAGCGCCGCTCTTTCGACTCTGCCCAAAAAGATAAAAATGCCACGCTGAAAATCATCCCGCTCGGCGGCTTGGATGCCATCGGCAAGAACATGACCGTGTTCGAATGCAAGGGCGACATGGTGCTCGACGACGCGGGCTTGATGTTCCCGGACGACAACCATCCCGGCGTTGACCTGATTCTTCCCGATTACACCTATGTCCTGCAGCACGCGGACAAGCTGCGCGGCATCATCATCACGCACGGCCATGAGGATCATACGGGCTCCCTGCCGTATCTCATCAAGGATCTCGATCGCCAGATTCCCATTTATGGCACGAAGATGACGCTCGGGCTTATCGAGGGCAAATTCAAGGAACATCGCATCAAGAATGCCAAGCTGTGCGAGATCAAGCCGGGCGACACCGTCAAGCTCGGTTGCATGACCGCGGAATTCTTTGCCGTTAACCACTCCATTCCCGGCGCGGTCGGCGTGTTTTTCCGCAGCCCCGCCGGCAACGTGCTGCACACGGGCGACTTCAAGCTCGACCAAACGCCCATCGACGGCGTCCATACCGATTTCGGGGCGCTTGCGCGCTTCTCGCACGAGGGCGTCGACTTGATGATGTCGGACTCGACGAATGCAACCAACCCTAACTTCACGCCTTCCGAGGCCGAGGTGGGCAAGGTGTTGCAGCGCATCATCGCGCAGGCAAAGGGTCGCGTCATCATCGCCTCGTTCGCAAGCCACATTCACCGCTTGCAGCAGATCTGCGACGCTGCCGTGGCTAACGGGCGCAAGGTCGTCGTGACGGGCCGCTCCATGGTGCAGAACACCGATATCGCCCGCAAGCTGGGGTATCTTAACGTCTCCGATGCGGACATCATCGATGCCTATGACCTGAAGGGCATCCCGCCCGAGCAGGTGGTCATCATGTGCACCGGTAGCCAGGGCGAGCCGCTTTCGGCGCTTGCGCGCATCGCCAACGGCGAGCATAAGACCATCGAGATGGACGCCGGCGACACGGTCATCATTTCCGCAACGCCCGTTCCCGGCAATGAAAAGGCCGTCACGAAGGTTATCAATTCGCTGGCGAAAATCGGTGCCGATGTGTACGACAAGTCGCGCGCACGCGTGCATGTGTCGGGCCACGCCTCGGCCGAGGAGCTGAAGATCGCGTTGAGCATCGTGCAACCCAAGGCGTTCATGCCCGTGCATGGCGAGGCGACGCACCTGCGTGCCCATGCCCGATTGGCTGAAGCGGTTGGCGTCCCGGCTGATAACATTTTCATCTGCGAAAATGGCGAGAGCCTCGAGCTTTCCACCAAGGGCGTCGTGCCGGGCGAAGTAGTGCAGTCCGGTATCGTCTTCGTCGACGGTCTTTCGGTCGGCGACACCTCCGAGGAGGTTCTCGAGGAGCGCACGGCGCTCGGCAGTCAGGGCTTCGTGGCCGTATCCGCCGCCGTTTCGGGTCGCAAGAAGGCCGTGGTCGGCAATGTCGTCGTGGAAATGCGCGGCATCACCGGCGGCGACGACCCGTATCTCGTGCGCGAGTGCGAGAAGAGCGTGAAGAACTGCCTTGCGAAGCAGCTCGGCAAGGGGGCGAGCGCCAAGGAGCTGAGGAAGGCGTGCCGTGACGCGTTGCTGTCGCTTCTGTGGGAGCGCACGAAGACGCGCCCGATGACGGTTCTGCATCTTCTCGACGTGTAATTCCGCCGCATTTATCGGTTTTCGTTGCGCCCGCATGCGGTATTTCGCCTGCGGGCGCGTGGTTTTCGGGCGTCTAGGATGCTAGACGCTTGTAGTGAACGAGCAAATAGGAGGTCGCGTGGCTCGATCCGCGCAAACAAATAAGCAGTCGGGCAAGGGTTCATCGCCTACGAAGCGCTCCCAGGCGTCTCGCGCCAAAGCCGCATCGTCTTCGGGTGCGAAAAGGCAAGGCGCCTCGGGTGCAAAAGGCGCGCGCACTAAAGCATCGGTGGAGCCGCAGCGACAGCCCAAAATTTTTGACGAGCGCACCAAACGGGACGTCACCGGCGTTTGCCTGTCGGTGCTCGGCATTGTGCTGTTTGTAGCTGCCGTGGTGCCCACCGACGCCCTGCTTACCTCGGCGGCGTCTCAGGCGCTGCACCTAAGCTTCGGCCTCGGCGCCTACGTGTTGCCGTTTTTGTTGGTGGCGGTAGGCGCAAGCTGCCTGGTTCGCCTCGATCGCGAGCGCGTCCCGCTGCGTGTCTGCGTGGGGCTTGCAATGGTGTTTGTTGCCGTGCTCGCCTTGCTTGCCCTGTTCACGCCCGAAGTTGCGCCCGATGCAACCGATAATCTGTTCCTGCCTGATCAGCTCTTTGCGCGCGGCGGCTATCTTGGCGCGGGAATTGCTTGGGTGGGCTTGAAGTTGCTTGGTCTGGCGGTCTCGGCCATCGTCTTGGTCGGCGTCGTTATCGTCGGCATCTCGATTATCGGGCTGTCTTTGTCGAAGCTCTTCGAGGTGCTTCACGCGCATCGCGGACAGGACGATGGGACAGTCGAAGATCCCGATGCCGAGAGCGCAGGCGCTCGTTTACCGCGCATCTCCCTTGCGTCCAAGCGTCCCAAGCGTGGGGCCCCAATTGAGGACGACGAGGATATTTCCGCGGCGAAGACGCAGGTCATTGCCAATAAATCGCAGGAGGACGCCCCTGTGGGCAAGGCATCTTCTCGCCGTGTGGGCTCTCATGCGCTCACCGAGTCGGAAGCGGCCGGAGCGGCCCAAGAGCAGCCTGCACAGATTACGCGTAAGTTAGGGCGTCGCGCCCGCCCGGCCGCGCCAAGCGCAGCCGAGGCGCCGAGACGCACGTCGAAGACGGCTTCCCCCGTTGCGACGCCGCGCCCTGAACAGGGTTTCGAGCTTCCTTCGATGGACTTGCTCGCCACGTCGGCGAACCCCGAAGCGGAGCTTGCAACCGAATCCGAGCTGCAGGAAACGGGCGCGTGTCTGCAGGAGACGCTCGAGGACTTCAATATCATGGCGAAGGTCGTCGGCTGGGTGGCCGGCCCGACGGTCACGCTGTTCAAAGTCGACCTTCCGGCCGGCGTGCGTGTCAGCCGCGTTACCGCGCTCGAAGACGATATCGCGCTTGCACTCGCCGCGCCCGGCGTGCGCATCTTCGCGCCCATTCCCGGCACGAATTATGTGGGCATCGAGGTTCCGAATCGTACCAGGCAGACGGTTCTGCTCGGTGACGTTATCAAGGATGCATCCGAGGGCCCCCTGCAGATCGCCATCGGCAAAGACGTCGAGGGTAACTGCATCGTGACCGATCTCGCCAAGATGCCTCATCTGCTCATCGGCGGCACCACCGGCTCGGGCAAGTCCGTCTCCATCAACGCCATGATCATGTCTATCCTCATGCGCGCCACGCCCGCCGAGGTCCGCTTCATCATGATTGACCCGAAGCGCGTCGAATTCACCCCATATAACGGTATTCCGCATCTCTACGTGCCCGTGGTGACCGAGGCTAAGGAAGCGGCAAGCGCCTTGTCGTGGGGCGTTGCCGAGATGGAGCGGCGCCTGAAGGTGTTTTCCAAGGTCGGCGCGCGAAACATCGGCCAGTACAACGCCAAGGTGCAATCGGCGCTCGAAGCGGCCGCGAAAGCCGAAGGGGCGGGGGAGGAGCCACCGGAAAACGACCTCGGCGACGAGCTGCCTTACATCGTCATCATCATTGACGAGCTTGCCGACCTCATGATGAACGTCGGCAAGGAAGTCGAGTTCTCCATCAGCCGCATCGCGCAGCTTGCCCGTGCGGCGGGCATCCACCTCATCGTTGCGACGCAGCGCCCCTCCGCCAACGTCGTGACGGGCCTTATCAAGGCGAACATCACAAACCGCATCGCGTTTAACGTGGCAAGTAGCATCGACAGTCGCGTCGTGCTCGATACGCCCGGTGCTGAGAACCTTATCGGTTTGGGCGACCTGCTGTTCAGCAAGCCCGAATATGCCAAGCCGGTGCGCATCCAGGGCTGCTATGTTTCCGAGGATGAAATCAACGCGGTGGTCGAGCAGTTGCGCAGCCAAGGGGAGCCGGAGTATCATTCCGAGATTCTCTCCACGAACCTTATCACCTTGGGATCGTGCCCCTCCGATGCTTCCGGCGGCACCTGCACCGACGACGATCCGCTCATTTGGGAAGCGGCGGATATCGTGGTGTCGAGCGGGCTGGGGTCCACCTCAAATATACAGCGACGCCTAAAGGTGGGCTATTCGCGCGCTGGGCGTATAATGGACATGTTGGCAGAAAAGGGCGTCGTGGGTCCGCCCAACGGCAGCAAACCTCGAGAGGTGCTCGTCGATGTCATGGAGCTTGAGACGCTGAAGGCGTTCGAGTCGCATGACGGAAACGACTAGGAGTTCATATGTCGCATATGGCATTCGGTTCTATTCTTCGCGAAGCTCGTGAACGCAAGGGCATGGATGTGCAGTCCGCCGCGCGCAAGCTTCGCATCAGGCCTGATATTCTGCGCGCTATTGAAAACAACGATTTCTCGCGCATGCCCCCTCGCGGTTACACGCGCAACATGGTGAACGCGTACGCGCGCTTGGTCGGGCTCAACCCGTCGGAGATCACGCGGATGTTCCTCGACGAGCAATACGCGTATCAGGTGGGGCGCAGTCGCAGCGAAGCCGACTCGCCGACGCACGTGTCCGGACGAAAGTCGGTGTCTTCGTCACGTACTTCCCGCTCGCCGCGCTCCCAGCAGCGCGCATCAAGGGAAGAGGCCGGCGAGGGTTCGCAACGTCGTCGGTCGGGCGAGGGACGTCCGCAGCGCGGGGGTGCGTTGCATTCGCGTCAGCAGCGCTCGGAGGGGTATCGCGAGTCGTTGGCCTCCCGTGCGGCGCGAGCCGACGACTCGGCACGCAAGGGCAAGATCGGGTCTACGCTAACTACTCAGTTCACCAATTTCTATACCGGGTCGCCTTCCCTTGGCGGCTCGTCGGGCCATACGGCTCGAGGCCCATATCTTATCGTGGCCGCCGTCATCTTGGTGCTGCTCGTGATCATCATCGCGATGGCGTTCGGCAACCATGGATCGTCGGGTTCGCAGGATGTGCCGAAAGTCCCGGTGACGGGCGTTACCGACACCTCAGCCGACGGGTCGGGAACCTCTTCAAGCGAAAGCGAGGCCGCAACGGCCGCGTCGACGGTAAGTGTGCCGACGAGCGTGAAGGTCGAGTACAAGCTTGCTTCCGGGCAGCAGGCCTACGTGGTTATCACCAACGACGGCGAATCCACCGAATCCATGCTGACGGGTCCGTTTGATGAGACGGTCGACGTCAGCGGCACGTGGAGTCTGGCGTCCTACGTCAGCGACGCGTTCACCATCACGATGGACGGCAAGGAGGTCTCCTTCGAGGTCGATTCCACCACGGGGATGCCGACGGCCACCGTCAACTTCTCGGATTACCTGCAAACCTGGGCGAGCGAGCATCCGAACGTGAAGGTGGACACCTCGCAGTCGAGCTCCACGTCTTCGAGTGGGTCGACTTCGAATTCGTCGGGGTCCTCTTCGACTTCGGGAACGGGGTCCACGTCTTCGAGCGGCTCTTCCTCGACAGGGTCTACCACCTCGGGCTCGA
Source organism: Anaerovoracaceae bacterium (assembly GCA_963604235.1). GTDB lineage: Bacteria > Actinomycetota > Coriobacteriia > Coriobacteriales > Eggerthellaceae > Senegalimassilia. The sequence continues at coordinate 2,818 of CAVCPR010000003.1, read as the reverse complement.
GTTCCACGACGACTTCTGCATAGCACGCCCGCTTGACGCTCATCAAGCCGCAGCGGACTGCGCTTCGTTCGCTGCAGATACCATGGGGACGCGTTTGCATGGCGTCCCCTTTTGCTATTCTTTTACCAGTACCCAAGATTACTTTTTACGCGGCTTTTAGCTGCGTGCGAGAGGGAGGATGCCGTATGGCGAAGGAATCGAGTTTCGACGTTGTGTCGAGCGTCGACATGCAGGAAGTTGACAACGCTTTTCAGCAGGCGAAGAAGGAGCTGGCCCAGCGCTACGACCTCAAGGGGTCGGGTGCCGAGATTTCCCTCGACAAGCAGAAGCGCACGTTGACTGTTTCCGCGCCGGCCGAGTTCGTCGCGAAACAGGTCATCGACATCATCGGCTCGAAGCTGATCAAGCGCGGTATCGAGCTTTCCGCTCTCACGTGGGGCGATCCGGTTGCCGCAACGGGGCAGAGCGTGCGCCAGAGCGCAAGCATCGTCGACGGCATCGACAAGGAGCTCGCCGGCAAGATCAACAAGGACATCAAGGCACAAAAGCTCAAGGTCAAAGTCACCATCGAGGGCGACAAGCTGCGCGTTTCCTCCGCCTCGCGCGACACTCTGCAGGAAGTCATCGCGTTTTTGAAGGGGCAGGACTACGGTCAGCCCCTCCAGTACGTCAACTATCGCTAGGTGGACATTGTGAGCAATACCCCCATTGTTGATGCGACGCAGGTCCCGCAGATCGCTTTCGTCACGCTCGGTTGTGCGAAAAACGAGGTCGATACGCAGCGTATGCAGGCCGACCTTCGTCGCGCGGGCTTTGCGGTTGTGGACGACCCTGAGCGGGCCGACGCCGTCGTGGTGAATACCTGCTCGTTTATCCAGAGCGCCACCGAGGAAAGTCTCGAGGCCATTTTCGAGGTTGCTGGAATGCCGAACGTGGCTGCTGGAGCGGCTCTTATCGTGGCTGGTTGCATGCCGGCGCGCTACGGCGAGGAACTTTCCGGCGAGCTCCCCGAGGCCGCTGCATTCGTGCCCTGCAGTAAAGAAGACGACATCGTGAAGGTCATCGCTTCGGCGCTTTCCTTGGGCGAAGAAGGGCTGTCTGCGTTGGCGTCGGCGGCGCTCGGTGCGGTTCGCGAGGGGGTCGTGTCCATTTCTGGGTCGCGCGCTGTTTCCGCGTACGTTAAGATCTCCGATGGCTGCGACAGGTTCTGTTCCTACTGCACCATTCCCTACATTCGTGGACGCTATCACAGTTTTCCCTATGAGCAGGTTCGAGAAAACGTTGCGCTGCAGGTTGAGGCGGGCGTGCGCGAAATCGTGCTTATCGCGCAGGACACCGGCCGCTGGGGGCAGGATTTTAAGGAGCCCTCGTCGCTTGCTTGGCTGGTCGGGGCGCTTGCCGACGAGTTTGCCGATACGTGGTTCCGTGTCATGTATATCCAGCCCGAAGGCGTTACCGACGAACTGCTCGACGTTGTTGCGGCGCATGACAATGTATGCAGCTATTTCGATATTCCCCTGCAGCATGTCCAGCCGCACCTGTTGAAAGCCATGCATCGCAAGGGGTCCGTCGAGGAGTACGTCGCTCTTGCCGAGCATGTGCGTGAAAAGGTTGCGGGGGTCACGTTGCGCACGACGCTCATCGCCGGCTTCCCGGGCGAGAGCGACGAGGACTTCGAGGAACTTTGCGCCTTTGTCGAGGAAGGCTATTTCGACTACATCGGTGTGTTCGCGTATTCCCGCGAAGAGGGGACACGCGCCTTTGACCTGCCCGATCAGCTCGACGAGGATGAGAAGGCCGATCGCGCGCAGCGTTTGCGCGACCTGGCCGACGCAGTCTGCACGCCCCTGGTGGCAGCGCGAGTTGGCGAGGAAGTCGACGTGCTCGTCGAGGGACGTGAGGAAGACGGCCAGCTGTTCGGCCGTGCCATGTGCCAGGCGCCCGAGGTTGACGGCGTGACCTATATTTCCGACGGCAAGCCCGGGGACATCATCAAGGTTCGCATCGCCGATACGCTTCTGTACGAGATGGAAGGCGAATAACGTGTCATCGCTTGAGGTGAAGTCCGCCCCCGAGACCACCACGCGCCTGCTCACGCCGGCGAACGTCGTCACGCTCGTGCGCATCTGCCTCGTGCCGGTCTTCGTTGCGGCACTGCTGAGTCCCTGGCCCGAGTGGTTTTCGCTCCCGGAGGTCGCTTACGAGTCTAAGAGCTTGATCGCGGCCGGTATCTTCGTGCTGATTTCCTGCACGGACTGGCTTGACGGCTATCTTGCGCGCAGCCGAGGCGAAGTTACCGACTTCGGTAAATTCATGGATCCGCTTGCGGACAAAATCCTCGTGGTGGCGGCGCTGCTTGCCCTGATCGAGCTCGGTGCGCTTCCGAGCTGGGTGGCGTTGATCATTGTCGCGCGCGAATTCATCGTATCCGGCGTTCGCATGGTCGCCGCAAGCAAAGGCGTGGTCATCGCGGCTAGTTGGTACGGGAAGTTCAAGACCGTCTTCCAGATGATCGCCATCGTCATGTTCACCATCAAGGACAGCCATACCATGGGTTCGCTCGTCGAGGCGTTTTCGGACACCATGTGGGTGCTGAGCTGGATTGTCATGATCGTCGCCTTGGCGCTCACGGTCATTTCCATGCTCGATTACATTTCGAAGGCGCGAGACCTAATTGGCCTCGGCTCGCTTGGCCGCAAGGGCAAGGGTTTGCGTGCGGCGGATAGCGGCGATGGCGAGTCGGAGACGGGGGAGAAGTCGACCCCGACGGTTGTTGGGGCCGAAGGGGCTGTTGAGCTAAACGTTTTGGCTGCTGGAG
>CAVCPR010000002.1:0-69316 GCA_963604235.1 Anaerovoracaceae bacterium | reverse complement strand
GACGAACGAAACGGGAAGCGCATACTCCTTGTCCGCGACCATCTTGAACCCATCGGCCGTGGTCACGAGCTCGTTAGAGGGCGCGGGAGCGGGATCGGGCTCAGGCGTGGGCTCGGGATCCGGGGTCGGGGTCGGATCCGGCGTCGGCTCGGGATCCTTCGCATCGGCGCTGCTGTTGAAAGTGTCGATGGCGGCAAGCAGCTGCGCGGTCACGCCGTCGACTCCGGCCTGGGGAATCTTCTCGTTGGCCGCAACGCCCTCGGCCGTGGAGATGGCGCTTTGCAGCGCAGCCCATGCCTCGGCGGTCTTCTTGCCCTGCTCGATGGCGTGCGCCGTGCGCAGCGCCTCGTTCAACTTGGTCTTGTCGACCTTCTGCTCGTCGGGGGCCGGCTCGGGATCAACCGTGTCGCCAGAGTACGTGCCGCCCTCGAGCACGAGCTGGAAGTCGTGCATGTTCGTCCTGTTCATGGCGGTGATGGTGTACGAGAACGTGAAGTCGTACGTGGAGTCGATGGAGGGAAGCGGCAGCGTGTACGTTGCGGAACCGTCTTCGTGCGTGACCTTCGCGACGGTCTTGCCGTCATAGGTGACGTCGCCGAGCGTCGCGGCAGTACCGAGGGAATTCGCCGTCAGTTCAACGTAATACAGGCCGTCCTTCGGAGTGACCTTCACCTTGTCCTGGAACTGCCTGGACGCATCGTACTTCTCGCCCTTGTAATAGATGGTGTAGCCCTTTTCGTACGACGCGGGAGCGTCGGCCTTGGTGGGCAGCGTGGACGTGTCGAACTCCAGCGAGAAGGTGACCTCGCGACCCATCATGGTAACGAGTGTCTTGCATTCTTTCTCGTCAAGGTTGGAGATCCCGACGCGGAACACCTGCTTGCCTTCGTCGTTGGTCACAAGATCCGCGCGCTTGCCGTCGACCTCAAGGTATCCGAAAAACGAAATCATGCTGGACGAAACGTCGATGATGTAACCGGAGCCGTCCCACACCAGTTGAACGGTGCCGTCAAGATAGGTTGCAGCCATAGACCCCCAGGTCACATCGACTGTATAGGCCTTGCCGACCTCCAGGTCGAGCTCTTTCTCCCCCGAGGCCTGCTCGGCTGCGAGCGCGGCCGCCTCGCCGCCGTCATGGGCCAAAGCGATGGTGGGAACCATGCCCGTCGCCAGCGTTGCCGCCAGCACCAGCGAAGTGCCCTTGCGAGCCACCGTGTACCGTACCTTGCTCATATGCTTCGTTCCTTTCTTAAGAGGCGGGGCGGCGGGCGAAACAACCTGCCGCCCACTCGTTTTCCCTGATGGGTGAGGGCTAAAAGCCCGGAAACGCAAGCGTTTCCGGGCAGAATGACTTACTGTTGGCGCTTGAGGCGAGCGAGGAATGCGGCGGCGGCTGCAATCAGGCCGCCGAACAAGCCGGTTGCCGCAAGCGGGGCCACCGGGATGTCGTCGCCGGTTTTGGTGAGCGTGCCGCTCTTGCCGGAAGAAGCGCTGCTGCCGGCGGCGGAAGAACCGCTGGAAGCGTTGCCGCTATTGCCGGCCTTGCTGCCAGCATCCGAGCTGTTGGTGCCGTTGGCGTTTGAGCCGTTGGTGCCGTTGCTCGCATCGCCCTTGCTCGAGTCACCATTGTTCGCATCGCCCTTGCCTGCGTCGTCCTTGTCCGAGTCGTCCTTACCCGAGTCGTCTTTACCCGAGTCGTCGGGAGTCGGGTCGGGAGTGGGTTCCGGATCGGGCGTCGGGTCCGGGGTCGGATCGGGCGTCGGCTCGGGGTCCGGAGTCGGCGTCGGGTCCGGCGTCGGCGCCGGATCAGGCGTCGGGGTCGGGTCCGGCGTGGGCTCCGGGTCGGGCGTCGGGGTCGGATCGGGAGTCGGTTCCGGATCAGGGGTCGGCTCGACCTTCACCAGGGCCGTCTGCGCCTTGGTCAGCGAAGCCAGCGCGTCGTCGACCGCCTGCTGGGTCGTCGGGTTGGCCAAGGCGGTCTTCGCGGCGGCAAGCGCCTGCGCGAACGCCTTCCAACTGTCGGCGGTGTAGTCGGCCTCCTTCAGCTTGTCGGCCTGGGCAATGGCGTCGGTGAGTGCATCGACATCCACGTTCGCCTCAACCAGCGCGTTTTGCGCCTGCGTCAGTGCGGTCAGAGCGTCCGCAACGGCTTGCGCGCTCTGCGGATTCACCAGCTGCGCGCGGGCCGTGGCGAGCGCCTTCTGGAACATCTGCCACGATTCGGCCGTGTAATCGCCGCGATTCAGCGTCTCGGCAGCGTCGACGGCGCGCTTCAGCTCCGACGTGTCCACGCTGGACGCATCGGCGGCCATGCGCACGGTGACTTCGCCGCTCAACGCATTCACGGCGACACCCTCGGCCGTGACGACCTGCGCCACCGCGCTGTACACGGAATCGCCCAACGCGAGATCGGCCGCCGAAGGCGTATACGTTGCGCCGGTGGCGCCGGAAATCGCCTCGCCGTTGCGCAGCCACTGGTACGAAACCTTGGCACCCGCGGGGGCAGTCGCCGTGGCAGTGATGGCGGGCATCGCCCCACCCTCGGCAACAACCACCAAGCCGGACTTGTCGAGCGACACCTTCACCGGATCGCCCGCGAGCGTGGCCGCCTCGGTAAGCATCGTTGCGTCGCGAACCTCGACGTAAACCGAGGACCCGTCCGCCGGGACATTCCAGTTAACCTCGTCGGTGGTGGACCAATCGGACAGCACCTTCTGCTGACCGGCCGGCGACACCTCCACGAAGCGGAACTGCTTGTCGCCGAGCACGCCGCCTGCGGCCGTCGCCTTCAGGGGCGTGACCGTGTTCGCCTCGACCGCGCCGGCGGCGGAAAGCTTCACGGAAAGCGGGGTGTATTCCAGAAGCTGGCTTTCGCTCAGCGATCCGTACGTCCCGGCAATGGCCGCCTTGGCGGTCTCCCAACCCTTCGAGCCGGCAGGCGCGTATATGCGCACCTCGGAAGCATAGTTGCCGAAGTTCCACGGCGTTTCGAGCGTCTCCAAATCTGCCGGGACCACCAGCACCTTCGGGAACGTGCCCGACGAGCTGAAATCAAGACTGGTCATGCCGGAACCGAAGTAGGCCGTCTGCATGATGGAATCATCCTGCAGCGAGCTGGACGAATACGAGCCGTTCTGGCCGCCGCGCACGATCAGGTGCGAGGGCACATGGCCGGAGAACGGGGACGCGCCGATGTAGTTGTTCGGGTTGCCGAGCTGCTTGACGTTCGCGCCGAACTCCACGAAATCGAGATTCAAATCCCAGTTGAATGCAGTGTCCGCCACCGTCTCCAAGCTGTCGGGCAGCACGACCTCGCTAAGCGAGTCGCACGTGTTGAACGCGCTCCAGGCAATCGACTTCACGCCCTCGGGAATGACCACGCGCTCGATGACGCGGTTGTTGCGGAAGGCCTCCTGGTCGATGGCGACCGTCCCGTTTTGCACGATGACCTCGGTGGTCTTGCTGGCCGCGGCGGACTTCACCAGGTGCAGGCCGTCTTCCGCCTGCTCGTAGAGCACGTTGTCGACCGCGGAGTACACCGGGTTTTCCGCCGAGACGGTGAGCGTCTCGAGCGAAGATGCCCCGGGCATGCCGCCGAACAGGTCGGCCGCGCCGCTGGTCAGGCCGGAACCGATATGCGCCGCCGTCATGCCGGTGAGGTTCTTGAACGCGTTGGCGCCGACCTCGGTGACGGAATCGGGCAGGATGACGGCCTTCAGGGCGCCGTCGTAGGTGGCGTTATCGGTGTCGGTGCTGTAGTCGCTATCGCTTCCGGACGTCTCTTCATCGGAGAACGCCAGCTCGCCGATCTTCTTCAGCTTGCCCAGGTCGCAGCGCAGGTTCGCCGTTTCCAGAGACGTGCACTTCGAGAAGGCGCGCGCCGGGATCTCGGTGACGCCGCCGATGTTGACGTACGTCAGCGCCGCGCAGCCCATGAACGCCTGCTCGCCCATGGTGGTGCAGGAATCGGGCAGCACCGCGGAGGTGAGCGCCGAAGCGGCGAACGCGTTGCGGCCGATGGCGGTAAGCCCGGCGGGCAGGTTCACCTTCGTCACCGTCGCCGAGGCGAACGCGCTGCCGGCGACGGACGTCACGGACGCGGGGACAGTATACGTGCTGCCGGCGGTTTTCTTCGCCGCGGGGAACGCGATCAGCTGTTTCTTCTCTTTGTCGAACAGGACGCCGTCCTCGACCGCGTAGTTCGCGACGTCGTCGGCCGCCACGAACTCAACCAACGACGCGTCGCCCACGAACGCCTCCACCAGCGCGCCCGCGGGGACCTGTTTGCCCACCGTCACGCTGTTGAGCTGCTTCATGTTGGAGAACACGCCCGACCCCAGCTCGGTCAAGCTGTCGGGCAGCACCACCTCGGCCGCGTTCGTGCCGTCAAACGCGCCGTCGCCGATCGAGACGAGCCCCTCGTTGAGCTCGATCGTCTTCAGCGAGGCGTTGCTGGCGAACGCGCTCTTACCGATGCTGCGCACGGAAGCGGGCAGCTGCACCGTCTGCAGGCGCGCACCGTCAAACGCGCTTTCCGCAACGCTGACCAGGCTCGTAGGCAGGCCGACAGACACCTTGCCCGCCGCATCGCGCACCTTCATCCTGGTCAGGGACCCGCAGGCGTCGAATGCGCTCACGCCAATGCTGGTCACCTTGTCGGACAGGGTGACGTTGGACAGGTTCACGGCGTTCTCGAACGTCTTGTCCGGAATGGCCGTGATGCTATCGGGCAGCACCGCGCGCTGCACCGACGACGTCGCGAACACCTCGGTGCCCAGCGACGTCACGCCCGCGGGCACGTCGATGTCGACGAGCGACTGCGTGCTGTAGAACGCGCGATCGCCGATAGCCGCAAGCTTGCTGCCTTCCTCGAACGTGACCTTGCCCAGGTTCGTGGCGCTGCGGAACGCCTCGGCGCCGATGCTGACGACGCTCTTCGGGATGGTGACGCTCTGGATGTCGGAGCCGTAGAACACGCCGTCGTCGATGGCGATGACGTCATTGGGGATGGACAGGTTCGTGGACTCGCCCGTGTATCCGCTGAGCGTTCCGTCTTCGCTGATGACGAAGTCGTTGTAGTCGGCCTGCTGCGCGCGCACGTGGATGGTGGCGGACTTCTTCTCGCCCGCTGCGTTCTCAACCGTCGCGGTGACGTCGGCGTCGCCCGTCTGGCCCTGCGCAACCAGCGTCACGCGGTTGTTCGTCTGCTTGAGCTTGCCGTCGGCCTGCTGCACCTTCACCACGGCCTCGTTGGAGCTGGTCCAGGTGACGCCCTTGCCGGCGAACCCGTCAGCCACCAGCGCGCTCACATCCACCGTGCCGTCGAGCAGCAAGTTCGCGCTTTCCTGGGAAAGCACCACGCCCACGGCATTGGAAACCTCTTCGACCGTCACGGTGGCCTTTGCCGTGATGGACGGGTTGTCCGCCACCGTCACGGTCACCTCGGCTGCGCCCTCGGACACGCCTTCCAGCTTGCCGTCTTCGTCAACCTTCACGACGGCCTCGTTGGAGCTGGCCCACATAAGCCTCGTTTGCGTGGAATCGGCCGGCAGCACGTTGGCCTCGAGGCTGCCCGTCTGGCCCGGCGCAAGCGTCAGCTTGTCGCTGGACAGCTTCACGCCCGTGGCGGGAACGGGATTGACGACCACTTCGATGTCGTCGCTGATGTTCGAGCCGTAGTCCCACACGCGCATGTGCACCACGTTCGGCAACGGCGTGCCGTCGCTGCCCGGGCCGCGCCATCCGCTCCAGCCGCTCTTCAGCTCAGACACCGGGACGGACACCGTCCAGGTGCGCGTGCCGTCGGCATTTTCCGTCGGTTCGGACACGGTGGCGTCATCCCAGCTGCTGGTGGGCGTCTTCACCTGGTAGTAATACTCGTCGGCCTTCTTCGGATCGTTTTTGTCGCTCACGAAGTTCACGCCCGCGAGCCACGATCCGTCGGTCACCTTGAACGTGACGACGCGATCGTCGCCTTCGCCTTCCAGCGCAACATCGCTGACCTGGGGTTTCTGGGTGTCGTAGTAGAACGTCTGGTCAAGGGTCTGCTGTGCGGCGTCATCGGTGGCAAGCGTCGCCGTGCGGCGCAGCGTGTACTTGCCGTCCGGCAGCTGAACGCCGTTGGCATCAAGGCCGTCGAAGATGGGCTTGTTCGCCGTATCCACGTAGTAGTCCTCGACGTAGAGGTAATTGCCCACGCTGTCGCTGTACGTGGTTTTGGAAACCCAGTCGTAGCTGTAGCTTCTCACGGTCTCGCCCGCGGCGTTCAGGTAATCGTAGGCCAGCGTGCGGGCGTTGCGCTGCATGGTGGTGAAGGGAACCAGGCGCGTGGGGGCGTTCGTCGCCGCCGAGGCCGATACCACCGCCTTGGTCGGATCGGCGTCGCCGTAGCTGTCCAGCGGGTTTTTGCCCAGCTGGCTGGAGGTGTTCTGGTTCATGAGCGCGCTGCCCACGATGTGCTCGTCGCCGCTGCCGGAAACCGCATCGATGGCCGACTGCTGATCCCAGTCGCCATAGAAGCCCAGGAACGGGGCGGCCAAGTCGACGCCGTCCTCGCCGGCGGCAAGCGTCACGTAGCCCTCGACGTACGCGCCGTTGCTCGCATTTTCCTTGACGAACGACTTGAACTCGTCGGTGGCCTTCACGTTCACCACGAGCGTGGCGACGCCGCCCTGCTCGTTGTCGGAATCGTTCGCCGGAACGGTGATGGTGCCGTCGGACGCGGCGTCGCCGCCGAACGTCACGTCAAGACCGCGGCCCGTCCAGTTGTAGTCGCTGCCGGTAAACACGTTCGACGCAATCTGCTCGGACATGGCGGTCGCGTCAAGCGTGTACGTGTGCGCTTCCTTCGTCAGGTTGTTCAGCTTCAGCGTGAAGCTCCACGTGCCCTCGGAGGACTCGCCCATCTCGCCCTTCGGGCGGTTCCCGTCGGCATCCTCGTTGGTCAGGTACACGGGCGTGCTCGTCGCCGCCTTCGCGTTCACCAGGCCCGAACCCTGCAGGCGGGGGCTGTAATAGGTGGTGGGGCCCTCGTCGACCAGGGGGTCGGCGATGGGCGTGGCGGTGGACATGAGCAGCTGGGAGATCAGCCAGCTTTTCCCGGATTCGGAATACCAGCCGAACTTGCTATCGGAGTCGATGTATTCGCGCACCAGCGCGGAAATGCCCGCGACCTGGGGCGTCGCCATGGACGTGCCGGACTTGTAATCGTAGTCGTTGTTCGTGACCGTGGAGTAGATATTGCCGCCCGGCGCGGTGACCTCGGGCTTGATCTTCAGGTCGGTCGTGGGGCCCCAGCTGCTGAAATCGCTCATGGAATACGCGGTCGCGGGGTCGGTGGTGAGGTCGTCCACTTTTTCGATGCGCTTATCCGTCGCCGCCAGCAGCTGTTCGCCCGCCGCCTTCGTGATCATGATGGCGGTGGTGTCTTCGCTGTCGATGGCGAACGAGCTGAGCTTCTCGTCGCGATCGTCGTAAATGACCACCGCGTACGGGGACAGGCTGGAGAGGTTGTTCACCTTGTCGGCGAACGAAAGCTGCGTGCCATCGGCCGCGTCGCCGCGCTTGACCAGCACGATGGTCTGGCGATGCATGCCGTCGGGATACGCCTCGGCGAGCTTCTGCGCGTCAGCCTCGCTGCCCACGCCGCCGTCCACGTACTCGTACGTGCCCGCGTCGAGCGCCGCGAACTTCGCGGAACCCCAATAGTTCTGGTTGTCCGCCTCGATGTAGGGGACGACGGTGCCGTCGGCAGCCTTGAACGCCGGGGATTTCTCGGCATTGTTCACGCTTGCGACGGCGACGGTGCCGGGCATGGACGAGGGGTAGGACAAAACCGAGCTGTCGGGGTCGCTGGCGAAGGGCTTGTTGACACCCGACTTGTTCTTGTAACCCGACGTGGCGGAGTTGCCCGCCGCCATGTTCACGGTGGCGCCCGTGTCGATCAGGGCATCGATGGCATCGCCGTAGGTGGCCGCCGCGGCATCGGAGAAACCCGCGTCGCTGCCCAAGGACACGTTGACGGTATCGGGCTCAAGCTCCACGGCATCGTCGAACGCGGCCAGAAGCACGCTGTCGTAGATGGTGCCGTCGGAGTTCTGGGAGACTTTCAGCATGGCGATCTGGGAGTTCGGCGCCGTGCCGCGCACCTCGCCGGCATTCGCGCCGATGATGCCGGCCACGTGCGTGCCGTGGTCCATGCCGCTCAGGGAGCCGGGGTCGACGTCGGCGTCATGATCGGCATAGTCGTAGACGAAGGGGATCTTCTCGCTGACGTAGCGGCCGTTCTTGCCCTCGCCCATCTGCGTCATCTTCGCGTTGATGTCGCTTTCGGTCTCGGAAAGCTTGCTGTCGTCGAGGTCGCCCTTGAAGGCGCTGTGGTTCACGTCCAGGCCCGAGTCGATGATGGCGATCAGCTGCCCGTCGCCCTTCTGGTCGATCTGGTCGGCTTCGGTCATGTCGAGCGACGTCTGGTTGGCCGGCGTATCCTGCATGCCCTGGTCAGCGGGCACTTCGTAGCCCTTTTCGATGAAGGCGTTCTTCACGCCGTCGAGGTTCTGGATGGTTTCCAGCAGGTTCGCCGGGGCCTTGATGGCGAAACCGTCGATGGCGTTGTAGTAGTCGTAGAGCTCCTGGAATTCGGGCTGCTCGGTGGTGGTGGCGCTAGCGTCGGTTGCGTCGGCTGCGTCGTCGGAGCCGCTCAAGCTCAGAAGCGAGATGCCCTGCGCCTGCTCTTCGCTCACCATGTCGCGAATCTGGTTCTTGAAATAGCTGTGGCGATCCTGATTCACGCTACCCATGACGCGGCTGAGCAGGCTCACGCCCTGCGCGCCGCCGTTCTCGAGCTGCACGATGATGGTGACGTTGCCCTGCTCGTCGGTGCCATTCGCCGCAGCCTGACGCATCGCCTGCTCGACGGCATTTGCCGCCGAAGACTGGCCGTTGGCGTCCTGCGGCGCCGCGAATGCAGCCGTCGACGGTACCATCAACGTTCCTACCAGCGTCAACGCAAGACCGGAACGAGCGACACGTCTACCCTTGGTTCCTTCTCCCATGCGGAATCCTTCCCGATTCGTCAGCATTACCTAGTATTCTTATATATGGCAAACACTTATAATTTACCCATTGTTTGCCTTAGCGAACCGGGAGTATACCGAAGGTGACTTCAAAAGAAAATACCCGCGGGTAACATTTGTTACATTTTTTCCAAGCCTGAATGAGGGTTCGGAATTGGCATGCGAACGTCGGGTTGCCGTGCCCCGATTTCGCCGCCGAAGGACACGCCCGCCGCCACCGGCGGACCTACTCGGGGCGCTTGCGGGCGCGGCCCTTGCCGCCCTTGCCTGCGGGGCGCTTGCCGGACGCGGCGTGCTTGCCGGCAGCTCCCTTGCCGCCCCGCTTGCCAGCTCCGCCTTTGCCGCCGCCCTTCTTGTCGCTGGCCTTCTCGCCGCGCATGCGCCTTGCCTGCTCGCGGCGCTCGCGCACCGTGGCGGTTTCCTGCTTGAGCGCCTGGTAGCTGGCGAAACGCTCCGGCGCGATCCGCCCCGCCTCCAACGCCGCGCGCACCGCGCAGCCCGGCTCGTTGTCGTGCTTGCAGTCGCGGAAGCGACACTCGTCGGCAAGCGCCTCGATGTCGGAGAACGCGGCGCCGATGCCCGCATCGGCGTCCCACAGCCCCAAGCCGCGCACGCCCGGCATGTCCACCACGAAACCGCCGCCCGGCACGGCGACCATCTCGCGGCTGACCGTGGTGTGCCGGCCCTTGCCGTCGCCGGCGCGCACGCTGCCCGTTTCCTGCACCTGTTCGCCGACAAGCATATTGACCAGGCTCGACTTGCCCACGCCCGACTTCCCGATCAGCACCGTCGTGGTGCCCGCCGGCATGAGGGCGCGCACGGCCTCCACGCTTTCCGCGTCACCGTCCGACACGACCACGGTCGCCACGTCGGGCCCCACGAGCGCGCGCACGCGCTTGGCCACTTCCGCAACCTGCTCCTCGCCCTGCGCCAAGTCGGCCTTGGTCAGCACGACCGTCACCGCCGCGCCCGTTTCGAACGCCAGCACCAGCTCGCGCTCCAGGCGACGCATGTTCACCTCGGAAAGCGGCTGCGCCACGATCACGCGGTCGAAGTTCGCGGCCAACACCTGCGGCACCGCGCGCTCGGTCGGGTCCTTGCGCACGAAGGCGCGCGTGCGGGGGCAGATGGATTCGATGACGCCCTTGTCATGGCCGTCGGGCGCGGAAACCTCCACCACGTCGCCGATGACCGCGCGCACCGTGCGGCCCTTCACCAGCGCCGTCGCGTGCTCGCAGCGCATCGTGCGGCCGTCCTTAAGGCGCACGAGCGGATACCCCCGGTCGAGCTTGACAACCTGCCCTGCGAGCAGGCCGTTCTCTTCCGCGTCCCGTACTTCTTCCGCGCCCCGCGCGCCTGCCGCGCCCTGCGCATCTCGCGTATCCGTCACGCCCTAACCTTCCTCACCTAGCGCTGCCGTTCGCGCAGCACGTAGAACACTGCCATGAGCGCCAGGCCGATGACCACGGCCACGACTCCCGGGACGAACGACCACGCGTCGAAGGCGTCGGGCATCGCCTTGCCCCGCTCGGTCACCGTCACCACCTGGGCATGGATATCCGACGCGCCGTCATGTTCGGAGCATGCCAGATGGAACGTGCCCCTCACCTGCAGCGTCGTTCCCTTCACGTTGTATTTGCCGAACGAGTCGATCTTCGCGGCGGCCTCGTCAGTCATGTACACCGAAACCGAGGACGCCCCGCCGGCGGACGAAAGCGTGATCCAGCAATGGCGGTCGTCGGCGCCGGCCTCTATCGTGTCGCCGATCACCTCGCCGGTGACCTGCACCGTTTGACGGTCGTAGTAGGTATCGGCCGTGCTGAGGTCGGGGATGGATGTGTCGTAGATGAACGAGCTGTCGGGCAGCTGCGCCGTGTCCACCGCGTTGGATCCTTCGGCCGGTTCGTCGGCGAAGGCGCACGGCGCGACGAGCAGCAGCGACGCCACCAGCGCGAACGCCACCAGCGCGAACGCCGCAGGCCGCAAGACGCCGATCCCGCAGGCACCGCCCGCGCGAACGCCGGCAGCCCCGCCAACGCAAGCCGCGCTCCCCTTCCCCATCGCACTTCGAAGCAACCCGGCCATCAGCGCCTCACCAGCCTTCGCGGATCGAGCGACACCACGACCTCGACGATGAGCGCGATGAGCGTCAGAAACTCCAGACGACCGGCCCACATCTCCAGCATGTAGAACAGCTCCAGCGACATGGGCATGCCCTGCGCGCACAGGCCCGACGAAATACCGCCGTTGGAGGCCATGGCAACCGATTCGAAAATGGCCTGCGTCGCCTCGTAGCCGTGCGCGATGCCCACGAGCGCGCCCACCGCGTAGGTGACCACGTACAGCACGAACACGGTCATGGCCTCCTTCACCACTTCGGGCGTCAGGGTGCGTCGTCCCAGGTGGTTGTAGGAAACAACCACGCGCGCCGAATCGGGCGCGAGCGTTTCCTTCACCGTGGAGATAAGGGACTTCATGATGATGCCGACGCGGCTGAACTTAATGCCGCCCGAGGTGGACCCGGCGCCGCCGCCGACGGCCATGAGCGCCGCGATGACCAGAAACGCGCCCGAGGTCAGCGTCGTGGTCAGCTGGTTGGTCGTGATGTTCTGGAAGCCCGTGGTCGAGAACGCGGAAATGATCATGAACACGCCGCGTCGCAGCATCGTCGTGAGGCTCGAAAAGTCGGAACTCGCCGACACGGACGCCGCGAACACCAAGGTCATCACCGAAATCCAGATGAACATGGTGCGGATCTCGAAGTCGCGGAAGTAGGTTTCGACATGCCCTTTCCACAGGCGCGAGTGCAGCACGAAGTTCACGCTGCCCACCATCATGAGCAGCATGAGCACGAACTCGACCGGGAAGGAGTGGTAGTACAGGATGCTTTGGCTCATGGGCGTGAAGCCGCCGGTGCAGAAACCCGAGATGGCGAGCCACAATCCGTTGAGGAACGCGCGCGGGGCGTTCATGCCGCACAGCGCGCACAGGACCGCCAGCACGACCGTGGCCACGAGCACGAAGCCGAGTGTGAGTTTCGCGATGAAGCGCGCCGTCTGCACGACGTTGGGCACCACGTGCTCGCCGCGGCCCTCGGAGGCGAACATGCTGGCGCCGGAACGCTTCCCGAACAGGCCGAACGACAGGGCCACGACAACCAGGCCCAAGCCGCCGATGCCGTGGATGACGAAGCGCCACATGTTGTCGGCATAGGAGAGGTGGTCAAGGTCGGAAATGACGCTCGCGCCGGTGGTGGTGATGCCCGACACGCCGTCGAACAGCGCGTCGACGAACGTGCCGTAGTGGCCGGAAAGGAACAGCGGGATGGTCCCCATGAAGGCCAGCACGATCCACGCCAAGCCCGTGACGACGAGCGCCTGCTGGCGGTTCAAGCGACCGGGTTCGATGCGCAGAAAGCGCAGGGCCGACCCGACGATGAGGGACAATCCGATCGAGAACAGGTAATGGCTCGCGGGAACCCATTCGCTAAACGCGATGGCGGTGATAAGCGGGATGACGAGCGCAACCGACGAGAACAGCACCAGCATTCCCAGGTAATGCCCGATGACCCTCACGTCGTACCAGGTGAAACGTTGCCACATGGCGCTTGCCTACCTTGCCCGCGCCGGGTTTGCCGCGTCCGATCGCATGGGCTATCCCATCAGGAAGCGGACGAGGATGACGATCGCCCACAAGGCAACCAGGAAAACCACGCAGCTGAGCAGCACCACGAAGAAGCTGAGCAGGGGGGTTTCGATTGCCTGGTATATGTCGCGGACGCTTTTCTGCATGCGGCTATGATAGCGCAATTGGCCGGCCCGGTGCGCCGCGCAGGCTCGTTCGCGACATCCCCTCAAGCGCCACAGGTCCGGCAAAAGTCAGCGAGGCCGCCCCGGTGCGTCGTATTCGCCTGAAACAGGGGGGGCAGAGGCCTTCGGGACATGCCCCGCAGTTGAAGGCGAAGACGGCGTGCCAGGGCGGCCCGCAGCGTCAAGCGGTGCGGCGGCCGACAGCCGCCGCACCCTAAAACTACATGAGTTTGGTCACCGCGTTCGCGTAGGCGACCGGGTCTTCGATGGGCATGCCCTCGACGATGAGCGCCTGGTTGTACAGGATGTCCGTGTACAGCTGCACCTTCTCGGCGTCGCCCGCGTCCTGGGCGGCCTTGAGCGAGTCGAACACCGGGTGCTTCGCGTTGAGCTCGAGCACGCGCTGCGACTTCACCTCGCCCATGCCCTCGGGCATCTGCGCCATGAGGCGCTCCATCTCAAGCGACACGGGGCCTTCAGTGGTCACGGCCGAGGGGGCGTCGGTCAGGCGCGTGGAGACGGCGACCTTCGTCACCGCGTCGCCGAGGTGCTCCTTCATGGCCTTGAGCAGGTCTTCCGCATCCTTCTCGGCGGTTTCGGCTTCCTTCTTCTCGTCCTCGGAGGCGAAGTCCAGGCCGCCGGACGCGACGTTCTTCAGCTCCTTCGGGCCGGTGCCCTCGATGACGTTGCCCTCGGCGTCCTGCTCGGGCTCGGGGCCGTAGCTCATCATGGCCTGGAAGCAGAACTCGTCGACGTCCTTCGTGCACAGCAGCACGTCATAGCCGCGGGAGAGCACCGTGTTGACGATGGGCATCTTGCCGAGGCGCTCGACGCTCTCGCCGGCGGCGTAGTAGATGGACTTCTGGTCGGCGGGCATGGCGGCGAGGTACTCGTCGAGCGTGACGAGCTTCTGCTCCTTGGCGCTGTAGAACAGCAGCAGCTCGGCCAGCTCGTCCTTCAGCATGCCGTAGCTGGTGTAGATGCCGTACTCCAGGCCGCGGCCGAAGTTCTCGAAGAACTTCTCGTAGTCCTCGCGGTCGTTCTTGAGCATCTTCTTCAGCTCGGAGGTGATCTTCTTCTCGACCTTGCGGGCGATGGCGCGCAGCTGGCTGTTGTGCTGCAGCGTCTCGCGCGAGATGTTGAGCTGCAGATCCTGGCTGTCAACGACGCCGCGCACGAAGTTGAAGTGGTCGGGCAGCAGATCCTCGCACTTCTCCATGATCAGCACGTTGGAGCTGTACAGCTCCAGGCCCTTCTTGTAGTCCTTGCTGTACAGGTCGTACGGGGCGCGGCCGGGGATGAACAGCAGCGCGTCGTAGGACAGCGCGCCCTCGGCGTGGATGCTGAACGTGCGCGCCGGGTTGTTGAAGTCGTGGAACGTCTGCTTGTAGAACTCGTTGTATTCCTCGTCGGAGACGTCGGACTTGCCGCGCTTCCAGATGGGCACCATGGAATTGATGGTCTCCACCTCGGTGTACTGCTCGTACTCGGGCTTGTAGTCGTCGCCGGCGTCCTCGGGCTTGGGCTTCTGGCGGCTCTTCTGCACCTCCATGCGCACGGGGTAGCGCACGTAGTTGCTGTAGCGCTTGATCAGGTCGCGCAGGCCGTGCTCGGACAGGAAGCGGTCGTAGTTCTCGTCCTCGGTGTTGTCCTTGATGGTCAGGATGATGTCGGTGCCGCTGGCGGCGCGCTCGGCCTCCTCGATGGTGTAGCCCTCCACGCCGTCGGACTCCCAGGCCCAGGCCTCGTCGGAGCCGAAGGCCTTCGACACCACGCGCACCGACTTCGCCACCATGAAGGCGCTGTAGAAGCCGACGCCGAACTGGCCGATGATGTCCACGTCGTCGCCCTGCTGCTCGGCGTTTTCCTGCTTGAAGGCCATGGAGTCGGAGTGGGCGATGGTGCCCAGGTTGCGGTCGAGGTCGTCCTTGGTCATGCCGATGCCGTTGTCGGACACGGTGATGGTGCGGGCGTCCTTGTCGAAGGCGACGTCGATGCCCAGCTGATCCTTCGAAAGCTCGATGGAACTGTCGGTCAGGCTTTTGAAATACAGCTTGTCGACGGCGTCCGAGGCGTTGGAGATCAGCTCGCGCAGGAAGATTTCCTGGTTCGTGTAGATGGAGTTGATCATCAGGTCGAGCAGCTTTTTGCTCTCTGTCTTGAATTTGCGCATATGCGGCGCTTCCTTTCCGTCCTTGCGCCGAGGCTGCGGGCGGATGCGCGGGCGGCGCGGTGTCGCCTGCACCGAAAAACACGCCCCGCAGGTGGCGGGGCGCTTTTAGCAGTCTCGGCTTTAGAGTGCTAAAAAGAATTGTAATCAGGCGCACCCCAACGTGTCAAGTGACGGAAAGATAACGAACAGGTGCTACACGGAAGGATGCGGGGATGTGCGGGAGGGGCGCGTCGCTGTTTTTATCTCAGGCAGCGGCAGAGCCATTGGTTGCCGGTGTTGGCTGCGTGGGGGCAGCCGATGCAGCTCGCACGCTCGCAGGCTTCCTCGCTTTTGGGAGCGCCGCAGAAATCTGTGAGGTCGAGGGCGGGGTTCGCCGCTTCGGGGTTCGCGCCCGCCGTCGCGCCGCCGCCGGCCTGCTCGTCGGCGATTTGCATGCCGCGCACGACCATGCTGGCGAACTGCCGCATGCCCAGATTGGTCGGGTGCGTCGCCTCGAGCGAGTCGTAATCGCGGCCGAACGCGCGCACGTCAACGAAGCGGCAGCCGGCATCCGTGGCTGCCGCGCGGATGGCATCGTTGTATTCGTCCAGGTGAACGCCGCGCAAGCGGTAGGCGAATTCCGCATGGTCGACCCCCTGCGTGCGGCCAGGCAGCAGCGTGATGCAGTACACGAGCGCCTGCGGAGCCGCCCGTCTGATATGGCCCAGCATCGTGCGATAGGCCTCCCCGAACAGCTGCGCCGCATTTTCCGGAGCGTCGGCCGCGACGCGCTCGGGCACGGAAGCGAGGTCGATGCAGCGCGGCATCGCGTGGCTTCGACCCGCCGCCTGGTTGGCCGCCCCGCCCCAGCCGTAGTCGTTAATGCCGATGAACACGAGGACGGCGTCGGGCTGGGCGCCGTCGGGCCCCAGTATTGCCCGCGCGCGTTTCTCGCTCGAGGCGGCGGGGAAACCCGCGCCCTCCACCATGCTTCCCGACCAGGCGTTATCGGCGACAAGTTCACCCGCAAGCGCTTTGATGACGTGCCCCCACCAAGTGTCACCGGGCGTCGTCACGCCGGACTTCTCCAGGCGCTCGCCGTTGTAGAACAGGGTGAAGCCCTCGGGGGTTACGCCCTCGAAGGTGCTGATGGAGTCTCCCAGGATGGAATAGCTCAGGTGGGGCATCCCGGCCGCCTTTCCGTGAATTTCGCGATGAAGGCATGGTAGCAAACCGTTGTGAGCCGCCCGCGCACAGGAAGGTCTTCGACGATATACCCATAAACAGGTAGGAGAACAGGATAAAATACTGTCGCGTTTCGCGCAGTTCGAGGAATCTGCCGTGTATGCGTATGCGTAGGCAGCAGGTTCCCGATCCGAGCAAAAGACAGTGGGCGCCTTCGGCGCTTTTATACTGCGCGAACTTGCGTTCGCACCTACGGATATCCCTGACGGGAACGTTAATTCGACAACGACGCGTGATCGCTTCGCGCTCGCACGAATTTCCGGTCGGTACAAAATATTGAACCGAGATTTTGCCGTTATAGAACTTCGTGGGCGACGATCGCGCACCCATATAAATCCTGGGCCGAAATAAAGCCTACACCTGGGATTTCCTCACAGCAAAACCTCGTAGAGCCGAACGCGAGTTCGGCTCTACCTAGAGAGCGCCCGAAGGGCGCGACACACTTTTCCCGGACGAGCCGGCATGCTCCCAAGCAGACCGGCTACCCGCACCGACCCCGCGCGGCGCGAATCTACTTGACCAGCTGGATCTTCTCGACGTCCTCGCGCGTGGTTTCGCGATAAAGCACAACGCGCTTGCCGATGACCTGCACCAGCTCGGCTCCGGCCTCGTCGGCGATCTGACGGCCGGCGTCGGCGGCCTGGCTGCCCGTCTCGCACAGCACGCTCACCTTGATGAGCTCGTGCGCCTCAAGACCCTCGTTGACCTGCTTCACGATGTTTGCGGTCACGCCTTCCTTGCCGACGATGACGGTGGGCTTGATGTTGTTCGCAAGGCTGCGAAGCTGACGGATCTGCTTGCCGGTGATGGCCATATTCGCTCGTTTCTTCTCGGCCCGGGTTCACCAGGCATGCTCTGTGGTTTCGCTATTCTACAACGTCGGCGCGCGCGCCGCCCTCGCCTGCACGAAGATTCCGGTCACGCCGAACCGCGGCACGGGCGTACGCAAAGGCGATGGCGCACCCGGCGGCGGCGATGACGGCCGCAACCACCATGGCCGCGGAAAAACCTTGCGCCAGCGCCACGCCCGCCGCGGCGCCCGCCGAGAGCGCCCCGGCCTGCCCCGTGGAGAGGATGCCGGTGTACAGCGAAGGCCCGATCACTGCCGCCACCTGCACCAACGTGGTCGAAATCGCCACGCCGAAGGGATTCATCTCCTGCGGCAGGGTACGCAAGCCGGCGGTCTGCGACGGGCTGAAGATGAAGCCGGTCCCGCACGTCACCAGCATGGCGGCGACAAACATCACCGGCAGCGAGAGCGTGGGGGCAAGCAGCGCCATCAGGGCGAAGCCGACGGCGATGGCGGCGAACCCCGCGGGCAGCAGCGGCCACTCCCCTCGCCCGTCCATGATGCGCCCGCCGACCAGCGTGCATCCGGCGTTGCCGAGCACGGGAACCAGCATGATCAGTCCCGCGAAAAACGCCGACAGGCCGGCGCCGCCCTCGAAGTACAGCGGCAGCAGCACGCTGCAGCTGAAGCTGCCCATCATGGCGATGGTCGTCAGGATGGTGGAAGGCCAGAACGCGCGCGAGCGCATGGGCGAAAGATCGATGAGCGGATGGTCGCAGCGCAGCTGACGCAGCACAAACCACACCGCCGACGCCGCTGCAACGACAAGCGAAACGCCCGCGACCAGCGCATCGATCGTCAGTTCAACCAACCCCAAGCTCAGCGCGCACAAAAACACGGTCGAATGCACCACCGAGAGCACGTCGAGATGCGCCGGCGAGAAGCCGAGGTTCTTCACCACGAACGCGGCGAGCACCGCAAACGCCACCATCGCCGCGGCGGAAACCGCGAACACCGTGTGCCAGCCACATGCCGTCACCAGCGCGCCGCACACCACGGGCGCCACCGCGGGCCCGATGGTGATCATGCAGCCGCCGACGGCCAGGTAGGTTCCCATCTTCTCCTTCGGCGTGACCAAAAGCACCGTGTTCATCATGATGGGAATGAACATGCCCGAGCCAACCGCCTGCACCAGGCGCGCGGCCATAAGCAGGGCAAAGTTCGGGGCGAACAGCCCCATGAGCGATCCCGCCAGCGTGAACGCAGCGGCCACGAAGTACAGCGGCCGCAGTTGAAAGCGCCGGTAGAGGAACGCCATGCACATCACCATGACGGTCGCGACGATCATGTAGCCCGTGACGAGCCACTGCGCGGCAACCGAGTCGATGGCGTACTCGGCCATGATGTCGACGAGCGACATGTTCATGATGTTCTCGTTGAAGCCCGCCAGAAACGCGCTGCCGTACAGCACCACCAGAAGCAGCGCGGGCGTTGCGCCCGCGACGGGACCGGCGGCGACCCCGCCGGCGGCAGCGGATCCGGCGGCGCGGCTGTTCCCGGCGCAATTGGCAGCGGTGCTGCTCCCAGCGGGGCCAGCGGCAGCCTCGACCTCAACGGCCTTGCCCGCGGCGCCCTTGCCGTCGGTGTCGGTCTTTCCCATTTCGAACCTTTCCTCTCGTCGATCACCCACTCGCAGCCGGCAGCAGCAAACGCACCGCAGCGGTCCCGCCAAACGGCACGGGCACGGGCGCAGGTCACGCGAATCGCGCAACGCGCGACGGTCCGCAAAGGGCCGCAAATGCGTTCAATTGTGTCGGAAACCCAGCAAACTGGCGCATGCGAATGCGGAAGCAGGAATGCATGGCTTAAAGGCACGCTCACCGGGCATGTCGGCGTATTGTAGCGAACGCGCGGCCGAAAAGCGCCGAACCCGGAAAACTTCCACCAATACGCGAAGGCCCGGACCGTGCACGATCCGGGCCTTCGCGCTCCCAGCCGGAGAAAGGAGCGGTCGGGAGCAGGTGGCAGAGCGCCCTCCTACGAAGAGGGATGCATCAACGGAGGGCGCTTACCTTTCGGAATGGGTCTTGGAAGCCGGCACGCCTACTTCTCGTTAGGCGCCAGCTGGGCTTTCTGCCCCTTCTTCGCCACAATGGGCATGGTGATGGCGCTCGCCGGGCAGGCGTCGACGCAGGCATGGCAGCGCATGCAGTCGGCCAGCGTGCGCTCACCGTAGTCGGGGTGGCGCAGGTTGATGTCGGCCTCGCACACCATCGCGCAACGGCTGCACGGCGTGCCCTTGGAGGTCTCCAGGCACTTGGAGTCGTCGATGACGGGCTTCCACGTGCGGCTGAAGCGGCTCATCAGGTTCATCAGGCCCGCCATCGGGCAGAAACGGGTGCACCACTTGCGCAGGAACACCAGCTCGATGACAAGCATCAGCGGGATGAGGATGACCGACCAGGTCATGTCGGCGTTGGCGAACAGGCGCCAGAACACCAGCACGGTGGCGAACGTCAGGCCGATCGGGCACACCAGGCAGAACACCGGGAAGCCGAAGATGGCGGTGGACAGCAGCGCGCCGCCGAGCACGTAATGGCGCGAGTCGAGCTTCTGGCGCTTCTCCTTGCAGGCGCTGCAGCTGCCGCAGTCGCCGCCCTTGCCGGAGCAGCCCAGCTCGAAGCGGGCGATGTCGATAGCCTCGTCATGCTTGGCCTTCTCGATCGCCTTGCGCTTCTTGGGCGAACGGAAGAACTCGCGGATCTTGCCGATCATCGGGACCGGGCAAATCCAGCCGCAGAACGCGCGGCCCAGCAGAAACACCAGCAGGGCCATGATGATGATCGAGAACACCGCGCGGGGCACGAGCGTCTTGGTGGCCAGCATGGTGGTGAAGGCGCCGAGCGGGCACAGGGCGCTGAACGAATCCCAGCCGAAGCCGGACAGCGTGCCCATATTCACGCCGGCGATCAGGCAAATTGCCAGGATGCAGAACACTGCGGCGGCAACGATGGTGCGAATCTTGCTCAGTTTCATGGCAACCCCCTTACAGCGCCGAAATCGGACGGACGACGATGGCCTTTTCCGTGGCACCCGACACGATGGAGCCCTGCGACAGCGACACGCACACGCTCTCGCATGCGCCGCAGCCGACGCACTTGTCGCCCACGACGTACGGATGCGGGCTGTAGCCGCTGCCGTCCAGGCCGATGGCCTCGTAACCCGCCTCGTTGCAGGCGTCATAGCAGAAGTGGCAACCCGTGTCGCGATAGGCAAGGCACGTCTTCTGGTCGATAACCGCCAGGCCGATCAGGGTGTTGTGCGCGTCGGCCCCCTCGGGCAGCGCAAGCGCGCCGGTCGGGCAGGTCTTCACGCACAGCGGCTCGCCGCCGTTTTCCTCGGCGCAGAAGTCGCAGTAGTTGCTGTCGAAGGAAAGCGCCGGGCTGCGCATGCCCAAAAGGCCGTCCTCGATGCGCGCCGGGTAGATGACCTTGCGCGGGCAGGCCTCATAGCACTTTTCGCAACGGATGCAGGCATTGACTAGGTGCGCCTCGTCCTGACCTCCCGGCGGGCGGTTCAGCGGGTTGTGCCCGACGTAGCGCAGCGCGCCTAAGCCGAGCAACGCCGCGGTGCTGCCGACGCCGATAACGAGCGAACGGCGCGACACGCTCATCGGCTCCTTCGCCTTCTTCTTGGAGGGCTGGGCCGTCTCCTCAGGCGCAGCGGCGCCCGAAGGAGCCACCTGGGCGGCGTCGGCTGCGACGGCGCCCGTCTCCTCCTTCTTATCCTCACTCATGAAGACCCCCTCTTCTCGTCATGCAAATCCTCTAATACGCAAGCAAGGCCCGAAAACGGGCCGTTGAAAACGCGTATATGAGGGGGCTTGGGTTGCCAGAAGCGGGGCGTTGACGAAAGCCCCCTCCAACACGCTTTTTCAATCGCGGCGAGCAGCCGACCAGTACCGCTCGCCGCGCTCGGTGGCGGGAAGCCTCCCGGTCATTGCCGGGAAGCGAACCCGCCGCCGTCGATTACAGCTGGTACAGCGCGAAGACGCGCAGGCACACCAGGTAGAGCAGCACACGCCAGATGATGCCGCCCGCCATGCAGGTCACCGTGGCGGCAACCGCATAGCCCGTCAGCTGCGTGCCTTCCTTGGCGCGGGCCAGGTAGGCGAGCACGACCGGGACGACGATGCCGACGATGATGGCGCCGAGCCAGAACATCGGGGCGTTCGAGCCGGCGATCAGGCTGCCGACGATGCCCTCGCGGTCGACCATCGGCACGTCGGGAAGCGTCGGGTCGAAGTAGTACGACACGCTTGCCGAGTACAGGCCGGCGGAGCCGTTGATGATGAACGCGTAGACGAGCACCACCAGAAGCTGCAGCACGCCGCCGCCGAGGATGAGCTTCATCAGCAGCTCCTTGGCGTCATCGGCACCCGTGACGGATGCGATGATCAGCGATGCCAGGCTGCCCATGAACACCGTGTTCACCAGGTAGTACACGATGAGCATCGGGGTGTTCCAGGTGGGCAGCGCCTCCATCAGGTAGGAGTCGCCGGTGACGGCGGGCAGGGCCAGGCCGACGATGATGGCGACGACGCCGCACCACTTAGGAGCCTCTCCCGTTTCGCTGCGGCGCAGGAACAGGAAGAACAGCACGATAGCGATGAACTCGAACACGCAGCCCCACA
Source organism: Anaerovoracaceae bacterium (assembly GCA_963604235.1). GTDB lineage: Bacteria > Actinomycetota > Coriobacteriia > Coriobacteriales > Eggerthellaceae > Senegalimassilia. Next base: position 47,553 of record CAVCPR010000002.1, on the reverse strand, counting down.
GCTCGAGCGTGATGCCCGAGACGCCGAAGCCGTTGCCGGCGAGCAGCGCGCCGAACGCGTTGAAGATGCGCTCCCAGTGCTGCAGGTGCATGAACACCGAGATGCCGCCGATGACCAGGGTCACCAGTGCCGCGATGAGCGACACCATCTGCATCTTCTTGCCCTTGCCGAGCACCGTGAGCAGGCCCTGTGCGGCCAGGATGCCACCCGAGAGGCACAGGAAGAACGTGAAGAGAACTAGAGGCCATTCAGGATTCATGAGTCTACTCCCTCCACTTTCGACCCTCGCGGAGCAGGAACATCAGCTTGGGCTTGTTGCCTGCATCCTTGAGATGATGGATATCGTTTTCAGTGTACGCCTCGACGTAGTCCTTGAGCTTGACGCGGGTCTTGGTCATCTCGTCGTACTGGCAACCCGGGCTGTCCGGATGCGCCGGGCCCTCGAAGTTGTCGACGCCCTTGTCGAGGTCACCGAAGAAGCGGGCGCGGGCGCCGCACTGGGCGACGCACTGAGGCAGCTCGCCTTGGCTGATGCGCTGCTCGCACATGGTGCACTTCTCGACGACGCGCTCTTCCTCGTTGAGGTAACGCACGCCATAGGGGCAGGCCAGAGCGCAGAAGCGGCAGCCGATGCACTTGGACTTGTCGATCTGGATGGTGCCGTCCTCGCGGATATGGGATGCGCCGGTCGGGCACACCTTCACGCATTCGGGGTTGGCGCAATGCTGGCACTGCACCGGAAGGAAGTACATCTCCACGTCCGGATACTGGCCCGAGCCGCCCTCGATGGGATGCGGACCGATGCGCAGGGTCTTGATCCAGAAGTTGCCGACGTCGACGCCGTTGATCGCCTTGCAGGCGACCGTGCAGGCCAGGCAGCCCGTGCAACGGTTCAAGTCGGTGATGATCGCGTAATTAGCCATGGGTTGACCTCCTTCCTATTTGTACGAGCCGAGCTTGTCGCTCAGCGAGCCTTTGTTGCTGTACTGACCCAGGGAGTCATTGCCACGGCTGCCCTTGCTGAGCTTGCCGGAGGAAATGTTCTCCGGGGACTGGATCGACGGCTGGCAGCCCTTGGCGTTCATGTCGGCGAACGTCAGGTCCGTCTTGGCGTCGGCCAGGCGCGGGTCGTTGGACAGCCATTCCTTCAGACGCGGGTCGTTGGCGTTCGTGATGGCGGGGTTGCCCTCAGGATCGCACGGCACCGGGTTCTTGAACGGGGAGTTCTCGGCCGTCGCCTTGTAGATGAGCACCGGGATGCCGCGGAGCTGCGATGCGCCGCACACCCAGCACTGCGCGTACTTGTCCATAACGCAGTTGATGCCGACGAGCTCGAAGCCATGGCTTGCGGTGTCCATCTCGGGGTACCACCAGGCGTGGTTGGCGTTGATGGTGCCTTCCTTGATGCCGTAGTACAGGTCGGCAACCTCGCGGACAGCGCCCCACGGGGAGCGGACCCACACCCAGTCGCCCTGCTCGATGCCCATCTTCGCGGCGTCGGCCGGATTGATCTCGACGCGCGGGGACGGCCACAGCTCGCGGCACCAGGGAAGCTGACGGTGCTCGGAGTGGAAGTACACGGGCTGACGGGAACCGGTCGTCATGATGAACGCGTGGTCGTCGCCGTACTTCTCGAGGTTCTCCTTGTACTCCTCCATCAGGCTGTCGCCCTTGTAGTTGTCGTTGATGTAGGAGTCCGTCGTGGTGATCTCGTTCGCCTGCGCCTTGTGGTAGTAGCGCGGAGCCTCGACCTTGGAGTTCTTCGGCTCGAACCAGTGCGGGAACTTGTCGATGTCCGGGATGGAGCCGTCATAGGCGGCGCGATCCGGGCTGCAGGTCTCCGCGAAGGTCTTGGTGCCGTCGGGGATGTAGGTCTCGGCGATGGTGGACCAGATCTCGACCTTGGCGGTCGGGGTCATGAACGCGCACTTCTCGTCGATGGCGGAGTACAGGTTGTAGCCGCCCTGCTGACGACGGTAGCCCATCTCCCAGCGACGATAGGTGCCCCAGCGCTCGGGATGCCACTTGCGGCAGTCGAACCAGCCCTCTTCCTGGAACTTCGCCGCGTACTGCGGGAAGTCGGGGCCGTCGGGGTACTCCTCGATCTTCCACCAGTCGGTGGCGTCCTTGAGCACGCGGTACTCCTGCTCCTCGTAGGAGACGTTGCCGCCCATCTGGACGAACTTGTTGTAGTCGAGGTTGTTCCACTCGTCGTACTCGGGGTCGCGGTCGTTCCACACGACGCCCATGGCCTTGTACAGGCAGATGACGGCGACCGGGTCGTAGATGCAGTCGCCCATCGGCTCGACGGCGCGCTGGCCGGCGCCGAAGATGCCGCCTGCGCCCTGGGACACGCGGCCGGTGTTGACCTCGAGCCAGTGCAGGCAGGGGATGACGATGTCGGCGCAGCCGTTGTTCGGGCAGCTCCACAGGTTGAAGTCCAGCCAGAAGTCCAGGCGGGTCAGGGCCTCCCAGGCCTCAAGCAGGTTGGACTCGTTCATGAAGTCGCCGGACATGCACACGCCGCCGTGGATCTGGTAGGGCGTATCGATGCCGTTGATGGAGTCCCAAATGGTCGCGGAGTCGGCCCAGCGGTTCCAGTAACGCAGCAGCGGGAAGCGCTCAGCGGAGATCTGCTTCTCGTTGGACTGGAAGGACGTCTTCAGACCAGGCCATGCACGGGAGCTCTTGTAAGCGCCGCCCTTGCGCTCGGCGATCCACCAAGCCTCGTCGTGCGACGGCACATGGTTGCCGTAGCGCTCGGCCAGAGGCGACTTCTCGTCGATGAGGTACTGGACGAAGTTCTGGATCAGCGGGATCTGCTCCTCGATGGACAGGTCGCGCGGCGTGTTGCCGAGCTCCATCGTGCCGATGCCGTCGCGGATGCCCCAGTCACGCGGCTCGTGGTCGGTGACCAGCATGTTCGCGCGGCCGCAGCAGCCGTCGACCTCGGCCTTGGAGGAACCGCGGTTGCCGGCGGGCTCGTCGGAGTTGCCGGTGATGCAGGCGATGATCTGCAGCGAACGGGAGTTCTGCACCGCGTGGCCGGTCTGGTCGGGAGCCAGCTGGTAGTGGATGCCGCCGTTGCCGTGCAGCGGGTTCAGGCGCGTCGTGTAGATCTTGACGGCCTCGACGATCTTCTCGGCGGGAACCTCGGTGACGGACTCGCAGTATTCGGGCGTGTACTCGGACAGGCTGTCGGTGAAAGCCTCCCAAACGGTGTCGGCCTTGATGGTCGTGCCGTTCTTCAGCTTGATCTCGACGCCGCCGGGGAACAGGCCGGGGTTCTTCGGCAGGCCCATGGGGTTGGACTTCTTGCCGCCCTCGTTGCCCTCGTTCCAGTACGCGTCATAAGTGGAATCGGCCGGGTCGGCGAAGTGCGACGGGTCGGGCAGCCAAGCGTCGGCGATGATCGGCTTGTACGGATGCTCGATCCAGGTGCCGGTCGTCGGGATCTTGTGCTTCTCGCCCTCCCACTGGCATTCCTCAGCATCCCAGTAGGTCGGCTTGTTGTTGTTCTCGTCCCAGCAGATGAAGCGGCGATAGCTGTACTGCTCGTCGGCCGGCTCCCACCACTGGCTGATCCACTCGCGGTCGACGTCGGCCTCGGTCAGGATACGGGACTCCATGTCGATGCCGCCGTTCATCTCCATGAACCAGCCCTTCTTCGTGCGGCCATCCTTCTCGGGATTCCACAGGAACGGGGCGTTGGTCCAACGGCGGACGAACAGGTCGTCGTAGGCTTCGTTGTCGATGATCCACTTGAGCCACGTCAGCGACAGGCACAAGTCGGTACCGACGCGCAGCGGCAGCCACAGGTCGGCTTCCTTTCCCAGCGGCGTCATGCGCGGGTCAACCAGAATATGCTTATAAGCGCGCTGCGAGCAGTCAACGACGGTACGGTTGGTGGAGTCGTAGTTGGAGTACTCTGCTGCGGTGCCCCACTGCACGTACACCAACGGACCCTGCTCGACTTCCATCCAGGGCGAGCCGATTTCGTCGGTCAGAATACCGGCGAAGTGACGCGGGCCCTTGCAGATCTCGTACGCCAGGTGGGCGTTCGGGGTCGGGAAGATGGACTTCAGGGTGCCGTACGGGGGCTGCGCCCACACGCGGGACGTGCCGCCCATGGCGAAGTTGGACTCTCCGCCGTACTTCTCCACGATTTCGTTGAACTTGGCGCCGGCCTCGTCGAAGGCGTCGGCCAGGCTGATGCGGATCCAGCCGGGATCGTCCTCGCCCTTCGGGTTCGTGCGCTTCAGGCAGTAGCGCAGACGGTCGGGATGGTACAGTGCGAGCATCGACGATTGCGACTTCGCGCAGCAGTGACCGCGGCTGTGAGCGTTCGATTCGTCGCCCTCGACCTTGATCACCTTATTGTCCTGAACGGTTACCCAGGTACCGCATTCGACCTTACCGCAAGCGCGGCAGCACGAACGGATACGCTTGACTTCACCGGCCGTCGGGTCGGAACCCTCGGCCAGCGCCGCGGACGGCGCAGCTGCAAACCCCACGGTTGCGGCAGCACCCGCCATTGCGGACGCCTTCAGGAAGCTGCGGCGAGTCAGTGATAGTTTCGCCATATGCCCCTCCTCTCCTTCTATTACTCGTTCTCCTTCGTCTTCCCGCATTGGGGACACGGCGCGATGCCGGCACCTCGGCCTCCGCCTGCAAGGGGGGGGAGGGAGGAGGGTGGCGGAGCGCCGGATGCGGTACCGCGCCATGTCCTCAATGCGGTGATTCGATACTACGCAGACCGGCTGACGGCAAATCATAAGGCGCGGATGCATGAGCGCTCCCATATCATCCTTCCGGGATGATTTTGCGCTGAGCAGGGCATTTACACTGGTAGCTACGAAGAGGAAACAGGCGTATGACCTGCCGCTCGTCCCGAAACGGGGCAAGGGCGCCTTTCGGGGCAGGGGGCGTAAACCCCGCCCGCGGGGCGCTTCGCAGGCATCGCCGCCGAGACGAATGAGGGGACAAAACATGGCTCAACCGAGACCTTCTCTGACAATGATCCTGGACATCGACGAGCGCGTCGATTCCGAGGAACTGCGCCTGGAAGTCAACCGCTGCTACGCCTACATCGGCACCGCGCTGGTGCGCACGCACCCCGCGCCGTCCGAGGACGCGCCCGTCGAGAACACGCTTCGCTTTCTGGTGAAGCTCGGCACGCGCCACTACGTCGACTCCGCCGACGAGGGCGCCGACGAGCTGTGGAACGAGGTTATGGTGCGCTGGTTCTCCAACCAGTTCCATAAGGTGGGCAACCAGACGCTCATCTTCAACAAGCGCCAGCGCGAGATCGGCAACGAGGAGCTGCCGTTCACGTGGTTCGAAATCGACCTGGAAAACGGCAAGCTGCCCGTCAAGATGCGCTGCAACGACGTCAGCAGCATCGACGAGGAGGCGTCGGCGGTGCTGACGCAGGTGCGCGAGGCCTACAACGCCGGCAAGCTCGGCGACAAGGCCGCTATCAAGGCCATCTCGATGCCGACCGACGAGTCGTGGGCCGCGCAGGTGAAGGCGGGCGCTGCGGCCGCAGCCATCCGCGCCGAGGAGGAGGCGCGTGCCGCCGCCGAGGCCGCAGCCGCCGAGGAAGCCGCCCGCAAGGCCGCCGAGGAAGCCGCCGAGCAGGCGTTTCTGGAGTCGCCGGAGCTTGTGGCCGAGGACGCCGCAGACGGTCAGGCGGAAGTCGAGGGCGGCGGGCTTGAGGAACCCGAGCTGATATTCGAACTTGATGAACCGACGTTCGACGTCGTCTACGACACCTGGACCGTGGAGTATACTGACGGCACCAGCAAGGTCTACGAAGCTTAAAACCGCCTGCGGGGCCAACGCGTTCGGCGCGCTGCCGCCGGCCGGCCCCGCTTATTACCTTGCAGCCTTTTGAAAACCGTCCGGGCAGCCGCCCGGGCCCCAGATAGCCGCTACCGAAGGGAGATTCACATGATAGATGCCATAGCCGAGTGCACCGACCGCCTCATCAAGGTGGAAGGCGCCGCACGCGCCGGCAAGACCGAAGCGCTCATCAAGCGCGCCGCAGCCCTGATCAACGCAGGTCAAGCGCCCGAATCCATTTTGGTGGTGGCTACGAACGCCTTTTCCGCGCAGGCATTTCGCCAGCGCTTGCGCCGCGCCCTCGGCAAGGCCGACGCCGCCGACCGCGTGGTGATCGAGCCCGCGCTCGAGGCCTGCGTCAATGTTCTCGACGCCCCGGCCGCCCGCGAGGCGACCGGCCGCATCCCGCGCATCCTCACCGACGCCGAATACAACTTCTTCCTGGAAGACCTGAAGACCACCGGCGAGAAGCCGCGCAACCTGCGCAAAATGCTCGGCTACTTCTACCGCGAGATGGCCGCGGACACCCCGCGCGAAGAGTGGAAGACCGGCGGCGCCGAAGACACCGTTTACGGCCTGGCCGTTCGCGTGCTGAAGCTGCGTGGCGGCATGCTGGCGCAGGAAGCCCCCATGATCTGCTCGAACTTCCTGAAGTCGGAGGCCGGCGAGACCAGCCGTGCCCAGTTCGCCTACGTGCTGTGCGACGATTTCCAGAATCTCAGCCACGCCGAGCAGTCCTGCATGTGCATGCTCGCCGACAAGCAGGTCGTCGTCGCGGGCAACCCCAACGAGACGCTCACCGCGCGCGGCGCGCACCCCTACACCGAGGGCTTCCTGAAGTTCGAGACCGTGCGCCGCGACGTCACGGTGTTCCATCTTGAGGGCGCCTACGGAAACCCGCAGGTCATCGGCATGGCCGATGCGCTCGCTTCCTGCGGCGACATGGACGGTGCCTACGTGGCCGGCTCCGCGACGCCCATCGCCGCGGAAGTTGCCGAAGACGGCGAGGACGGCGGCGAAGAGGCCGTCGCGATGCCCACCGGCATGCAGTCGGTGAAGTGGAACACCCCTGAAGACGAGCTCAACGGCATGACGAAGTACCTGCGCCATCTGCTCAGCGTCGGCTCGCGCGAGTCCCGCACCTGCGTGGTGGTGCCGAACCGCCGCTGGGCCATCATGGCGGAAAAGATGCTGCGCCGCCGCGGCTTCACCGTCTCCGTGCTGGGCGCCATGGGCACCCTGGCCGGCGACCCGCGCGATTCCAGCCGCGCCCGCGCGCTGGTGGCCTACACCAAGCTCAACCTGCTGGCCGACCCCACCGACATGGTGGCGTGGCGCAGCTGGTGCGGCTTCGACAACGCGCTGACCAACAGCGACGCGTGGATGGGCCTGCAGGACTACGCCGAGGCCGAGGGCAAGTCCCTCTACGAAACCCTCGAGGAGATCGGCAACGCCGGCTTCGGGGCGAAGGAACCCTTCCTGCGCTCCCGCGCACTGGCCGAGAAGTGGCGCGCCGGCCAGGATTTCATCCTGAAGAACAGCGGGCGTCGCGGATTCGGCCTGCTCAAGGCCATCGGTGCCGAGGGCGTCAGCGAGTTCGAGGCCGTGTCGTCCCAGATGATCGGCGACGAGAACGCCGCGCGCCTGTTTGAAATGGAGCGCACGAGCGTGACGGCTCCCGCCTGGCCCGAGGATCCGCACGTGCTGCACATCTCCACGATGCAGAACCTCGCCGGCTGCGAGTACGACAACCTGTTCGTGCTCGGCTGCGTCGACGGCTTCTACCCGCAGCGCAACGCCTTCGAGGTCATCAGCACCGAAGAGGATCGCGAGCGCATCATGAACTGCGAGCGTCGCGACTTCATGGGCGGCATCGCCAAGGCCAAGCAGCTGCTGGTGCTGTCGCACTTCAGCAAGTCGGAGCTTGAGCTGGCCGAACGCTCGAAGATGCAGGTTGTGCGCGTGAAGAGCGAGGGCGGCAAGCGCATGGCGATCGTGCGCCCCACCTGCTTCCTCACCGAGGCGGGCGACGCCGCGCCGACCACCATCGGCGGCCAAGCCCTCCTGTCCCAGTACGAGCTGAACTAAGATATGCGCCCGGAATCCTCGTCGAGAGTTCCGGGCGTTTTTTTGAAGAGCGTGTCGCGCCCCTCGGGCGCTCTCTAAAAAGGGCCGAACTTGCGTTCGGCCCTACGAGTTCTACGGCAAGATTTAGACTCCGTTAGACCAGAATTGACGCACGCATGATGCGGCGCGAAATGCCCGTCACGTATCCGCAGGTTCGAGCGGTTACATTCCGACTCGCGCAGCTAAGTTGGGCCCATGTCAATTCCGGTCCAACAGAGCCGAGACAAAGCTTCTACCAGGACTTTCGTAGGCGGGAACGCAAGTTCGCACGGTATAAAGGCGCCGAATACGCATCGCTGTTTTCCGCGAAGCAGCTTCTACTCGGGATTTTCTCGCGTCAGACTACTAATCGTCGTCATATTCGGGGTCGGGCAGCAGATAGCTGGCGAAGAGCAACAGGGCTGTCGGGACGATGACGGCGGCGAGGTCGGTTGCGGAAAGCGCCAGCAAGCCAGCGGATGCTCCGGCGGGTACATCGACGGCAGCCGCGACGGCAAGGCCGACGAGCAGCAGCGCGGCGCCGACCGCCACGCCCAGTGCCGCGAACAGGCGCGTCGGGCGCAGGCGCAACACGGCCACGCCGCCCGCCGCCAGCACCCAACTTGCGGCGATAATCCACGTTTGCGGGTCGCCCAGCAGCAAGACCATGCGGTCGACAGGCATCATCCCCAGCGTAGTACTACCCGTAAAATACCAGTTCACAAGCACGTCCCAACCAAGCAGCGACCCGGTGGTGAACGACGCGAGCACAAGCGCGACAAACGCCTGGAAACACGCGGTCGCCATAGCGGCAAGCGGACGCAAGCAGAATCCGGCAACCAGCGGGCCGAAGGGACCCAGGCCGAACGCGGCGGCAAAAGGCAACGCCAACGCCGCGTTCGCCGGCGCATCGCCGGTCCCCCGCTCGTCAGCCGCGCCCCCGCGCCCGACGAACCACCACCACACGCCACTTGCCGCCAGAAGAAGGCAGCCGGCGGCGGGAATCCCCTGCACGATGACCATGACCGAAAGCGCGATGAAGGCGAGCAGCGCGCCCAAATGCGGGCGAAGCGCGCCCGCCAGTGCAATCAATGCCAGCAAACCCCAGAACAGCGGGTTTTCGAAACCGGTGGTCTCCGGGATGTTCGCCAGCGAGACAGACGCGACGAGGGCCGACCCGGCGCACCCGAACGCATGCGAGGCGACGCGCACCATGCCAGGCGTGATGCGCTCGCGCAGCGGAATGGCGGGCTCGGCAGGCTCTTCGTCAACCTCTTCCTCGTCGGGGCCGCACACGATGGCAGCCAGCGCGCGGCGGCCTTCCGCGACATCGCCCAAAAGCGGCGCCAGGTCGTCCGCGAAATCCGCGACCGTCGCATAGCGATGCTCGCGGTCGGGGTCCAGCGCGTCGAAGATGACGTCGTCGGCGCGCCCGTCCAGGTCGTCCCAGCACAAAGACGGCAGCACCAGCTCGCCGTCCTCGATAGCCTCCTGAGCCGCGAACAGGTTGTTCGCCAGAAACGGGTTCTCGCCGGCGAGCATCTCGTAGGTCGCCGACGCGAGCGCCCACTCGTCGCAGCGCACGTCGAGATCCTGCTGGCGCATCTGCTCGAGCGGCATGTAGCCGATGGTGCCGCCGCCGGCCTGCCCGAAGCCCGATGCATCGGCAAGCGTTGCCAGGCCGAAGTCGGTAACCTTCACCTGACCTGCTGCGTTGATGAGAATGTTGTCGGGCTTGATGTCCAGATGCAGCACCTGGGCGGCGTGGGCGACCTCAAGCGCATGAGAAACGCCGTCGAACACGGCAGCCACCACGTCGAGCGTCACCGCGTCGTCGTGGTCGCGCAGAAGCTCGGTCAGGGTGAGGCCCTCGACGTATTCCATAATAAGGTAGGCCGTCGAGTCCTGAATCTCGAAGTCGTAGACCGTCACGATGTTTGGATCCGACAGCATCGCCGCCGTGCGCGCCTCGTCGAGCCCGGGAATGCGCGCAAGCGTATGCACGAGCGGGGCGTCGGCCTGCGTCAAGCTGATGAACGCCGACGAGGCGAACGAGTGGGAGCTGGAAGCGGAACCGGCCAGGGCGTCCGCCGACGCGCCGGCGCTTTCAGAAGCGCCCGCTGCGCCATCAGCCAGTTCGTCTCCAACCAATTCCCCACCAGCCAATTCGCACTCCGCGGGAAGATCCTCCCACGGGGGAACGTCATCGGGATTGATCGCATGCGACCGCGCAGGCGCAGGCGCGGAAGCGACCGGCCGCGCAGGCCGCGCAGGCTCGGAAACGGGCGCCGCGGGCTTCACGGCGTCGGCGCCGGGCAGCGACGCGCGGCGCACATCGGCCTCCGAAAGCGGGATGCACTTGATGGCAACTTTGCGCTGAATGCGCACGTCCCAAGCCACCTGCACGGTGCCGAAGCCGCCCGCGCCGGCCTGTACGAGGGGCTTGTAGCGATCAAGTATGAGCGTCTGTTTCGTCATGCGGCCATTATACAAGCCCCTCGCGCCGCATCGCGCGCAAGCCGCACAGCCCACGCCGCGCACAAGCCACCCGCGCCCCCCGCGCGTCGATTACGTGAGAATTCCCCATGCATCAACTCGGCTTTCCGGAAATTAACTATGATGCCGTCGAACCTATCCGCTCGACGTTTTCAAGGCGCCGAAAGAAACGTGTTTCGGAGAGAGGCCATGACCGAATACAACCAACTCACGCCCGAGCTGATCCTCGAGCTCAAAGCCATCGTCGGCAAGGACAACTGCTACGTCGGCGGCGACATCAGCGAGGATTACTTCCACGACGAGATGCCCATCTACGGCACGCACGCGCCGGAGGCCGTCGTGCTGCCCGCGGACACCGAGGAAGTGTCCGACATCATGAAGCTGTGCTTTGAGCACAGCATCCCCGTCACGGTGCGCGGCGCGGGAACGGGCCTGGTCGGAGGCAGCACCCCGCTGTTCGGCGGCGTCGTCTTGTGCACCATGCGTATGGACCGCATCATCGCCTACGACATGAGCAACCTCAACGTGCGCGTACAGCCTGGCGTGCGCCTGTGCGACCTGGCGGCCGACGCCATCGAGCACGGCTTCATGTATCCGCCCGACCCCGGCGAGAAAACCGGGTCGCTCGGCGGCAACGTCTCCACCAACGCCGGCGGCATGCGCGCCGTGAAGTACGGCACCACGCGCGACTACGTGCTGGCCATGACCGTGGTGCTGCCGAACGGCGAAGTGATGAACCTGGGCCGCCCGGTCACGAAAACCAGCAGCGGCTACAGCCTGTTGCACCTGGTCATCGGCTCGGAAGGCACGCTTGGCGTCATCACTGAGCTCACGATGAAGCTGGTGCCCAACCCGCAGGAGGACATGAGCTTCATCCTGCCGTTCGAGAACGCCGAGAGCGCCATCACCACCGTGCCGCGCATCAAGCTCGCCGGCCTCAACCCGCAGTCCATCGAGTTCTTCGAGCGCGACATCGTCGATTCGGCGGCGGCGTTCAGCGGCTCGAACTGCATCCCGACCACGGTGGCCGGCCGCGAGGCGGGCGCCTACATCCTGGTCACGCTCGACGGCAATGACGAGGAGGAGATCTTCCAGCGCGCCGAGGTGCTGGCGGGCATTGCCGACGAGGCGGGCGCGTTCGACACGCTCGTACTGAGCGAACCTTCCGACAAGCGCAACGTTTGGGCTGTTCGCAGCGCATTTTTGACCGCCATCGAAGCCGATACGCAGTTCCTTGACGAAATGGACGTCGTGGTGCCGGTCGACAAGATCCCGTCATTTTTGAGCTACGTGCTCGGCGTCGGCGAGGGACACGGCATGCGCATCCGTTCGTTCGGGCACGCCGGCGACGGCAACCTGCACATCTACTGCTGCGGGCAGGACATGAACCAGGACGAGTTCCTGAAGCAGTCGGCCAAGGTGATGGAAGCGGCCTACGCGAAGTGCGCCGAGCTTGGCGGCCAGGTTTCCGGCGAACACGGCATCGGACACGCGAAGAAAGGGTATCTGCGCGAGAACCTCGGCGAGACCGCGGTCGGCCTGATGGCCGGCATCAAAGCGGTGTTCGATCCGAAAAACATCCTGAACCCGGGCAAGGTTTGCCAGTAAGCAAAAAGAGCAGTGACGCACTTGGCTGGCGGGTTCTCCGAGTTTCTGTAGCATCGTGCACGGAAATCAGGTTCTCTTGGCAGGTCTTCGAGGTTTCCGAGCCTCCGTGCAGCGATCAGCTACAGAAACTTCGACAACCCGCCAGCAAATCTCGAAAACCCGTGCACGGCGCTACAGAAACTCGGGAAGCCTGCCGCGGAAGCGCTAAATCGCTGCACAGCGCTACGGAAACTCGAGAAACCCGCCAGCACTCGCCCCACCGCTTAAACACCGAGGGGCGCATCGGCGCTATCACCTGGCTTGACCTTGATCGCGACGCACCGCAACCGACGACGGCGCGCATCATTGCCCTATGGTTTGCATTGGCCGCAGGGGGAATAGCCCCGGCTGATGAGCTCTTCGCGCGTGCCGGTGAAATCCTGCCTATTCGCGCTGGCTATGTCGTTTGCGGCGGTGCAGCCTGGTTTGTGGAACTTCTTGTTCTTGACGTTCAGCACGTAGTCTTGCTGGACGGATTCCTCGCTGGAGGTTGTCGAGCTGAGCGAAGCGTCGCCCGTCTTTGCCGAGGTTCTGGTCGCCTCGCCCTTGCTCGTCGCCGCCACCGTGGCGCTCGATTCCCAGCTTTCGCCGGTTACGTAGTCGATTTCCACGCCCGGCTCCACGTTGTAGACGAACACGTTGAACCGTATGGCCGCCCCGCCGTCCTCGATGGATTCGGCTTCCATCTGCACGCCGCGCGCCACCAGGTCGTTTGCGGCGAACAGGGGCGTGACGCGGTAGAGCACGTGGTTGCCGGTGCTGCGCACGTAGTTGCCGACCAGCTCCTCGTAGTACAGCATGCCTTCTACATTGAACGTCCGCGTGCCCGTGATCAGGTTTTTCTCGTTGGCGTTTTCCCCGCATAACTGGTGGGCTATGAGGTGGCAGCGGTTGTACAGGACGCCGTCATCGACAAAGCTGTACTTGCGCTGCACCCAGCCCGACGGATGGACGCTCGAGATGTCGCCGCGCGCCTCGCTGGAAACTGTGTCGGGCCCGATGCACGCGAAGGCCTCGCCACAACGTCCCTCGAAATCCAGGTCGCTGAACTGCATGAATGCGTCGCGAGTCCTGTCCTCCTCAGTGAATCCGGGCTGCCCGTCGTTGATGTCGATGCACAGCGCCCCGCTGTACTGCGGGATATCGGCAATAGTTGCGCGGGCGGCGCTTTCGGTTCGTGCGGCGTCCGTCGCCTGGCTGTTAGCCGACGTTTGATCGACGCTCGGGGTCTGCCCGGCGCCGATGCCCGAACCCTGCGTGGAACAGCCGCCGAACACCAGGCACGCGGCAAGCAGCAGCGAAGCAAGGGAAGCGGCGAGCTTCCCGGTCGCGCCCGTGGTCGCACTCGCGTTAGTTTGCGCCAATAGCCGATTGCGCATGATCATCCCCTTCAATCTAGAGCAGCATTGCCCCCGCTCACGCGTTGAAGGTCTCAGTGTAGGAGGATGTCTTGGGCAATTCCATGCGCCGAAGCGCTTTTCCAAGCGCTTTCAATACGATAGTTTTAGACGCGCATCGATCCTGGTCCAACAGAGCCAACTAATGTCGCGACGTGCCCCCGTCGTGCTATGCTTGCAAACCGAACACCGACAGCGCAGCACAAAGAAGGCAGGACCCTTATGAAGACCATCGACGTCGTCGCCGCCATCATCGTGAAAGACCACCAGATCCTCGCCACGCAGCGCGGCTATGGCGAGTTCGAAGGCGGCTGGGAATTCCCGGGCGGCAAGGTTGAGGCAGGCGAAACTCCCGAGCAGGCCATCGTTCGCGAGATCCACGAGGAGCTGAATGCCTTCATCGCCGTCGACAACTTCCTGGTGCAGGTCGAATACGACTACCCCACCTTCCACCTGAGCATGAAATGCTACCTTTGCTCGCTTGGCGAAGCGGGGTTTGAACTGCTCGAGCACCATGCGGCGAAATGGCTCGACATGGCGCACATCGACACCGTCGAATGGCTGCCCGCCGACGTCGAAGTCGTCGAAGCCCTCAAAGCCCGATTCGGCAACTAGACCCGCCAGCCGGCCGGCAGCTCACCAGCCCGCCAGCCGGCCGGCAGCCCGTTAGCCGCTACTCCTCGAAGCTGCTGCGGAAATAATCGTAGAGATCGGCGCGAACCGGCTGATCAAGCTCATATTCGATCTCGACGGCGCTCGTGTCCGTCCCCTCCATGACGATCTGCTCGAACCAACCCGTCGGCCGCATGCGCCCCAGGAAGTAGAACTCGGTGCCGTCATCTTTATCGTGCGTGTTCTTGCGGACGAACAGATAGCAGCGCACCCCGTTTTCCCCCGCCTCGGCCAGCCGGACGATTTCGCGCGAGCGCAAACTCCTGTTGCTCTTCGATATCGCGATGATCCGCCGATCGGAAACGAAACGGTCCTCATACTTCGTCGTGATGCTGATATCCGGGTCCTTCTCGTAGTTGATGAACACCGGGAACGTGTTGGTCGCCTTGTCGTAGAAGTACCCGCCGACGTTTTGATAGTTCGGCTCCCGCTCCCAGCGAAGCAGCTTGGCCACGTCCTCGCGCGAATACTTCCCATACAGAACGAAATCGGTGTCCTCGTAGGGCTGCGCATACCTGCTGCGCGCCCTCATCAGCCCGAACTCGACCGCATCCGCCACGCAACGGCGGAACGCCTCGTCGGAAAGCGCCGCGGCGAAATCATCCGCAAGCACCATCCGGCCGTCCTCCACGCGCACCAATTCCTGCCCCTGCGTCGAGAATTGGCCCGTGAGCATCCGCGTCACCGAGCGCACGCAATGCTCCGCCGCGGCCCCGCCTGTTTGCGCAGGCCCGCGCCTACTCAGCCCGGAAAGCCAATCGTCGCCCGCAGCGGCGTCGGCACCCGCGTCGGCACCCGCGCAAGCCCCCAATTCGACCGGCGCAGCCCCGTCACGCAGCACCTGCTGCAACGCCAGCAAATCGGCGGCGCGCTTCCCGTTCGCCAGCTTCGTCGAGATGAACTTCAGAAACGCCAGCTTCTTATCCCCGAAGGCAAACGGGCATTCCTTATCGTAGCGCTGCAGAAACGCGGCATACGAGCCGTATTTCTTGATGATGATCAGCGGATCAATCGCCTCGTTCTCGTCGAAGTCACACAGTCGGGGAATCCGCCCCAGCAGCTGTTTGAGGTGCGCGTACTCGCTCTTTATCAGCTTCGCATCGCTGAAGCGCCCCTCTTCGAGCGCCTTGAATATCCGCTGCTCGGACACCTTGTCGAACGTGATGGTCGAACATCCCGGAATCACCGAGCTGCCCTCCTTCACCACGCGCCGCAGGCCGTCCTTGTTGTAGGTTCGATCGCCCGAAAGCGCAATGGGCACCAAATAGTTCTGCTGATAGTTGCCGATGAAATCGAGCACCAGCGTGTATGCCTTGCCGGGGAATTTGCGCAGGCCGCGGCCAAGTTGCTGCACGAACACGATCGCGGACTCGGTTTTTCTCAGCATGATGATCTGGTTCAACGACGGGATATCGACTCCCTCGTTCATGATGTCGACCGTGAAGATGTATTCGAGCTCGCCGCGCTCCAGCCGCTCGATCGCCGCGTCGCGGGCCGCCTCCGGCGTGTCGCCGTCCACCGCCTGCGCCGCATACCCGCGCTCGCAAAACGCCTGCGCCAGTTGCCGCGCCTCGTCCTTGCGACTGCAGAACACCAGCCCGCGGCGCCCGCGCTTCTCGACGGAATACTCCTCGATCTTGCGGATGACGTGATCGACGCGCGCCTCGCTGGTCAGGCGGTTGAACAGCGCGAAATCGTCGACCGCCTCGTCGTCTATCGCCAAATCGGCGATCCCGAAGTAGTGAAACGGCGACAGCATGTCGCAATCAAGCGCGTCCTGCAGGGTGATGCGGAATGCGATCACATGGTTGAACAGGGCGTACACATCGTATCCGTCGGTGCGGCTCGGGGTCGCCGTCATACCGAGCAGAAACTTCGGCGTGAAGTAGTCGATAACGGCGCGATACCCCGCCGCACCCGTGCGGTGCGCCTCGTCGATCACGATGTAGTCGAATTCGTCGGGGTGAAAGTCGTCAAGATGCCGCGCGAGCGTCCCCACCATCGCGAACAGGCACGTCGCGCGGGCCGGACGATTCGATCCCGCGTAGAGCGCATATTCGTACGCGCTTCCCAACACGCGCCCATAACTTTCGGCCGAAGCCTTTAAGATTCGCTGCCTATGAGCAATGAACAGGACTTTTGTTGGACGGGTAGCCGCAATGTCCAGGGCGGACAGGTAGGTTTTTCCCGAGCCGGTCGCCGACACCAGCAACGCCCGCCGCTCATTGCGGCCGTGCAGCACCTCAAGCGCCTCGAGCGCGCCTTGCTGCATCTTGTTGGGCGTGATGCCGCCCGGCGCCGCGGGCGCCCCCGCCCCCGAAGCGCTGCCAGCCGCCCCGGCAACCCCGCCGGCCCGCCCGGTGCCGCCGCCAGCCTGCCCGTATTCCGGTACCCGACCAGGCCCCGCTTCTGCGGCATCGGAGGAAAACGCCTTGAGCGAAACCTTCCTTCCCCCTGAAAGCGTCACCGCATGCGCATCGAGAAACGCCTCGTAGCCGGCAATCCACTCCTTATCGATGCGCGTCGTCTGCCCGTCATCCCAAAGCTTATCGTATTCGCGCTTCGCCTCAAGCAGCATGGTGCCGTCGGCATACGAGCGGAACAGGATGTTCCACTCCTTGTTGCAGGTCAGCGCCTTTTGCGTCAAATTCGAGCTTCCGATAATGACCGTCGAAAGCTGACGCTTATCGAAGAAATAGCCCTTCGCATGCAAATCCCCCTGATAGACGCGCGCCTCGATGTTGGGGTACTCCAACAGCTTGCGCAGCGCATCGGGGTTGTTGAAGTTTTGATACGTGGACGTAAGAACGCGACCGGGAATCCCCCGGTCGCGCAAGTCGGACAAAATCGCCGCAAGCACCTGCATGCCGCTTGCGGTAATGAAGGCCACGGAGAAGGCGAAACTCTCGCAGTCGGCAAGCTCGCTTTTCAGCGCGGAAAGGACATTGGCGCACGTATCCGCGTCGTTGGCGACGATGCGCGGGGCGAACCGATCGTCGGCCTCGGCGTCGCCTCCCATGAAGCTCGCCTTCAACGTATCGGTGAACCTGATCACCTCGTAATGAATCGATTCCTCCACGCGCCCACCTTCGCCATTCGTGCCTGTCAACCGACCAGCGGACAACCGGCCCGCCAGCCGACCGGCGCCCGGCAGCCCGCTAGCCTGTTACTCCTCCTCGGCGTCCTTTTCCGCTTCGGTTACGGCGCAGTTGGTGATCAGGATCAGCGACGCCACCGATGCCGCGGCCTGCAGAGCCGTCACGGTCACCTTCGCCGGGTCGGCCACGCCCATCTTGATCATGTCGCCGTATTCGCCGGTTTCGCAGTTCAAGCCGCAGCCGCGCTCGGCATCGCGGGCGCGGGAAACCTCCACGTTGCCGTCGTAGCCCGCGTTGGCGCACAGCGCGCGCAGCGGCTCTTCCAGGGCGCGGCGCAGGATATCCACGCCGAAGCGCTCCTCCTCGCTTGCCACCTCGACGTCGTCGAGCACCTTGGCGGCCTGCAGCAGCGCCACGCCGCCGCCGGCGAGCAAACCCTGGCTCGCCGCCGAGCGCGTCGCGCGCAGGGCGTCCTGAATGCGGCTGCGGATCTCGTTCATCTCGGTTTCCGTCGCGGCGCCCACGCTCAGAACCGCGATGCCGCCCGAAAGCTTCGCCAGGCGCTCGCGCATCACGTCGAGGTCGTAGTCGGAATGCGGGCGGGTGAGTTCGTTGCGAATGGCCTCGCAACGCGCCTCGATGGCCTCGGCCTTGCCCTTGCCGCCAATGATGAGCGTGCGGTCCTTCGTGATCTGCACGCTTGCCGCGCGGCCCAGCATGCTCTTGCGCGCATCGGCCATGGTCAGGCCGCGGTCGGGCGTGATGACCTCGCCGCCCGTCAGGATGGCCATGTCCTCGAGCTCGGCACGGCGACGGTCCTCGGCGCCCGGCGCCACCACGGCCACGCTGTGCAGCGTGCCGCGCTGACGGTTCATGAGCAGGGAGTTCAGTGCCTCGCCACGCACGTCGTCGGCAACGATGAGCAGCGGGTGCCCCGACTGCATGACCTCTTCGAGCACCGGCACGATGTCCTTGAAGTTGTCGGCCAGGCGCTGGTCGGTCATAAGAATGTAGGGCTGCTCCAGCTCACCGGTCATCTTGCCCATGTCGTCGGCCATGTACGGGGAAATGAAGCCGCGGTCGAACAGCATGCCCTTCTTCACATCCAGGCTGATGCCGAACGTGGTGGATTTCTCGACCGAAATGACGCCGTCCTTGCCGATTTCCTCCAGCGCATCGGCGATTTTGCCGCCGATTTCCTCGTCGCCGGACGACACGGTGGCGATCTCGGCCATCTGATCGCGCGTGGTGACCTGCACCGCGCCCGCGAGCAGCTCGTCGGACACCGCGTCGGCCGCCTTCTGGATGCCGCGGCGCAGCGCGAGCGGGTCGTTGCCGGCGGTCACGTAACGAACGCCCTCGCGCACAATGGCGTCGGCCAGAAGCGTCGCCGTCGAGGTGCCGTCGCCCGCCTCGTTGTTCGCGGCCATCGCGGCCTCGCGAACAATCTCCAGGCCCATCTTCTCCACGTGATCCTGCGAGCCCACGTGCGCCGCTACCGTGGCGCCGTCGTTGGACACGTTCGGGTGGCGCTCCTTCGGCTTGGTCATCGCCACGTAGCGGCCCTTCGGCCCGATGGTCACGCGCACCGCGTCCGCCAGCTTCGCCACGCCGGCTGCCAGCGACTGACGCGTTTCGTTGTCGTAGGAGATTTCCTTGGCCATGCTGCAAACCCCTTCCTTGAGCCCGCGCGGGGACGCGAACCCTTCATCGGCGCCGGGCTTGCCTCCCGACGCGCGAGCATACTTGCAAGCGGTATCGACGACGCACCCCGCGCCACGTGGGCACTTAGTGCATCTGCACAACGAAATTCGCTCTTGGTGAAAGTTAGCACTCTTTGCCCGCGAGTGCTAGATACCCCGGCGGGATTGGCCGAATCGGTAGCTATCCGGTTACCTTTGTTACCTTTGCTTCCCTATCGCTTTCGACCGCTAGGCTTCAAGCCACGAGACAAGCTCTTCGGGCGCGTCGAACACGCCGCAGCTCTCCCGCCAGTCGGTCGCGTTCAGCCCCGTCGCCGTCGCCCGGTCGAGCATCTCGATCATCGGGTCGAAGTAGCCGCCGATGTTCAAAATCGCGCTCTTGCCCTCAAGTTCGCCCACCTTCACCTGCGAAAGCACGACGAAGAACTCGTCGAAGGTGCCCAAGCCGCCGGGCAGCGTGATGAATGCATCGGAAAGCTCGATCATGCGCGTTTTGCGTTGCGCCAAGTCGGGCATGCAGATGACCTCGGTACACGGGAAGATATCGCGCCCGCGACCGTTGAGCCCCTCGGTCACCACGCCCGTGACGGTGCCGCCGGCGTCAGCCGCGCCCTTCGCCACGGCACCCATCATGCCCATGTCGTAGCCGCCGAACACCAGCTCGTGCCCGCGGCGCGCCAGCACGCGCCCCACTTCGTACGCGGCATCCAAATACACGGCATCCAGCTTCAAGCTCGACGACCCGAACACGCACAACCTCATGAAAGCTCCTCTCACGCGCAATGAATACGCCCAGGGTACCTCATGGACCGCGCGATGGCATCACAGCCGCGCGTTTCCGCGAGAAACGAAAAGCGGGCGCGACTGCGCGAGCAAATCCCACGCCGCCGCGCCCGCCTGAGCGCACCGCTCCTACACCGCGCCGCCCTTGTCGTGGCCCGGAGCCCCCTGCTCGGGCGTGCGCGCGTCGGTTTTGCCGCGGGAATTGTCGGCCGCGGCGAACCACGCATCGCAAAGCCCATCGTAGGTCCCGTCCTCGCGCAGGGCGTCGAGCGCGGCGGCAAGCGAAGCCGCAAGCGCCGTGTCGCTCTCGCGAAGCACCAGCTCGTAGGACGAATCCGTCCCGTCGATCGCCTGCACCACCTGCTCGTCGCCATACGCCACGCGCAGGTGATAGTCGGCCGCCTGGGTGTCGGCCACCACGGCGTCGACGTTGCGGGCCTGCAAGGCGGAGAACAGCTCGGTGAGTGTCGCGTACGCGACGACGCCGGCTTGCGCGAGGTTCTGCACGGCCCATGCCTGACCAGGCGACCCATCCAGCACGCCGACGCTCGCCCCCGCAAGGTCGCCCGTGCTCGCGATCGACGAGGACTTCTTCGCCACCAAACACTGGGAAACCGTCAGATACGGAATCGTCGCGAACCCGGTCGACGTCGACGCGCCCGCGCCCGACCCGGAACCCGCCGCTTCCGCAGCCGCCCCCTCAGCCGCACGCCGCGCGTCGGCGGCGGCGAACGTCGCCGCGACGTCGGTGCGCACCGCAGCGCCGCGCACCTGCTCGCCGGGACGCACGCGCACAACCGCGCTCGCAAGCGAATCGGCCTTCGACCAGGAGCAATCAAGCCCCATACGCGCCGCAGCCGCTTCCATGAGCTCGCAGACGAACCCCGATCGCGCCCCGTTGTCCTCCTGGTAGTACGGAAGGCTGTTCGCCACGGCCGAAACTGTCAGCACACCCGCCGAAACCAGCTCCGCGTCCACGGACGGCTCCTCGCTCGCCCCGCCCTGCCCCGAAACGGCGCTGGGCCCGGCGCACCCGCCGAGCCCAGCACATGCCGCGGCGCCCAGCGCCACGACGACGAATTCGCGGCGGGTGATGCCCCCGCCCGCCATTACGCAGCGTCCTCGACGCTGTCCAGCAGCTCCTCCAGAAGGTCCGCATCCTCCTCGACGTAGCCCATGACCAGCTGGGCCAGACCCTGGTAGAACATGGTGCGCGCGAAACGGCGCATGTCCTCGGTCATCATGGGCAGCCAGTTCAGCAAGTGATCCTGCGCGAACTTCTGCTGCGTGCGCAGCTGCTCGATGGCCTTGTCCTCGTCGCCTTCGCGCAGCGCCTCGGCGGTACGCATGGCCATGCGCTGCATGAACTCCAGCTCCAGGGCGATATGGTCCTCGCCCTCGGTCCAGCGGCCGCGCTTGAGGTTGTTCTCGCGCAGGGTCTGCAGCACCTCGGCGCGGGCTTCCTGCATCATCAAGCGACGCTCGGAGGTGTAGACGCTCTCAAAGGGGTACGCCGCCGAGAAGCCGTTGACGCCGTGGCCGATGAAGGTGCGCACGAAGTCGATGGCCAGCTCGGTGATGCTGTCGTCCCAGGACGTGCGCAGGTAGTCGTAGAGCATGTGATAGCCCTCGTCCACCTTGTCGTTTCCCGTGGCGGCGGGGAAGCGCATGCCCTGCAGCTCGGTCAGCACCGGCTTGTCGACTTCCTTCAAAAACAGGCGCGACAGCAGCCCGTAGGTGCGGGCGCGGCCGTCCATCAACGCCGCAAGGTCCATTTCCTGCTCGGCGGAGGCGCCCTGCTCGGGCGCGGCGGTTGCTTCGGACATCGGTTATTCCCCCTTCTCGGAAAGCACGGCCTCGACCTCGGGCATCATGGTGCGGCCCAGGTCGGTCAGCTGCCACGCGTGGTTCTTCCACTCAAGAGCGTCGGTGCGCTCCAGCATGTCGATGAAATGGGCGCCGAATCGGCGCGGGCTCTTCACCACGTCGAAGGTGTCCACCAGCTCCTCGATCTCCACCTTGGTGCGCGGGCGCTCATCGACGGCGGCCATGACCGCGCGATACACCTCCAGGTAGAGCGAATCGCGATCGAGCACGATGTCCCTGAACGACGAGCCGGAGGTCATCTGCGCATGCACGGCGCTGCCTGCCTCGGTGGTGTGCCACACGGGGTCGACGCGCTCCTTGATCTCCAGGTATTCGACGCCTTCCTCGACGTCCTCGCGGGCGTCGGAGGTTTCGGGCATCTCCAGCTCCAGGGCACCGGCGCGCTCGAGCATGCGGCACAGCGTGGTGGTGCCGTAGACGGAGCGGTTGTCGCTTTGCAGCGCGTCGACCTTCTCGGTCAGCTCGCTGTTCAGGCATCCGCCCTCGCACCAGCCCAGGATGGAAACCAGCACCGGTCGGCGGGCCGGGTTGTGGTCGAGCATGGAAAGCACCGCGTCGACGGCGCTGCCCTGACGTGCCGGCGTGTAGACGGCCTCGCGCTGCATGCTCTCGGGCATGTTGCGCATCGTCGGGTAATCGGTCGTGTCGAGCGGGTTGTCGTCGTCCATGTCCTCCTGGTCGATTTCCTCGTCGTCGACCTCCAGCGGATCGAAGTCGTCGTCGAGGTCCCAGGAAACGTCCAGCTCCTCGGCCTTCGCGTTTTCAGCCATTGCATCCCCCTTCGTTATGTCGGCCCCGGCGCACGCGGCGCCAAGGCGCGCCGCCCGATCTTTCACCCCGGCGGCGCCTTGGCCCGCAAACCCCTGTTCGCAGGCCGGTCCTCTTCGTTGCAACCCAGTATAGGAAGGCACCGGGGCGCATCATCATCCCGCAAACCCTAAATAGACCCGTTTGGGGTCGCCGGGTGCGCCCTTTGCGCGCCCAAAGCATCATCCGCGCAGGTTGATTCATTGTTTATGCAGGTCAGAAGCGCGCTTTTCCGTTGCTGAAACAATTTTGCCCCCGTATACTTAAAACTACGTTGCCAGAAGCGGGGCATTTCCATTCTCCAATGAACTTGCAGAAGGGAGGCTCTTATGGCCAACGCATCTTGGGGCAAGAGGTTTCTTGCCATCGCGGTTGCGTGCTGCGTATGCGCGTTGATCGCCGTACCGGCCTATGCGTTCTACTATGTCCACAGCGATGAGGGCACTCAGGTGGAAAGCAAGGGCGTGTACGAGATCACGTGCGTGCTCGACGAAACCGCCCAGGGCGGTAGCGTTCGTAGCGAGCTGGTCATCGTTCCCGAGGGCAGCACGGTCAAAGACCTGCTGAACGAGGACGTCACGTCCAGCAACAACCAGAACGGCCTCAGCGCCATTCACAACTACGACGCCACCAGCTTGGCGGACTACCTGTCCGGCAAGCAGTACACGTGCACGGTGTACGCGGCCATGTCGCAAAAGCCGGGCACGCAGACCACGCATGACGGTCAGGGCACCACGGGCGAAAGCACCGTGCTCAACCGTTACGACAACGTGGTCATCAAGGTGGCCTAGCGCCGCCGCGGCATGCGGGCCGGTCGACCAGCCGGCCCGGGCCGCACCCTCGCGAAAGCCCGCATCGCACGGCTAACCGGTCATGTTTGCGAAAACGCGGCGCGGCAATCCCACAATTCGCACACATCATCCTTCGAGGATGATTTTTCGTGTTTTCCCAGGTCAAAACTAAGGCCAATCCGATTTACCCCGAATATAACCCAAGGCCGACCTCGCCCCTTGCAAGCAAGCCGGGTATTATATGGCTCAGAGGATGCATTACAAGAGGGGTGAAAACGTATGGGGGTACGTGTTCCTCGGATCACGCTCAACGCCGATTTCGGCGATGACAGCGCGTTCGGAGAATTGAGTCTGCTGTCGCTCGGCTACGGCCTGCACCAGGCATGGGTATTCGCGACCATGTTCGGCACGTCGTCGGTCTTCGGGGCGACGAACCTGTTCGAGGGCCTCTACGGCAGCAGTGTGGCGCTGTCCTATCTCATTTCGATCTGCGTATACGTGTTCTGCCTGCTGTTCATGGGGCTGACAAACCAACGCCTTCTGCGCTACTACATTTCGCGCGGCCTGCTCATCGCCGGCGCGGTGCTGTCGTTTATCGGCACGTCGCTTCTGCTCGCGCCGTTCCTGCCCGACTATCCCGCACTGGAAATCGTCTCCGGCGTCATGACGGGCATCGGCTCGTCGGTGCTCATCATCTACTGGGGCACCGCGTTCGCCCGCTGCGACAGCGCCTCCATCGTATTCAACACCGCGGTCGCCGTGTTCGTGTCGTTCGGACTGTTCGCCATCACCTTGCACTGGGCGCCGCAGTCGGTCTCGTCGGTGATCATCGCGGCCATCCCGCTGCTTGAGCTGGCCATCCTTCTGCGAAAGACGCCGACGTCGTTCTACAAGCGCAACGACGTGCCGCTGTTCAAGCCGCTTCCCATCAACAAGGGCAAGTTCCTGCTGCGCTTCGCCGTGCCCGTGTTCGTGCTCGGCATTCCGCTCGGCATGCTGCGCAGCCAGTCCCTGCAATCGATCATGACCAGCCCGGATGCGGCCTCACAGCCCATGCTGATGCTTGCCGCCGGCGTGGCGAGCATCCTTATCCTCGTCACCATCATGGCGCTGAGCGGCGGCGACAGATGGAGCCGCTTCTTCCAGCCGCTCATCCCGTTTATCGCCGTGACCATCTTCTTCATTCCCTCATCGGGCGAAACGGGAAATGCAGTAGCCAGCACGTTTTTGATCGTCGGCTTTTTGTGCTTCGAGTCGCTCATGTGGATCTTCTTCAGCGACCTTTCGCAGCGCTTCCGCCTCTCGCCGGTGTTCGTCTTCGGCGTCGGGCGCGGAACCATGGCCGCGGCGGTCCTTATCGGCTCGCTTGCGCCGGTGGCCGCGGCGAGCGCCGTGCACCAGATGCCCTTCGGGGAGCAGACCGTCGTCGTCGCGATGCTGCTCATCATGGTGATTGCCTACGCGATGCTGCCGCGCGAACGTGAAGTCGAGGCCATCGTGGTCCCCTGCCCGCTGGTCAAGGCCGTCTCCGCCAGCTTCGAGCGCGAGGAAGCGGCGGCGAAGGCCGCGGGCGTGCGCAACTGCGGCGCCGCGCCGGAAATGGAAACCCTCGCCGCGCGCGCCGAGGCGTGGCCGGCGACGCAGAACAGCGAGCCGACCGATGGCGACACGACGGCCGAAGCGGGCAAGGCATCCACTTCACCTGCGGAAACAAGCGCGGACGATGCCGTCGACACGACCAACGCCACCGACGCCATCGGCAACGCGACAGCCGACGCAACCGCAAACCAGGCCGAAGCGGGCCAACCCGCACAGGCCGAGAATGCCCAGCCGGAGACACCCGGCAACGCCAACACGTCCGAAGAGCGCAAGGCGCCGGAAGCGCCTGCCGCCAAGCCCGCGCAAAGCGCCGCGGCAGGCCCCTCGGAAGCGCGTCGGGCGATGAGCCGCCCGTCCGGCGAGGCGCCCCAGGACGCCAACGAGCGCATCCGCGGCGGCGGGCGCTTCCGCGGGAAGTGCGAGACGGTCGCCAACACCTATCTGCTGTCGCGCCGCGAAACGGAGATCCTGTTCTTCCTGGCCAAGGGCCACAACGCCGCCTATATCCAGGAAAAGCTGTTCATTTCCGAGGGAACCGCCAAGACGCACATCCGCCACATCTACCGCAAGCTCGACGTCCACAACCAGCAAGACCTCATGCGCATGGTGGAAGACGCCCCCCAGTCAGAGAATTAGAAAAGAGCGTCGCAGGTGCGACGCTCCCCAATACTGGTCAAACTTGCGTTCGACCCTACTCGATCTTGCTGCTGGATTTCGGTATCCACCAGGACTTTCGTAGGCGTGAACGCAAGTTCGCGCAGCATAAAGGCGCCGGAGGCGCACACTGTTTTAGCACAAGCCGAAAATGGTCCGGAATCAATATCCCCACCAGGCGATAAAGTGGCGATTGCATCAATATCCCCACGTCGTGATGGTCGTGTGGCACAATGCTGAATTGATTATCAAGCTTGGTCGCGCTCTGCGCCCAAGCGGCAACACGGCAACGCAAGGAGCGGCAATGGGCATCTTCTCGAGGTTCGAGGGCAAAATGGAGGATACGTTCGAAGGCGCAGCGGACAAGATGTTCGATGCCCCCATCTCTCCTGTTCAGATTGCCAAAAAGGCCGAAAAGCAGATGCGCCGCGAAAAGATGGTCGGCGCCGGCAAGCAATACGCGCCCACCCTCTACACCGTGCTGGTGAACCCCGACGACGACCGCCGTCTGTTCGGCTACTACCCCACCTTGGCCGGCGAGACCGAAACCTACCTCGCTGCGAAGGCCTCCGAGCAGGGGCTGATGATGGACGGGCAGCCGCTCGTGCGCTTCATCGTCGACGAGGGCCTCAAGCACGGCAAGTTCGACGTCATCGCCGAAGCGGTGGCCGCGCCCATCATCAGCCAGCTGCGCAACGAGGAAATGCAGCGCTATGGCCTCTCCGACGGCGGCTACGGCCCGGAAACCGCCTACCCCGCGCAGCAGTTCGGCAACTCGCAGGCCGCCGTGCCCGCCCAGCCGCGCTACGACCAGCGCTACGCCCAGCAGGCCCCCGCAAACGACTGGAACCAGCCCAACAACGCCCCTCAGCAGGGCGAATACGGCTACGACGCAGCACCGGCCCCGGCAGGCGCCGGCTTCGCCGCACCCGCCGCTGCAGCCGGCTTCGCGGCCGGCGCCGCCGCGCAGGCTCCCGCAGCCGCTCCGGCCGCCGCGCCGCAGGCTCCCGCGCCGCAGGCCGCCCAGTCCGCCGCGCAAACGATGGTCTTCACCGGCAATCCCGACGACCTCATGCAGCAGCGCGGCGCTGCCGCCGTCGGCCATGCCCGACTCATCGACACGGCGACCAACCGCCCCTACGAGCTTTCCAGCGCCCACATCACCATCGGACGCGAATCCCGCAACAACATCGCCATTCCCGACATCAACGTCTCGCGCACCCACGCCGAGCTGACGCTGACCAGCCAGGGCGTCTGGACCGTCACCGACCTGGGGTCGACCAACGGCACCTACGTCAACGGCCGCGCCATCGCAAGCCAGCCGCTCAGCGAGGGCGACCACATCTCCATCGGCACGACCGACCTCGTGTTCACGCTGGCGTAGGGAAACCCGGAAGGAATCGCCGTGATCGACTACGCGCTGCTTCTCATCCGCCTTCTGTTCGTCGCGCTGCTCTACCTGTTCCTCTTCGCCATCATGAAGACGGGCATCGGGGCCGTGCGCGGCCAGCGCAAACGCGAACGCACGTGGAATCTGTCCGTCGAGCGGGGCCCGAAGGAGCTGCGCGGCGTGTCCATCGTGGTGCGCGGCCCGGTCATCGTCGGACGCAATCCCGGCGCGGACATCGTCATCGGCGCCGGATACGTTTCCGGCCGACACGCGCGCTTCACGCTCATGGGGCAGAACCTGTTTATCGAAGATCTCGGGTCGACGAACGGCACCGCCGTCAACGGCCAGCTCATCAGCGAGCCCACCGCCCTGCGTAACGGCGACACCGTCAACGTCGGCGACGTGGCGATTCGTGTGAGGTACGCATAATGGCACGTGGGAAACAATCCTCTTACCGATCGACCCAGCGAACGCGCAAGGGTGCGGTCACCTCGTTCGGCAGCCGCACCGACGTCGGCTGTGTGCGCGACCATAACGAGGACAGCCTGGTGGTTCGCCCACCGCTGTTCGCCGTCGCCGACGGCATGGGCGGGCACGCGGCAGGCGAAGTGGCGTCCGAAATCGCGGTGAACGTCCTAGCCGAGCTCGCGCCGGAGCATCCCGACGGCGCGGCCCTGCAGGCAGCCGTCGAGGAGGCGAACCGCGAAATCATCCGCGCCAGCCGCGACGGGCGCGGGCGCGAGGGCATGGGCACCACCATGACCGCCTGCATGCTCGAAGGGGAACGCCTGCTCATCGCGCAGGTCGGCGACTCGCGCGCCTATCTGCTGCACCAGGGCAAGCTCCAGCAGCTCACGCGCGACCACAGCCTCATGGCCGACATGATCGAAGCCGGCCAGCTCACGCCCGAAGAGGCGCGCCACCATCCGCAGCGCTCGGTCATCACGCGCGCGCTCGGCAGCGACCCCAACACGCGCCCCGACATCTACGAGATCAACGTCGACGCCGGCGACAGACTGCTCGTCTGCTCCGACGGCCTTTCCTCGATGGTGCGCAACGAGACCATCGAGGCGACGCTGCGCCGCGTGCGCGACCCGCAGCGTTGCGCATCGCAGCTGGTCAACGAGGCAATCGCCGCCGGCGGCCACGACAACGTCACCGTCATCGTCTCCAACGTGGAGGGCTTCGCGGAAAAGCGCCGCCGCAAGATGGCGCGCAAGACCAAGCGGGCCGTCGCGCTGGTGCTCTTTTTGCTCGTCGCCATCCTCGCGGGCACGGCCTTCGGGGTGAACAAGTGGCTGGGCACCGTCGCCTATCTGGGCATCGACGATGACAAGGTCGCCATCTACCAGGGTAAACCGTGGGAAATCGGCGGCATATCGCTGTCGAAGCACCTAGAGACCACCGACGTGGCCACCAGCTCGCTGCAGCCGAACACCGTCGAGCACCTCAAAGAGGGCATCTCCTGCGACACCGCCGACGCCGCGCGCATCCTGGTGGAGAAATACCGCGAGGAAAGCTCCACGGGCGCAAGCTCGAGCGAGGGCGAATCCGCAAGCAGCTCATCTGCGCAGACCGATTCCGCGCAGCAAAACGACGCGAACAAGTCCGCCTCCAACCAGGCTTCGCAGGGGTAGCGCTCCATGACACGTCGCAACATAGAACTCATCCTGCTGCTGCTCGCCGCGCCCATGGTGGCGCTACTGTTCGTCACCATCGCCATTCGCGAGGGGCAGACCGTCGGCTTCGACTCCCTGTCCGTGCCCATCGGCATCTTCGCCGCCTTCGTGGTGGCGCACCTCGCCGTGCGCAAACTCGCCCCCGGCGCCGACCCGGCGCTGCTTCCCATATCGTTCGCGCTTTCGGGCATCGGCATCGCCTTCATCACCCGCATCGCCCCCTTCTCCAGCGTCACCACCATGGCGCAGAACCAGGTGGTATGGCTGTTCGTCGGCGTGGCGTTCATGATCATCGTGCTGGCGCTGTTCCGTAATCTGGACAAGGTCGCCAACTACAAGTACACGCTCATGCTCGTGGGCATCTTCCTGTTGCTCTCGCCTATGATCCCCGGCCTTGGCCAGGAGATTTACGGCAGCCGCATCTGGCTGCACGTCGGCGGCTTCTCCTTCCAGCCCGGCGAGATCGCCAAGGTCATCATCGTGCTGTTCATGGCCAGCTACCTGGCCGAAAACCGCGAGATGCTCTCCGTGTTCACCGTCCGCATCGGGCCGGTGCGCCTGCCCGACATCCGCTCGCTTTTGCCCCTGCTGCTCATGTGGGGCCTCGCCATGATCGTCGTCATCCTGGAGAAGGACCTCGGCAGCGCGCTCGTGTTCTTCTTCGTGTTCCTGCTGATGCTCTACGTCGCCACGGGAAAGAAGTTCTACCTGGTCATCGGCCTTGCGCTCATCGCCGTCGGCTGCGTGGTGCTCTTCAGCGCCTTCAGCCACGTGCAGGTACGCGTGAGCACCTGGCTCAACCCCTTCGCCGATGCGCAGGACACGGGCTACCAGCTTTGCCAAGCCATTTACTCCATCGCCGACGGCGGCCTGTTCGGCGTGGGTCTCGGCAACGGCCTTGCCGGCGGCACCGAAAACTTCACGCAGATCCCCGTCGTCGAGTCGGACTTCATCTTCGCCGACATCGCCGAGGAAGCGGGCCTGCTCGGCGCGGCGGGCGTGCTGCTGCTGTTCCTCTGCTTCGCCATCCGCGGCTTCCTCACGGCGGCGCGCGCGAAAAGCGACGTTTCCAGCTTCGTGGCCGTGGGTCTGACCGGCATGATCGTCCTGCAGGCGTTCATCATCGTCGGCGGCGTCACGCGCCTCATCCCGCTCACGGGCCTGACCTTGCCTTTCATCAGCCAAGGCGGCTCGTCGCTTCTGGGCAGCTTCATCATCGTGGGCTTCCTGCTGCGCGCCGGCGACGAGGCGACGGGCATCGAAACCGAAATGCTCAGCGGCACCACGTCCTCGCTGCACGCCAACAGCGTGCTCGGGCGCATCAGCCTCGGCAAGCGCCTGACGCACTCCATGCTGTTCTGCAGCGCGCTGTTCGCCCTGCTGGTGGCCAACCTCACGCTCATCATGGTCGTCGACGCCGACAACTACCAGTCCATGCCGGGCAACAACCACACCCTTGCCAAGGAGCAGAAGAGCGAACGCGGCACCATTTCCACCTACGACGGCATCGTGCTCGCGCGCAGCGTGCTCAACGACGACGGCAGCTACGACCGCATCTACCCCGCGGGCGACCTTGCCACGCACGTGGTCGGCTACGTGTCCCAGCAGTACGGCGAGGCGGGCATTGAAGACGCCTACGACGACACGCTCACCGGAACGACCAACTTCGCCACCTGGACCGACGTGCTCAATTCCATGGCGGGCGTGGGTTCTGCCGGCAACGACGTGACGCTCACCATCAACTCGAAGATCCAGCAAGCCGCCCAGGACGCGCTGTCGGGCAGCAAGGGCGCCGTGGTGGTCATGAACCCGAAGACGGGCGCCATCCTCGCCATGGCGAGCGCCCCCACCTACGACGCGCAGGACTTCGAGACCGTCCTTGCCGGGGCGACCAGCAGCGACGACTCCTCGCTCATCAACCGCGCAACCGGCGCCCTGTACGCGCCCGGTTCCACCTTCAAGATGGTAACGCTCGCGACGGCGCTCGAAAACGACACCGCCAGCGAGTCCACCCGCTACTCGTCGCCGGGCACCATGGACATCGGCAACGCCAGCGTGTCCAACTTCGACAACACCTCCTACGGCACGCAAACCCTCGAGCAGGCGACCTGGTGGTCGGCAAACACCGTCTACGGCCAGCTCGGCGTGCAAATGGGTGCGGAAACCCTGGTCAAGGGCGCGGAAAGCTTCGGGTTCAACCAAACCTTCGACTTCCCGCTGAACATGTACACCTCGCTCATGGCCGACCCGTCGGAAATGACCGAATGGGAAACCGCCTGGGCCGCCGCCGGCGAGCCGGTCAACCCGCTGAACCACCAAAGCCCCGCCGGCCCGCAGGCCACCGTTTTGCAGATGGCCATGGTGGGCAGCGCCATCGCCAACAACGGCGATGAAATGAAGCCCTACCTTGTCGACGGCATCTACAACGCCAACGGCGAGCGCTCGTTCACCGCAACGCCCGAAAAGCTGCGCACGTCCATCAGCTCCGACACCGCTAAACGCGTGCGCGAGGTGCTCAAGGGCGTCGTGAAGAGCGGCACCGGCACGGCGGCGCAGATCGACGGCGTGGAGGTTGCCGGCAAGACGGGCACCGCGGAAAAAGCCACCACCAACGACAGCTGGTTCGTGGGCATGGCGCCCGCCGACGACGCCGAGGTCGTGGTCGCGGTCGTCATTGAAGACGGCGACGAGGGAGTGGGCTCGCAGAAGGCCCACGACATCCTGCAAGCAGCTTTGGAAGTTCAAGGCCTTTTATAGATAAACGGTGTTGGGCGCGGTATCATGGTGGGAATCACTAACCAAGCCCGCATGTGACCAAAAGGAGTTTAGACGTGACCGGAAACATGATCGGCCGGGTGTTCAACAACCGATACCAAATTACCGAGCGCATCGGCATCGGCGGCATGGCCGAGGTGTACCGCGCGCAGGACAATGTCCTGGGGCGCTTGGTAGCGGTCAAGGTGATGCTCCCGCAATACGCCGCAGACGAGAATTTCACGCAAAGGTTCAAGCAGGAGGCCGCAAGCGCCGCCAACCTGCAAAGCCCCTACATCGTCAACGTGTACGACTGGGGTCAGGACGACGGCACCTACTACATCGTCATGGAGTACGTGCGCGGTTCCGACCTGAAAACCGCCATCAAGCAGCGCGGCGCCATCAACCAGCGCAAGGTCGCCGAAATCGGCAGCCAGGTGTGCCAGGCGCTGTCCGTGGCCCACGGCCTTGACATCATCCATCGCGACATCAAGCCGCAGAACATCATGGTCCAGCCCGACGGCAACGTCAAAGTCATGGACTTCGGCATCGCGCGCGCCAAGAACTCCACCAAGGAGCAAACCTCCAGCGTGCTCGGCACCGCGCACTACATCTCGCCCGAACAGGCGCAGGGCAAGGAACTCACCGCCGCCAGCGACATCTACTCGCTCGGCGTCGTGCTCTACGAATCCGCGACCGGCCAGCTGCCCTTCGACGGTCCCGACGCCGTAAGCGTCGCCATGAAGCAGGTGCAAGACGAACCCGTGCCCGCGCGCGAGATCAACCCCGAAATCGACCCGTCGCTCGAGGCCATCATCATGAAGGCCATGGCGAAGAACCCGATGGACCGCTTCGCCACCGCCAAGGACATGCGCTCCGCCCTCAACGACTTCCTCGCCGGGCGCCCCGTCATGTTCTCCGACAACTTCACCAGCGCCCAGACGCAGGTCATGGGCGGGGTTGTGGTCCCGGTGGGCAACATGGGCGACGGCACGGCGGTTATGCCGGCCGTCGGCGCCAACATGGGTGCGAAGAACGGCACGCAGTCGCAGTCGTTCCGCTCGGACAACACCGCGCCGAAGAAGAACGGCAAGAAGATCGCCGGCATCATCGTAGCGGTCGTCGCCGTCATCGCGCTCATCGTCATTGCGGCATACGCGGTCGGAGGCAACTCCAGCGACAGCGAGCAGATCGAGGTGCCCAGCGTCACGGGCCAGACGGTCGACGAGGCCAAGGCGCAAATCCAGTCCGCCGGCTTCACCGTGGGCACCGTCACGCAAACCTATTCCGACACCGTCGAGACCGGCAAGGTCATCAGCCAGGACCCGACGGCGAAAACGAAGAAGGCCAAGGGCAGCACCATCAACCTGACCGTCTCGCAAGGCAAGCAGGAAATCGAAGTGCCCGACCTCACCGGCAAAACCGCTGATGAGGCTAAGAAACTTCTGCAGACGAACGGCCTGAAGTACCAGGCCGGCACCGCCGAGTACTCCGACACGGTCGCCAAGGATCACGTGGCTCGCCAGGACGTGGCAGCCGGTTCGAAGGTCGCCAAGGACACCGTCGTCACCTACTACCTGTCGCTCGGCAGCGAAGGCAGCAGCGTGCCCAACGTCGTCGGCCAGACGCGCAGCGCCGCCACCAGCACGCTCAACAACGCGGGCTTCTACGTCACGGTTGAGGAGCAGTACTCCAGCACGGTTGAGTCCGGCAAGGTCATCAGCCAGTCCCCCTCGGCCGGCGAGAAGCTGAAGGAGAACGGCACCGTCAACCTGGTGGTCAGCAAGGGCGCCGAAACCTCCACCGTGCCCAATGTCGTCGGCAACACCGAAGGCACCGCCATCACCACGCTGAACAACGAGGGCTTCCAGGTCTCCACCGAGTACCAGTCCAGCAGCAGCGTGTCCTCCGGCAACGTCATCAGCCAGACGCCCACCTCCGGCAGCTCGCTCGCTCCGGGCAAGACCGTGCATCTCATCGTGAGCACCGGTCCGGCGCAGAGCAGCTCCAACAGCAGCTCGAATTCGGGAAGCTCGTCCAGCAATTCCGGCAGCGGCAGCTCTACCAATGGCGGCTCGTCCACCAGCGGCAGCGGCAGCTCCACCAGCGGCGGCGGCAGCTCTTCGTACGGCTACTAAGCAGCACGCAGCAACAACGCAAGCAACAAACGAAGGGGACCCAATCGGGTCCCCTTCGTTTGTGACGTCGTTATATCAAAAAATCAGTGATGCGCTTCGCGCTTTTATACTGTGCGAACTTGCGTTCGCACCTACGGAAAATTGGTTGGAGCGGAAACCCCCACAGCAAGATTTTCATAGGGTCGAACGCAAGTTCGACCAGTAATCAAGAGCGCCGTTAGGCGCGACAGTCTTTCAAACACAGCGAGCATACCGCCCCGAATCCTTTCCGGCCCGCTTTGAAAACAGTAGCGCGCCTTCGGCGCTTTTATACTGTGCGAACTTGCGTTCGCACCTACGGAATTCAGGGCGAAACAAAGCCTGGACCTCATCTTCACCGCCCTCCAAACTTCGAGGGGCTGAGGAAAGCTCAGCTCCTAATAGAGAGCGCCGCCAGGCGCGACACGCATTTCTCAAATGAGGCGCAACGAGATTCGCCATACCATCAGGGTAAACGATACAGCAAGATTTTCGTAGGGTCGAACGCAAGTTCGACCAGTAATTAAGAGCGCCGAAGGCGCGACACATACTTTCGAAGCGAGCCGCGAAGCAGGCAAGCTATCCGGCAGCCTGGTGAACAGCCTGCTGGGCAACCTGCTCGGGCCCCTCTTCCAGTTTGTCGAGCTCGGGAAAGCGCAACGCTTGGGGGACCGACTGACTTCCGTCGAACCCGGCACTCCCAGCAGCTTCATCGTCCCCGGCGAGTCCTTCGCCCCCGGCGCCTACCTCACGCGTCACGGCGCGGCCCTCGTCCACAACGTCCGGGTTTCCATCCAGCAGCTCGTCAAAGTCGGACACGGGCATGGGCCGATAGAAATAGAACCCCTGCGCATAGCGCGCGCCCATCTCCCGCAGCATCGCCACCTGCCCGGCCGTCTCCACGCCCTCAACGATGATGGGCAGCGACAGAGACCTGTCCATGTTAATCACCGACTTGATGATGCCGATGCCGCGACCGTTGTCCTCCTCGTCCTTCGGCAGAAAGCGCCCGTCGAGCTTGATGACGTCCATCTCGATGTTCTGCAGCGTCGAAAGCGAGGAGAGGCCCGACCCGAAGTCGTCCATATACACCCGAAAGCCGATGCGGCGCAGCGCGGCAACCAAGCGCCCGATCAGGTCGGCATCCTTGACGTAGCTGGTCTCGGTCACCTCTATGCTCACCAAACGCGGCGGAACCTCGAACGTTTTCATGAGCCGCACCAAGTATGCGACGACGTCGAAGGACGCGACGTCCACCCGCGACACGTTGATGGAAACCGGCACGCAGCGCAGCCCACGCGCAAGGCGATCGCCAAGCCAGGTGAACACCTTCAACCAGATGAACTTGTCCAGCTCGGGAACAAGCCCCTCGTCCTCAAGCGCCGGCACGAACACCGCCGGAGAAACGTTCGTCCCGTCGGCCCGCCTCCAACGCGCCAAGGCCTCTGCGCCGACGACCTTTTCGGTCGCCATGTCGCACTGCGGCTGCACATGGAACGTTATCTCGCCATCCACCAGGGCTTTCCCGAAATCGTCGACCAACTCGCGCTTGCGCTCGGCCAGGTGGTAGTCCATCGAGCTGAACAGCTTGATGCGGTAATCGCCCGAGCGCTTGGCCTCGTTGCACGCGAAGCGGGCCTTCGAGAAGCGCTCCATGTCGATAGCCCCGCCATCGTCGCCGCTTAGGTGATACAAACCCACGGCCGGCTGGAAGCCCACCGCGTCGTCGTGGCGCGCTATCGCCTCCTGCACGCGATCAAACACCTCGTGCGCGAAATCGCGCCCGGCAGGACCCACCATGCCGAAGTCGTCGCGTCCCCAATAGCCGGCAACGCCACGCCCCTCGTCAACGAACGAAGCCATCGCGCGCCCCACGTCAGCCAAAAGCTCATCGCCATGCTTGCGGCCGTACCACTCGTTAAAGGTGCGGAAATTCCCCAAATCGACCTTGATCAGGGACAAATCCTCACCCGTATGCGCTTTGCGGAACGCATTCGCCATGCGCAGGAACCCGCCGCCGTACGGCAGCCCCGTCACCGCGTCGAGCCCGGCGCTCTGCTCGGATTCGCCCTTGTCATCTGACGAACCCGCCGTGCGCACTTGCAGCAGGCTCAGCTTCCCGCGGCGCTCCAGCATATCCAGGATGGCCGTCGGCTGCTCATCGATGCGCGTGTAGTGAGCCGAAGATACGCTCACGATTGGCTGTACGTCCCGCCCCTCGACCTCATAGGGCTCGGAGAGGCAATCGACCAGCAACTCCTTGATATGGTAGGTGTCCTCGAGCGAAACGTCCCCGCGCATCAGCACGAACTGGGTTCCCTGTGCGCGATACAAGTACGACAAATTCGAAGCCACCGACCTGATGCGTCCCACGACCTCGCTGATCACCTGGTTGCCGGCCCCATACCCGAACCCACGGTTGATGTCGGCCAGCCCGTCGACATTGACCATCACGAAACCCACGGGGTGCCCGCTGTTGCGATATTCGCCGATGGCGTTGGTCAGGGCCTGGTAGTTGCCCAACCCTGTTTCGGAATCCACCCCGTCGGTCAAGCCGCGGTTCACCACGTAGCCAACGTAAAGGCTCGGTTCTCCCCCGATGGCGTCGAGCCGGTAGCCGCGCGACTCGCACAGCACGTAGGAGCCCTCCGTATTGAGGGCGCGGTACTGCAAGTTCATGGAATGGAGCGTCCCGTCGCCGATGCGCCTGAAGGTCTCGGTCATCATCTCCCTGTCGTCGGGATGCACCGTCGCAAGCCACAGCGGCACCGGGTCGCCCGCGTACTCGCGCGGAAGCCCGATATCGCGTGATGCCGACGGCGACCAGCAGGCCACCTTGGCGTCGAGGTTGTGAACCACCAGATAGCGCCCATCAAGCGACATGGACAGGGCGTCGAACACGCGCTTGTTCAGACTGATGCCGATAGGGGAAAGCCTCGTCGTGCCGTTGTCGAACCCGTCGATCTTCGGCTTGTTGCCCACCTTGTAGCCGTACATTTTCCGGTCGGCATCCACCGTCGCCTGCTGCATCGATTCGCCCGCGGACGGCTCCACGCGCGAAACGCCGAAGCTGAATGAATAGGGCATCCGGGAACCCTCGACTTGCGTGGCCGCAAGCAGTTGAGAGCGGCACGTTTCGAGGCGCAGCGATAACTTGGCTTCATCCTTCCCCGCCGACAGAACGACAAACTCGTCGCCGCTCAAACGGAAAAGCTCGTCCGTCTCCTCGCAGTACAGGCTCAGGTATTCGCTCACCCTGCACAGATACCCGTCGCCTTCCGCGTGCCCGAAATGGTCATTGCAATATTTCAGGTTGTCGATGTCGATGAAGGCGACGACGAAAGACTCGCCGCTCTCCCACAAAAGCTGCAGGAAGCGGTTGTAGGCGGCCTTGTTCCCCACGCCGGTGAGGGCGTCCGTGAAGGCGTCGCGCTCGAGTTGCCGACGCTGATCGTTCATGTCGGTTGCTGCCTCGTTGAGCGCTTCGGAAAACTCGCTCGCATCGGCCCCTTGCTCGACGGCGCACGTGGGGGCGTCGGCGCCGGATGCGAACGTCTCGACCATCGTCAGCGCGTTCGTCAAATTCGCCCGAATGTCGTCGAGCGAGGACACGAGCGGATTGTCATGATCGAGCCGGGTTTCCCGCGGGTCGCCGCCGAGCTTGCCCTGCGCCAAATCATGCGTCATGCCCTGCACGTCGCGCACAAACGATCCAAGTGCGACGATTTTGCTTGCCAGCGGGCGCTGCTTCGCAGGGAGCGCATCGACATCGATGTGGGCTGACTCCGGGTTCTTCAGCACGTTGTCGAGATAGGTCAGAAGAACGTCCGCGCCGTCGGTATATGCGACGCCATTTGCAAAAGAATTATCGCGGGCGGATTCGCCCGAAGGAGACGCACTCGCGTAAGCCCCCGTCAGCTCGCGGTGATTGAAATCGGCCTTGCCTGAATCGTTGCCCACCATGTTGCCCTCGATTCTTTCCGGCTTCGCATTGAATATGTCGGAAATCCCTTACCCGCAGTATAAACGTTTCAACTCCGGCTCGATTTGCCGATTCCGACAACGATCGGCAAGGGATTCGATCGCCCTTCGAGCGGACTGGGGCTCAGTTTTGGTTGCCGACCAAAGCAAGGGCACGAGAATCAAAGCCGAAGCCGGCATGGACGCCGCGGCCAAGAACTTCCAAGCCAACGAAACACGACCAGCAAGCTCGAGGAACGAGAACGCCCCTTCGGCAGATTCCCGGCGGGACCCTTTGCGCATATCGCTATACTGATTCGCAGCAAAAAGGCCGCATGCCGTTCGCACCGCGGGAAGGAAGGGAATCGGAATGGAAGAAGCCTACGAGCTTATCAGCACGGGCGCCTGGTCCATCGTGCCGCCGCTGTTGGCGTTGGCACTGGCGCTCATTACCAAGGAGGTGTATTCCTCGCTGACCATCGGCGTGTTCGTCGGCATGGTTATCTACCAGTTCTCCCTCAACGGCGCCGGCGTCGATCAGCTGATCGCGTCGTTCACCGACGTGCCCAACGTCATGGCGCTGCAGATATCAAGCAACGGGGCATTGTTGCTGTTCCTCGCGCTGCTCGGCGCGCTGACCGTTGTGGTCGCGACCGCCGGCGGTAGCCGCGCGTACGCCGAATGGGTTTCCACCCACATCAAGAACGCGAAGATGGCACAGATCCTCACGGCCGTGCTGGGCATAATCATCTTCGTCGACGACTACTTCAACTGCCTGACGGTCGGCGCGGTCATGCGTCCCGTCACCGACAAGTTCCGCATCAGCCACGAAAAGCTCGCCTGGATCATCGACTCCACCGCCGCGCCGGTGTGCATCATCGCGCCGGTATCGTCATGGGCGGTCGCGGTCGGCGGGTACCTCGGCGACGACGGCTTCACCACCTTCGTGCAGTCCATCCCCTACAACTTCTACGCGCTGCTGACCATCTTCTTCGTGTTCTTCATGCTCATCACCGGCAAGAACGACTTCGGTCCCATGCGTCAGGCCGAGCAGTCGGCGCGCGGCGACATCCCCGGCGAGGGCGGCATGCTCGAAAAGGTGTCGAGCATGGGCCTTTCCGAGGCCGCAAGCGCCGACCCGAACGACCATACCGCGCTGGAGTCGGTGGTCACCGAGCAGTCCGACGTCGAAATGAGCGCGGCGGAGGCGATGGAGGAATACAAGGGCCTCAACATCTCCGACAAGGGCAAGGTCTATGACCTGGTCATTCCCATTCTCACACTCATCGCGTTCTCCATCCTGGGCATGATGTACACCGGCGGCTTCTTCGAGGGCGTCGAGTTCAGCGAGGCGGTCGGTGTGAACCCCGTCGGCGGCTTGTGCATCGG
This sequence comes from Anaerovoracaceae bacterium, assembly GCA_963604235.1. Taxonomy (GTDB): domain Bacteria; phylum Actinomycetota; class Coriobacteriia; order Coriobacteriales; family Eggerthellaceae; genus Senegalimassilia. Next base: position 8,741 of record CAVCPR010000002.1, on the reverse strand, counting down.
CGCGACCGTCGCCATCTGCGTCGCCGGCGCCATGTTTCTGCCGCGCGGCCTCACCACGCTGTCCGGTTTCGTCGAGAGCCTTTCCGAAGGCGTGCGTTCCATGGTTGGCGCCATCATGATCCTGGTGTTGGCCTGGAGCTTGGGCGGTTGCTGCCGCTACATGCTGGGCACCGGCGAATTCGTGAGCGGCTTTTTAACCGGCATCGGCGTACCGCTCGCCATCCTGCCGTGCATCATCTTCGTCGTCGCCGCGTTCATCGGCTTCGCCATGGGCACGAGCTGGGGCACCATCGCGCTTATCCTGCCCATCGTCATCGGCGTCTACCCTGCCGACGACCCGCTGTTCCTGGTTGCCATCGGTTCCACGCTGGCCGGCGCGGTCTACGGCGACCACGTCTCGCCCATCTCCGACACGACCATCCTGTCCTCGGCGGGCGCGAAGTGCAACCACCTGAGTCACGTGGCCACGCAGCTGCCGTACGCGACGCTCGTGATGGTGTGCTGCTTCATCTGCTACATCATCGCGGGCTTCACCACCAACCCGTGGCTGAGCTTAGGCGTGGGCGTAGTGCTCGTCGTCATCGGCGCCACGGTGCTGCACAAGTCGAATTTCGGGGCGAAGAAGAACTAGCGAAAACGCAACAACGCTACGGCCGAGCGCATCCAAACATGCGCTCGGCCTTTTTGTTTTCCTGGTCGCGAAACACTATGGCTAGAGGATTGTTGCGCCGGTGAACAGCGAAAACTTAATACAAAAGTAAATTTGTAGGAATTAATCGAATAATCGCGTAAACTTTTGTGAAATACCACACTTCGTAGGTAGTATTTCACCTGTTCCGCATATAGTAGGGCAAATAGTCCGTGCGCCGTTCGAGGGACGAGGCGCACCGACAATGGGAACATCGGCAAACGCGCGGCCGTAAAATTCGATTAATCGGGCTGGAGAGAAGTCTGCTGGTCGCGTTATTTCTAGCGCACTGCGTCCGCACGCGGTGCTGAGGGGAAGTGAGGAGGGTATGCGCTTGAAAGCCTCGACGGAATACGGGATGCGCGCGGTTCTGTACCTCGCAGAGAAGGGCACGGTTTGCTCGTCACGGGATGTAGCCGAGGACATGTCCATTCCTCGCGACTACCTGATTCAGCTCGCGCAGCTGCTGCGCAACGCGGGCATCATCTCCGCGCGCCCGGGCAAACACGGCGGTTACAGCTTGGCGAAGGACCCTGCCGAAATCAGCGTGCTCGACGTGATCAACGCCTTGCAGGAGGACAAGAAACGCGCGAAACGCAACAGCGCCGGCACGGGCAATAACGACCTCGCCAACGATATCATCGCGGCGTATTACCTGGTGGAACGCGGCGTGGAGGCGCATATGGAGGCGCTCACGATCGCCATGCTGCTCGATTACATGCACAGCGACGAATCAGACAACGAATTCGTCGCCCGCCAAATGCTCGAAGAGGTGAAGCGCCTGCAAGAAGGCACCGACACGCTGTAGCGGCGGTTTTTAGCCGAACTGGAATTCAACCAAAAACAGAAGCCTCTTGCAATTTCGCAAGGGGCTTCTGTTTTTGGCGCTGCCGAATCGAGGGTGACGCGCAGAGGACGTCCCTACCCGATTCCCAACACCTGCATCACCAGCAAAACAACGGTGAGCACGGTGACGATGGCAACGGTCACCCAGATGAGGATGCGCGAAATGCGCCCGTTCTTGTACGTTCCCATGACGCGCTTGTCCGAGGAAATAAGCGCCATGAACACCAACAGCACGGGCAGCACCAGGCCGTTGACGAACTGCGCCGTCAGCATCACGGCCATGAGGTTGATGTTCGGAATGAGCACGATGACGGCCGACAACACGATGACGAACGTGAAGATGCTCTTGAACAGCGGCGCTTCCTTCCACTTGAAGGACACGCCGGCTTCCCAACCGAACGCCTCGCAAATGACGAACGCCGTGGTCAGCGGCAGGACGCACGCCGCCAGAAACGATGCCGCGATCAGCCCGATGGCGAACAGCGCCTCGGCATACTGCCCGGCGAACGGCGCCAAAGCGCGAGCGGCGTCGGCGGCGTCTTCGATGGTGATGCCCTGCGGGTACAGGACGGTGCCCGTGGTCACGATGATGAACCAGGCAACCAAGCAAGCGGCCACGGTGCCCGACACCACGTCGACCTTCTGCGTGAACAAATCGTCGGGCGTCACGCCCTTCTCCACCACGTTGCTCTGGTTGAAGAACATCATCCACGGCGCAATGGTGGTGCCTATCATCGATATGACGAGCGAAACGAACGCCTGATCGCTCACCACGTGCGGCACGATGGTGTTGATGGCGGCGTCTTCCCAGTTCGGCTGTGCCAAAAATGCGGCGATGACGTACGTGAGGAACACGAGCGACAGGATGAGGAACACCTTCTCGACGCGCTTATAGCTGCCGCCGACGATGAGCAGCCAAACCGCCACGGCGGCAACCGGCACGGCAATGTATTTGCTGACGCCGAACATCTCCATACCCGACGCAATGCCCGCAAACTCCGAAAATGTGGTACAAACATTGCCTATGAGCAGGGCAAACATAGCCAGCGCCGTCAGGCGGATGCCAAAGCTTTCGCGAATGAGCGCGGCGAAGCCCTTGCCGGTGACCGCACCCATCTTCGCGGCGGTCATTTCCACCACGATAAGCAGGATGCACATGACCGGGATAACCCACAACGTGGCGAAACCGAAGCTCGCGCCGACGGTGGAATACGTCGAGATGCCGCCGGCGTCGTTGCCCGCCATGGCCGTGACGATGCCGGGGCCGAGCGCCGCCAAGATGAGAAGCAGGCGGCTCTTCTGCTTCGTGCCCGTCGCGGCGACCGCGGTCGAACCTTCGGCGCCCGTCGCCGCCTGCGACGACATCCTCGCCAGCGCAGCTTCCTGCTCAGGGGAGCGCGCGGCCTCACCCGTCTTGAAGCTCCCCCGCTCGCGCGGGTTGTTCGCGTCGATATTCACGCTGGTCTTCGCACTGGTTTTCCCGAGTCGCTTCAAACCCATGCCTTACCTCCACTGGAAGCCGACGATTTGCAGCAGCACCAGGGTATACAGGGCCAAAAACAGCACCGCGCCGATGCCGATGCCGACCCACTTGAGCACCGACGCCGTGGTTTTGTCGCCGCTCACGTCGTCCTCGATGGCGTCCCATGCGTCGTCGACGGTGACGATGCCGAGCAGCACGCCATGCTCATCGACGACCGGCATGGCCGTCAGCTCGTACTTGAAGATGTCCGCCGACACGTCCTCTTCGGTTTCGTCGGGCGTGCAGGAAATGACGTCGTCGTACATGACCTTGCCCATGAGCACGCTGTCGTCGGTGAGGACGAGCGTGCGCAGGGAGCTGACGCCGACGAGCTTGTCGTATTCGTCCAGGATATAAATATAATGAACGGTCGGATGCTCTTCCTCTAAGCCGCGCAGCACCTCGATGGCGTGCCCGACGGTGTCGGTGTCGTGCACGGCGACGAACTGCGTGGTCATCATGCCGCCGGCGGTGCCGTCCTTGTAGCCGAGCAAACGGCGGATTTCGGTGGCGTCCTCCACGCCCATGAGGCGCAGGAGCGTCTCGGCCTTCTCATAGGACAGGTCGCGCACGATGTCGGCGGCGTCGTCCGGATCCATGTTGCCGAGCAGGCCAGCAGCCTGCTTGTTGTCGAGGCTTTCGATGAAGTCGGACTGGTATTCGTCCTCCATCTCCGAAATCGCCTCGGTCGCCTGCGCATCGTCGAGATGCTGGAACACGTTGGCGCGCTGCTGCGGGTCGAGCTGCTCCAGAATGTCGGCGACGTCGGCGGGGTGCAGCTCGTCAAGGCGCTTATGCGTGACGGAAAGCTGCACTTCAGACAGGTCGCGGTCGAGCAAGTCCATGTAGTTCCAGGCGATGATCTGCTCGTCGATTTTCTTCCCGAACACCTTGGCAACGGCCACCACGCCGCGCTCAAGCCAGGTGGAAAGGCCGCGCAGGATGCCGCGGATGCCCACCTCGGCGCCGAGCAGGCGCAGCTGGGAGCCGGAAACGGAAAGCTTCAGGTCGTTTACACGCACGACCTTCAGACCCTGCGTGTCGACGATCTGCCTATCCATGAGGTCGCGCGCAAGCAGCACTTCGTCGGGCTGCAGATAGCTGAAGCGGATGTCGTGGGCTTCGACCTGCAAGGTGATGCCGTCTTCATCGAACTCGTCGACATACTTGCGCCACGAGATCATGAAGGGGATCTTGCCCGGGCCCTGGAACGCCAGGCTGGTGATGCGGGGGAACACCTCGCCGGTGGAGATGGCAAGGTCTGAAATGGTGCCGATTTTCTCGCCGGTGTTGTCAACGACCGGCTTACCAAGCATTTGAGATAGATAGAGCATGCGTTTCCCTTACTGTCCATGCTCGTTTCGGCAGGAACGTCTTGCGTGCGGACGATATCCTACTGCCCAGCTATATTCCAGCTGTCAGCAGCACGTAAAGAGTCTGTCAAAACGAACGAGCAGCCTTGTCCTTCGGCCGCCAACGTAAGGGAGGTAGTCGAAGGAAGGCTACATACTGTGAGGTTTCGAACTTCGAACCTTCAACAGGGTTCCTTTCCTTGGCCTACAAAAACAAAAACCGCATGTGCCCTGACGGGTCATTGCGGGTTTTCATTGAAGTGGTGCGCCAAGAGGGATTCGAACCCCCGACGTACTGATTCGTAGTCAGTCCCTCTATCCAGCTGAGGTATTGGCGCACGTTTTCAAACTGCGCTGTTAAAAGTGGTGCGCCAAGAGGGATTCGAACCCCCGACGTACTGATTCGTAGTCAGTCCCTCTATCCAGCTGAGGTATTGGCGCACGTTTTCAAACTGCGCTGTTAAAAGTGGTGCGCCAAGAGGGATTCGAACCCCCGACGTACTGATTCGTAGTCAGTCCCTCTATCCAGCTGAGGTATTGGCGCACGTCTAAACAGCAACGGTTATTATGCCGGTCGGTAAAGGAGAAGTCAATACCCATTTTGGAAATAGGCGGCATCTTTCGCCTTTCGCCTTTTCGGGATCACCGGGCTTGGTGCGGGACGGAAGCCATCACGCACGGCATCGAGCGGGGCGCGGCGGAAACGCCAGCGACCCAAGCTCAGGCGGCGCCGGTCGGGCGGCCCCGGCGACCGCCCGACCACCCCACCGGGAAGCCCCGGCGCGGCGCTCCTACGCCTTAGACTCCTCCGCGAGCTCGTGGCGATACTCGCGGTCGATCGCGCCTTCGACCGTCGGCGGATTCACCTCGAAGGGCACCGACGGCGTCACCAGGCTGATAAGCGGCACCACGACCACCGACAGCAGCATCGCGAGCGCGCCGCAGTTGATCGGGCTTGCGATCAGCGGCGTGCCCATGAGCGTCAGCACCATGTTCCCGCTGGTCAAACCGACGCCAATGATGAAGCTCGCCCACACGGCCGCCTTCGAGATCTTCCCCGAGTACAGGCCCCACAGAAACGGGCCGAGGAAGGCGCCGGCCAGCGCGCCCCAGGAAATGCCCATGAGCTGCGCGATGAACGTGATCGACGAGTTGTACTGCACGAGCGCCAGCGCCGCGGAGATGACGATGAACACCACGATGAGCGCGCGCATCCAACCGAGTTTCTTCTGCTCGCTCATGTCCTTCACCACGTTGCCCTGCAGCAAATCGAGCGTCAGCGTCGAGGAGCTGGTGAGCACCAGCGAAGACAGCGTCGACATGCTCGCAGACAGCACGAGCACGATCACGATGCCGATGAGGATATCGGGCAGGGTCGAGAGCATGGTGGGGATAATGGAGTCGTACACGGGCGTGCCGTTCGCGCCAATTTCGATCTGGTCGGCGTACAGACGTCCGAAGCCGCCGAGGAAGTAGCTGCCGCCGGCGACTACGAAGGCGAACAGCGTGGAGATGATTGCGCCCTGTTTCACTGCCGGGCCCGACTTGATGGCGTAGAACTTCTGCACCATCTGCGGCAAGCCCCACGTTCCCAAGCTGGTCAGCACCACGACGCCGAGCAGATTGAACAGGTCAGGGCCGAACATGCTCACGAACGGGCCGGCCATCTGCGACCCTTCAGCCGGAATCTGCGACAGCGTGGTGATGGCCTCGGAGAAGCCGCCGTTGTTCAGGATGACCGCGCAGATAACCGCCACGATGCCGAACAGCATGACGATGCCCTGCAGAAAGTCGTTCATAACGGTGGCCATGTAGCCGCCGAGCACCACGTATGCGCAGGTGATGATGGCCATGCCGATGACGCACACCTCGTAGGGCAGCCCGAACGCCATTCCAAACAGGCGCGACAGGCCGTTGTAGACGCTTGCGGTGTAGGGGATCAGGAATACGAAGATGATGGCCGCGCTCGCGATGCGCAGGCCCTTCGACTGGAAGCGCTTGCCGAAGAACTCCGGCATGGTGGTCGCGCCGAGCCGATGCGTCATCTCGCGCGTGCGCGGGCCGAGGACCCACCAAGCAAGCAGGCTGCCCAGAATGGCGTTGCCGATGCCGGCCCACACGGCGGCAATGCCGTATTTCCACCCGAACTGTCCGGCGTAACCGACGAACACCACGGCGGAGAAGTAGCTGGTGCCGTACGCGAATGCGCTCATCCACGGGCCTACGTTGCGCCCACCGAGGACAAAGCCGTCCACGCTCGAGGTCGTGCGTCGGCAGTACAGGCCAACGCCGACGGCAACGCCGACGAATATCAACACCATGCAGATTTTTGGGATCATGATCGTTCCTTCGCGATCGATACAGAGTAGGAAAAAGGTGAGGGATTGGAGGCGCACACGGCGTTTGCCCGAGTTTCGCCGCGCGTACGCGCGCATGGCGCGTTACCGCACGACGGCAGAACCCCGTGTGCTAGAGGTATCGATAGCAATAATAGGTAAAGAAGGAAGTTTGGGAAGCGTCGCCGGAGGGGCTTGCCGCCACCTCGTACACGTTGCGGACATCGGCCTCGGCGAGCGCCGTGGCACGCACGAGCGCCGCGAGCGCGCGCTGCAAGCGGCTGCGATTGAGGGCGGCGGTATGTCCGTGGGCGATCTGCATGGCGCATACTCTAGCACAGGCCGGGTGAATTCCCCTTCACGATTTCGTCAAATGTAACATATTGGAAATGGGCGGCTTCGCTTACGTGCGACTATTTATTACACACTTTCATTGTTTTGTTCCTACCCCAGCATCTCACCCACTCTATCACCCATCATCTTATTAGGGTGATTTCGATATATTTTTACTCGTTTCACACGTTTTGTGGGTTTCCAGAACAAGGGAAGGCTCGTACTATGAAACCCGTCAAGCGAACCTCCCTTTGCTTGCGACGCACGGACGCGGGGACAACCCCTCCTCTGCAACCCGCGCCTCGTTTCCGCAAGTCATTCGCTTACGAAGATGTAGCGTTGCCGCAGACCCATCCCCGAAGCGGGTCTGCGGCACAAACCCCAACACTACATCGGCCGCGCGGCACATGCAGCCGCAGGCCACCCCTCCTCCTTGTGCGCCCCGCGATTCCTTCACCCGCGGGGCGCAGCTTTTTTGGGCGAGGTGATGTGCTTCGCTCATAAAAACAGTGAGCGCCTTCAACGCTTTTATGCTGCGCGCACTTGCGTACGCGCCTACAGAAGACCCTAGTAGAAACGAAAAGGCTCCGTTAGACCAAGATGAACTGCGCCCCAAAACTTGGACGATCTAAATAAGAACTACGCTGCAAGGGACTGGTTCCGGAACTCCTCCGGGGTCAGTCCCTTCAGTTTAGCCAGCCGTATGTCAATTCCGGTCTAACAGAGCCAACGAAAACTTTGCTGCGAGACTTCGTAGGGGCGTTCGCAAGAGCGCCCCTTATAAGAGAGCGCACAGCGCGACACTCTTTTCCTCGGACGCAGACCCGGTGGCTTCCCGAGCAACGCTCTGCTTTATCTCACCAAGCTCAAACAAAGCCGCCCTCCGATGCAACTCGGAGGGCGGCTCTCATTGCCTATATATTCGCTCGCGACTGCGGCCGTTCACGCGTTCGTTCGCGGCCCGTGGCGCGACGTCGCCTAGTAGCGGCTGTCGAAGATGCGCTTGGTCTTCTTCTCGCTGCGCGGCAGCTCGCCCATCGGCACGCCCTTCGCCTCGGGCGTGCAGCCGATCTTCGCCTTGAAGATGGCGGCAAGCTGCTGCTCGCAGCTTTCGCGCGCCTCGCCCTCAAGCGCCGTCTCGAACAGCACCGTCAGCACATCGCGGCCATTGACGGCCTCGATCATCACCTGGTACTCGCTCGACGCGCCGTCGGTGAACTGCAGCACCTCCTCGATCTGCGCGGGGAACATGTTGCAGCCCTTCACCTTGATCATGTCGTCGGTGCGCCCGGTCAGGATGTCGATGCGCGGATGGTGGCAGCCGAAGCTGCAGCCGCAGTCGCCCGGGATGATGCGCGTCAGGTCGTGCGTGCGGTAGCGGATAAGCGGAGCGCCCTGCTTGCGCAGCGTGGTCAGCACCAGCTCGCCCACCTCGCCGTCGGGCAGCACCTCGCCGGTCTTCGGGTCGACGATTTCGGCGTAGACGTAATCTTCCCAGATATGCATGCCGTTGTGCTCGGAGCAGGAAATACCGATGCCCGGTCCGTACACCTCGGTCAAGCCGTAGATGTCGAAGATCTCGATGCCCATCTCGTTGGCGATGCGATTGCGCATCTTCTCGCCCCAGCGCTCGGAGCCGATGACGCCCTTGCGCAGGTCGAGCT
>CAVCPR010000001.1:66388-73953 GCA_963604235.1 Anaerovoracaceae bacterium | reverse complement strand
AGTGTCGCGCCCTTCGGGCGCTCTCTAATACTGGTTGAACTTGCGTTCAACCCTACAAATTCTTGCTGCTGAGTCAACGCCTCTACCAGGATTTTCGTAGGCGCGAACGCAAGTTCGCGCAGTTCAAAAGAGCGCCCGAAGGGCGCGACGCCATCTTACGCAACAAGATCCCAAATGACTTTCGCGAAGAAGATCGCCAGCACCGCGAGCGTGATGGGACGCGCGATGGCGCCGCCGTTTTTCGTGAAGCTATGCGATCCCAAGTAATTCCCCGCGATGCCGAACACGCCCGCCACCAGGCCGAGCAGCAAAAGCACCTGTCCGTGCAGCAGGAACACCGCGAGCGCGGAGACATTGGTGGTCAAGTTGATGGCCTTCGTGATGCCCGCCGCGCTCGTGAGCTTCAAATGCGCCACGCCGGTGAGCAGCAGCATGAGGAACGTTCCCGTTCCCGGGCCGTAAAAGCCGTCGTAGACTCCCACCACAAACGCGATAACCAGGCACAACGCCAAGGTTTTACGAGGCGCGAGCGGTTCCTTGTCGACCTTCCCGAAGCTTTTCGAACGCATGACGTACGCGGCGGTCGCGGGAAGCACGACGAGCAGGAATACGCGCAAAAACGCGTCGCTCGTGACGAGCACGAGATTCGAACCGATAACCGAGCCGAGCATGGCGCACACGATGCAACCCGCCGCCAGCCTCCATTGGATGTAGCCGCTTCGCGCGAAATGCCAGGTGGCGACCACGGTGCCCATGGTCGAGCTGAGCTTGTTGGTGGCGATGGCCGCGTGCGTGGGCAGCCCGACGATCAGGTACGCGGGAAGGGATATCAACCCGCCGCCGCCCGCGATGGAGTCGACGTAGCCTGCCAGGAACACGAATGCGCACAAAAGCGCAAGCCACCACGGCGCCATGCCGAACAGGGCTTGGCAGCCGCCTATCACAGCTTCCATGTTTTCGCTTCTTGCCGCCGAAAACTAGCGCGCGTCGCGCAGGATGAGCGACATCGCCTCGGTGCGCGAGGCGCGGGCGGCATCGGTGCTGCCGGCGAAGACGCCGCGCACCGCGGAGGTGACCGTGCGGCTGCCGGGTTTCTTCACTCCGCGCATGCTCATGCACATGTGCTCGGCCTCGAGCACCACGCACACGCCCTGGGGATGCAGCTGCTCCACGAGCGTGTCGGCGATCTGCCCGGTCAGGCGCTCCTGCACCTGCGGGCGCTTCGCGTACACCTCTACCAGGCGCGCGAGTTTCGACAGCCCGCAGACGCGCCCGTCGGCGGAGGGGATGTAGGCGATGTGCGCCTTGCCGAAGAACGGCACCAGGTGATGCTCGCACATGGAGTAGAAATAGATGTCGCGCACGAGCACCATTTCGTTGCAGTGCTCGTCGAAGGTCTTCTCGAAATGCACGGCCGGATCCTGATGGAGGCCGGCGAACACCTCCTCGTACATGCGCGCGACGCGGGCGGGCGTTTCCAACAAGCCCTCGCGATCGGGGTCTTCGCCCACGCCTTCGAGAATCATGCGGACGCCGGCTTCGATCTTTGCTGTATCCATGTGCTGCTTACTTCCTTGCTGCCTTGGCTGTGTTTGGCTGCGTGCGGCCCGAATTGCTTGCCCCGAGGGGCTTCGGTGCTGCTCGCCGCCGCCTTTTCGATGTGGGTGATGAGTGTATCACGCTTCGCCGCCCCACGAAACTCTTTATATGTTACCTATCAAGTACCGTTTACCGGCAATTTCCGGCATTTAATCCGAGCGAAACAAGGTGGCGCGAAACGCGAAACATTAGGGGAGCATACTGTGAACATCGCTTCGGTAGACTGCGAAGCCCGATCAAAGGAGAAACACCATGATTGCCACTGCTATCTACGTTGCTGGTCTCGTCCTCTTCACCGGCTGCCTCGGTTTTGCCATGAAGAAGCTCTAAGGACGACTTCACTCCAACACATCTCTGAAGCGAGACGGCGGCGAGCAAAAGCTCGTCGCCGTCTCGCTGTTTATGGGCGTTTGAAAGGCGGTTTCTCGCGAAAGCGGCGCGCTGCCTTCGCGCTGTCATCAAGACAACCCAACCCACCCGCTCGTTATATAAATTTTCTTATAGAGCAGGCGAAAAGATTCAGGGTTTCTTTGGGTGCAGTTACTCCTCGAGTTCGAGGCCTACGGGGCAGTGGTCTGAGCCGAAGACCTCGTTGTAGATGCTCGCCGCACGCACGCGCGGAGAGAGTTCGTCGCTCACCAGGAAGTAGTCGATGCGCCATCCGGCGTTGTTCTTCCGCGCGTTGAAACGGTAGCTCCACCAGGAATACGCGCCCGCAAGGTCGGGGTGCAGGCTGCGGAACGTGTCGTCGAACCCGGAGGCGAGCAGCGCGTCGAACTTGCCGCGCTCCTCGTCGGAAAAGCCGGCGTTACCGCGGTTCGGCCCGGGATTCTTCAGGTCGATCTCGTTGTGCGCCACGTTGAAGTCGCCGCACATCACGACCGGTTTCGGCACCGCCACCTCACCGGCGGCCGTCTTCGGCAGCCACTTGGCGCTCACGTGCCCCGAGCCCATTTGCAGCGGCGCCACTTCAATGTCCGCGCCGCCCTTGCCCTCGCCGACGCCGGCGTCGGGGGAAAGCATGACGAACCCGTCCGCATCCGCACGCTCGACCGGGACGCCTTCGGGCAACACGCCCTCCTCAAGCCCCTTGCAGAACTCCCGGAATGCGTCGTCCCACTCCATGCGGTGGTCGATGCGCGCCAGCTCGTTCTGCGCATTTGGCGTGTAGACGCACACGAACCAAAAATCGGCGAACTCGCAGGCCACGATGCGCCCCTCGTCATCGAGGTGCGCGAACCCCAGGCCGTGCAACACCTGCAAGGGCATATCCTTCGTGAACACCGCGGTGCCCGAATACCCCTTGCGCTCAGCGTAGCTCCAAAACTCGTGATAGCCGGGCAGATCAGGCGCCGCCTGACCCGCCTGCAGCTTGGTTTCCTGCAGCGCGAACACGTCGGCATCGAACTGCCGCACGATATCCTCGAAGCCCTTCTTCAAAACGGCGCGCAGGCCGTTGACATTCCAAGACACGAATCGCATTGCCGCTCCTTCGCTCCTACATGATGATCGCCAGCGCCACGAGCGCGCAGCCCATGGCGACGATCGCCCAATCGCATCCGCCCATCCTATACGTTTTCAGGCGCGTGCGTCCACCGGGCTTGGCGCCGAACAGGCGGCTTTCTACCGCGAAGGCAAGCGTTTCGGATCGACGCAGGGCGCTCGTGAACAGCGGCACCAGCACGGGCACCGTCGAGATCGCCCGCTGCGCCACGTTTCCCCCGAAGTTCGCGGCGCGAGAGGCCTGCGCAATACGGATGCGGTCGAACTCCCCGACGAGCGTCGGCACGAACCGCAGCGTCATGCTCACGGCGAGCTGCGCACGATCCGTGCGCACGCCGATGCGGGCAAGTGGGCGCGTGATGAGCGCGAAACCGTCAGTCAAGGCCGCAGGTGAAGTGGTCGCCATCAAAGCCGACGTGCCCAGCAGCAGGCAGGCGAAGCGCACCACGTTTTCCACGCCGAAGGCGATGCCGCCCGCGCTCACGCACACCGGGCCCGCCTCGAAGAGAACCGTTCCCGAGCGGACGAACAGCGCGTCGAAGATGGCGACGAACACGATTAGCCATAGGAACGGTTTCAGCTGCCGCAACGCGCGGGCGAAGGTTCCCCCCGATGCAGCTTGCGACGCGACGGCAGCGACCACCAGAATGGCAAGTCCCGCCAGCCCCTGCGCGCAGAATGCCGCGACGAAGAATAGGATGACGAACGCGATTTTCGCACGGGGGTCCAGCCGATGTGCGAGCGACGAGCCGGGACGGAACACGCCGAAGCCACCCGCTGCGGCAGGGCGGGAGAACACATCGGATGCCGCCGAAGGACGACCGGCGGCCGAGGCGCGCATTTCGCCAGGTGAGACGGCCTGTTTACCCAAACGTTTCACGTGAAACGCTCCCTGCGAGGGTTGAGCGGGAGCAGCGGAGCCAGCAACCTTGGCGGAGCTAACGGCTTCAACACCTTCGCCACCCTCACGTCCACCCGGTTGCGCCGCAAGCACGCCCGACGCCACAGCTCCGGTCACGGCACCGGTCACGCAAGCCGCCAGGGCAAGCGGCGGAAGGTTCACGAGCACCGAAGCCGTGCCCAGCATAAGCGCCGCCACCACGAGCTGTCCGGCGTTGTGCAGCACCGCGGCCACCATGCTCACCGCGACCGCCCCCACATCAGGCACGCGAGAAAGCACGGCAGCGCCCGAAAACGCCAGCAGCGTGCCTCCCAGGCTATACGCGAACATCATGGGGGAGCCGAACAAAAATCCCGACGCGACCACCTTCACCAGCGCGACCGAAACGCCCGCGCGCACATCAAGTGACAACAGCGCCACCACCACGGCGACGTTGGAAAGCCCCAGCTTCACGCCGGGCAGCGCCACGGGGAGCGGAATCATGGTTTCAATGTAACTGAGTACCAGCGCCAACGCGGCGAGCAGGGAAACGCGCGCCAAACGGCGGGTTGAGGCTATGCGGGATTGCTCGGGCATGCAGGCGACCTGAAACCCTACGACCCCACGACGTCGTACGTCTTGCCGGAGCTCGATCCGTCCTGGTCGGTTATCTCGACGATAAGCTTATGCGGCAGGCATACGATCTGCTGCCCCACCTCGGATATCCAGCCTTGGTTCACGCAGTCCTGGTTAGGACAGTCCGCCTCTTCCACGCACACCTTCCCGCCGGACACCTTCACCACGTTGGTACCCAGGTCGGTGGTGATGGTTTTCTCGATGTTGTCGGAAAGCGACAGGGCGTACACGTTCCCCTGCCCGTCGGTGACCTTGACCGTACGCGCCGTCGACGTCGCGCCGATCACCTGCATAACCACGAACGCAATCACCACCACGGCCACCAGCACGCCGATGATGAGGACGTTCTTCTTCATGCGGCCGAATGCCCGCTGCTGCGCTGCCGTCATATTCCTACTTCTCCAAAATCGTGAAATCAGACCCCGCCGAGGCGGTCGCCGTATCGTTCATGTCCACCACCACGCCGCTGAAGCGCGCATCGGAATTGAGCAGATCAATGGCGCGGTCGTGCCCGAGCAAAAACAGAATGGTCGAATACGCGTCGCCGTCGGTCGATGCATCCGACATGATCGAGGCGCTCGCCAGGTCGGTCTGTGCGGGATAGCCCGTCTTCGGGTCGAGGATATGGTAGTACAGAACGCCGTCCTGCGTGAAGCTGCGCTCGTACAGACCGCTCGTGACCACGGACTTGTTCTGCGCAGGCACGCTGGCAATCACGTCGTCGGTGGCGCCGTTGGGGTCCTGCACGCCCACGTTCCAGTTGTCGCCGCGGAAGCTCTCGCCGAGCACGTAGACGTTGCCGCCGAGGGAGAGCATGGCGCTTTCACAGCCCGCATCGCGCAAGATTCCGACCAAATCGTCGGTGATGAAGCCCTTCGCGATGCCGCCGAGGTCGAGCATCGCCTCGGGGTCGGTGAGCGTCACCGTAGTGCCGTCGACCTGCACGCAGTGGTAATCGACGTGCTTGACCGCTTCCTGAATGGCCGCGTCGTCGGGTTTCACACCGACCACGAAGTCCCACAGGCTCGTCACCGCGCCGATGGTGATGTCGAACAGGCCGTCGGAGGCCTTCGAGTATTCAAGCGCCGCCGAAATGCACTGCGCGGTTTCAGGCGCAACCTCCACCGGCGCGCCGGCGGCGTGGTTGATCTTCCAAATGTCGGTGCCCTCGAGGGTGCGCGAGAACTTGTTCTCGAAGTATTCGCAACGATCCGCCAACTGCTGCATGACCTCTTCCGAAGTGCGCGCGCTGATCTGGATGACCGTGTCGAAGTTGAACAGCGTGATCGAGCGCTTCTCCTGCTGAGAGGACGTCGTCTCAGACGAGGCGTCCGAAGAGGCCGTCGCGTCGCCCGAGCCCGAACCGGCACAGCCCGAAAGCCATACGGGCAGCGTGAGCGCCGCCGCCGAGTACAGCGACAGCGACAGGAACCTCCGCCGGGACAGCGTTTCATTCATGAGCAAGCCAACCTTCCAATCAGCAGACGCGGGGCATCTTGGCCGCACGCCGCGCCGTCATTCTACATAAGCCACCAGCACAGCGCGAACAACGCCGCAGCCTTCACCAGCACCAGGGCGACTTCCGTGCCGCGCACCTTCGGGGTGCACAGTAGCGTCACGTTCTCGACCGGGCAGCCGTCGGCGCAGCGGCCGCACGCGATGCACTCGCCGGCCGCGAAGGCGTCCGGGTCGGGATGCACCGACACGGGGCAGTTGCGCTTGCACAGGTTGCAGCTGCGCGCGCAGCGTTGCGTATCGCGGCGAAATGCCGAAAAGGGGAGCACCGGCATCAGGCTGAACAGGGCGCCGAGCGGGCAGAGGAGCTGACAGAAGAACCGCTCGACGAACAGCATGCCCACCGCGATGCAGCCGAGTACGACAAACGCGCCCGCGGCGATCCCATCGACGTTGCCGCCCGTGATACCCGCAAACGCCGTCCAGGGGCTGTAGCCGGAAACCTGCGACCAGGCGCCCGTGAAGCACAGCAGGCAGATGGCGGCGAGCGCCACGTACTTCAGCGCCTGCAGGCCGCGCTGCAGCCGGGGATCAAGCAGCGATCCCTTCGGCTTGATCTTCTTACGCACCGGCGTGAACAGGGTGAACAGCACATCCCCAAGCGTTCCGAATGCGCAGGCGTATCCACAGAAGAACCGCCCCAGCACCACGGTGGCCGCAAGCATCCCGCAAAGCAGGACCAAAAACGCGCCCAGCTCCACCGGCTGTCGCGCTCCCAGCTGAGCGAACAGGTACTTCACGCCATTGAAGGAAGCGCTGAACACCGCGGGGAACGCGATGAAGAACACGATCTGCACCGCCCAGCGCACGACGCGGTTCACGGTCAGGCGGCGCTGACGCAGGGCTGCTTTCGAGGTCACTTTCGCCATGCTATGCACCGCTTTCCGTGCTGCCGGCGGCATCGTTCGCGCCCGCGGCCGCCGTCGAGCTCGCGCCCGCGTCGGCGGAATCGAGCGCTTGGATGACGCCGTTGATGATGCCCGCCGAGCTGAACGTCGCGCCCGACACCGTGTCGACGTTGGGCGTCTGCTTCACCAGCATGTCGTCGATGAGCTTCACCGCCTGCTCCAGGTAGGGGCCGTCCTCGTTGGGGGCGTCGATCACCTGCACATCCTCGATGTAGCCGCCCTCGATGGTCACCTGCGTGGTCACCATGCCGCCGTAACCCTGGGCGCTGCCCGTGAACGTGCCGTCGGTGGGGAAGGGGCCGCGAGTCGCCGCCTTCTGCGCTTCCAGAATCTGCTGCTGCACCTGCGCGTCGGCTTGGTTCGCCTCGGTCGCCCAGGCGCTGAACCACACGACAAGCGCGACGACGACGCACACGTTGAGCGCTTTGATGATGAAGTTACGTTTCCGCAGAAGCAGGCTACCCACGCGCGCTCACGTCCTCAGCGTCAGTCGCGGACGGATTGGTTGCCTGGTCAGCGGCGGG
>CAVCPR010000001.1:61270-65655 GCA_963604235.1 Anaerovoracaceae bacterium | reverse complement strand
TTGGAAAGCGCGTCCTCGATAGCCGACAAAATTCCCTCGGAAGAGAACGTCGCGCCCGACACCACGTCAACCGCGGTCGACTGCGTGGCGACTACCTGCGCGATCAGGCCCTGGGCGCGCGAGAAATACTCGGCATCGTCGTCCTGCGACACCACGTCTACCTGGGAAATCTTCCCGCCGCTAACGGTCACCGCAACCGTGATGGTGCTCTTGTAACCCTCGCCCGAGCCGGTGTATACGCCGTCGACGTAACCATCCGAAGGCACCTCAGTCGGGTTCAGCGTCGCGTGCTGCTTGGCAGATTCCGTCGAAGCCGCCGCCTGGCCGCCGACATTGGTTTCACTCCCCGTGCCGCCGGCCGCCTTGTCGAGCGCATTCTTGATGGCAACCAAAATGCCCTTCGAGGAGTACGTCGCGCCCGACACCGTGTCCACCGACGTGGACTGCTTGGCGATCACCTGGGAAATAAGCGTCTTCGCGTTGCTGAAATACGGCTCGTCGTCGTCCTGCGACACGATGTCGATCGCTGTGATTTTCCCACCGCTGATGGTCACCGAAACCGTGATGGTGCTCTTGTATCCCTGTCCGGAACCGGTGTAGGTGCCGTCCTTGAGATTCTTCGCATCCACCCCGTAATCGGAAGCGTCGTAGCTCACCCCCGTCGTTGGCTGGTCGCTCTGCCGCTCGGAGGTCACCTCGACCGGCTTCATCTCCGATGCGCTCGCCTGCTCGGTTGCCGGGTAGGCCGAAGCGTCGAACACAAGCGGCTGATACTGCGCCACCACCAAGGCCACGACGGCGCCCACCAGCACCGACGGCATGAGGAAACCGGCCGATGCCGCCTTCTTCGCAACGTCGCGCATCTTCGATGGGCCCTCGGCCTCGGTCTGCGGCTCGCCCGCGCCTGCCACGTTCTTCTCTTCAGTCATACCCGTCCTCAACCTTGCTACCTCAATAACGCCGCATGGGGAAGGGGCGCAAGCGCCTCCTCCCCATGCTTTCCCGAGGGAGGGCACCGCATGCGGCACCCGCCCTCATCATCTGTTATGCGCGCAATCTACCTGCGCAAATAACTTCCTACTCGAAGAAACCGTTCTCGTAGGCGTTGAACAGCACCGCAGCACCGCGCTCGCGAGCCACGACGCTGTCAGCATCGAGGGAACGCGTGCCGTCATGGTTGTCGACGCCGTTCACAAGGCCGTTCTGCACGGCCCAGGCGATATTCTGCTTGGCCCAGGAGCTGACGCTGTCAGCATCGCGGAAGTTCGCCAGCACCTCATCGGCGTTGACGGCTTCGATCTCCGCCTCGTCGGCCACCAGGTTCACCATCATGCAGACGGCCTCCTCGAAGGTGAGCTCCTTGGCGGGCAGGAAGCTGCGCGTGCCGTCGCTGTTCTCCCAGCCAGCGACGACGCCCTCGGCGTATGCCCAGTTCGCAGCACCGGTGAAGTACTGGTTGTCGGCAACGTCGTTGTAGCCGTTGTCGCTCTTGGCGTCGGTCATGTCATAAGCGGCCTCTGCCTCAGGGTCGCTGTAGCGCCACAGGGACGTGACCAGCTGCGCGCGCTTCATGGAGTCGCCCACGCCGAACTTGCCGCTGTCATAGCCGATCATCAGGCCCTTCTTGGCGATGAACTGCACAGCCTCGGCATACCAGGCGTTCGGATCATCGGGGTCCACGTCGGGGAAGCTCGGCACGTACTCGACCAGGTTGTCCATGGCCTGCTGCAGATGCTTCACCTGCTCGGCGGCCTCAGCCTCGCCCAGGGACTCCTTGGCCAGCAGCTCCTTGGTCTCGTCGCGCTCGACGACGAATTCCTTCCAGGAGTCAGCGGTGTAGTCGGACTGCTCCAGCGCGGCTGCCTTGTCGTAGACGGCCTGCAGGCTCGCCTTCGTCGCGTCGGTCACCGGGGAAACCTCGAACTTGACGTTGTCGGCCGTGGCCGTAAACGTGATGGAAGCGTCCTTATAGCCCAGCGCATGGATGGTCACCTTCCACGTGCCGGTGCCGTCGGTGCCCTCGGGCAGCTGGCAGCGATACGACTCGGTCAGGCCCAGCTGCAGGCCCATCTTCTTGTGCATCCAGTTGTCGGCGGCGAACTTGGTGCCATAGGTGGCAAGCGGCGTGGTGGCCGTCGTGTCGTTACCGTAGTAAGTCCAGGTCACAGCCTGCATGTTTGCGCCCAGGTCGCCGAAGTTCTCAGTGAAGTCAACGCGGATGAACTCGCCGTAGCTGCCGATCTCGTCGTCCGCCTTCAGCGTGAAGCCCATCTGGCTCAGGTCGGCGGTCTTCAGCTCCTGGTCCTTGATGCCGGAATCCGTACCAGCGGCGTTGGCGGAGAACTCGAAGCTATCGCCCACCTTCGTGGCGGTCTTCAGGTTGTTCGTGGCGGCGTCGACGTCGGCCACCAGACCGCTGTAGGAGGACAGCTCGCCCTCGCCGTAGCCGCCCTCGAGCGTCTCGCCGTTGGCGACGAAGCTGTACTGGGCCTTGAACGCGGCCAGGTCGGAGGTCTTCACCTTCACTGGCACGTACTTGATGCCCGTGACGTCGTAGTTATCGAACGTGTAGGTCTCGCCGTCGCAGGTCAGGGTCGTGATGCCGGTCTCCCTGTTCGTGGCCTTCGTGACGGTCTTGCCGTCGGTGGTCACGAACGTGGCGCCCTTGCCATCGGCCGGCCAATAGGAAATCTCGAAGCTCTTGCCTTCCTTGGTGTTGACCGTCGTGGAAGACTGGTAGCTGCCGCGATGCATGCCGTGGTTGGTGGTCGCGCGGGTCACGACGTCATAGCCGCCCTTGTCGTACTCCTCGTGGGAGTCCTTGATGGTGCTCGAAGCGGTGTCGTCGGCGTTGTAGACGCCCTCGCCCTGCCAGTACTCGGTCCAGGAAAGCGCGGCGTAGCCGTAGGTGTATTCATCGGCGGGCGTCGCTGCGGCGGCCTTGGCCAGAGCGTCGTCGACGGCAGCCTTGATGGCGTTGCTGCTGTAGGTGGCGCCGGAGATGACCTCGATGCTATCCGTGCTGTTGGCCGCCACGATCTGGGCAGGCACGCCCGTGGCCTGCTTCTTCGTGCCCTCGATGGCCTTCTTGACGTACGGCGCGCTCTCGGCGGGCTCGTTGCGCGTCACGTCGACGTTGGTGATCTTGTGGTCGGCGACCGTCACCTTCACGATGGTCGTGTAGCCGGCCCACTCGTCATCGTTGTCGGCGGCGCCGTTATCGGCGATTTCGCAGCTGCCCTCGTACGTGCCGTCGGCGATCTTCGCCAGGTCGTATGAAGAAGCGGCTGCAAGGCTTTCGGCGCTTGCGCCGGAAAGCGTATACTGAACAGTTGAGCTGGAGGTTTCCGTACCTTCGCTCGTCTGGAGGGCAGCCGTTTCAGTGTTGGTAGCATCGGAGCCGGCTGCCCCTTCATTTTGCTGCGCCAGCGCAATCGCCGGGCTCAGCGACAGCGTCAGCGCTGCGGCAAGCATGCCCTTGGAAGCAACGTTGCCGGCGTGCTGCAGCTGCAGACGCACTGCATTGCGTTCGATCATCCGCATTCCTTTCGTCTCATTCTCAATCGCGGGCGCGCGAGGTCGCCCTGCCCGCGCCAACACCACCTCATCAGCGGCCAACGGCCAAGTAAGGCGGATTTAACACGTTATGCATTGTATGAATGAGGTAACAAATGTCACCAGACAACCAGCGGAAGCGCTGATGTTTGCCCGAGAAAACACTCTTTGCACACAAAGTTAGCCATAGATTGCTTGCATCCGTGGAAAATCTCACCACGCGGGTGTTCCAGTTGGTTAACTATTCTCTTTATAGGATAATCGCAGGTGAGACGCTCGCCAAGCGCCGGTGGAACGCTTACTTATGGTACGGTTCGCCTTTCGAAATCTTCTGCGCGCGATAAAGCTGTTCCAGCAAAACGACGCGCGCGAGGTTGTGGGGCAGCGTTATCGGGCCGAACGACAGCAGCTCGTCGGCACGTGCGCGCACGGCATCGCTGACGCCATCCGATCCGCCGATAACGAAGGCGAAATTGCTCGAACCCTGCAGCATCAGGGAATCCAGACGCTTCGACAGACTCTCGCTCGAACGCTCCTTGCCGTCGATGGCGAGCAACACCACGTGCACGTCGGACCCGAGCTTGGAAAGTTCCGCGCAGATATACTCGCCTTCCTTGGTGCGCGCACCCTCGACGCCGCCGGCCTTACGCGGATCGATGTCGGCGATTTCGCGTACCTCGGTCTTCGCATACGGCTGCAGACGCTTGAGGTATTCGGCGCACGCATCCGCCCAGAAACGTTCCTTCAGCTTGCCCACGGCAACAACGGTGAACTTCATGCGCCATCCTTTCCCTGCAAAAAAACGCTTGATCCCGGCCAAGGCCGCGCCA
>CAVCPR010000001.1:0-61120 GCA_963604235.1 Anaerovoracaceae bacterium | reverse complement strand
GTGCCGTTTGTCCCAAAAAATAGTGTTCCTAGGTAAATAGGGTGTTTACAATCCGTTTCCTCGCTGTTACTGTTCTTTCCACAATTTCATAGCGTCACCCCGTTGACTTGTTCTGAACTTTCCGAACAGAGCAAGTAGGGGCCTCTGGAGAATCCCAGGTTATGGGTGCCGAAGGGGCAAGACGTATGCAGGCAGAATAGCCGAGCCGCCACGCGGCGAACCATACGATCGAAACTCTCAGGCAAAAGGACAGAGAACAGCCTTCGGGCTTGTCGCGAAATCGCAGCTTCTCAGCCGCGTTTCTTCCTTCCTTATCCACAACCTCATATCCAAAAGCCCCGCTTATAGGCCCATTACGGCAGTAACGCGCGGCTGCCGGCGCCTATCGAGGTACGTCTTGCGAATTGTTTGGGAAAGACGATATCTAAGGAGTTATTCGTGGAAGGATTTTTCGACGCCTTCAACACCGCGTTGACGGCTATCGACGACTTTATGTGGGGCGTGCCGCTGATGGTGCTGATCCTCGCAGGCGGCATCTTGCTGACGGTGCGCCTGGCGGGCCTGCAGTTCAGGCAGCTCCCGCGCGCTTTGCGCTACATGGTGAAGAACGAGAAAGACGGCACCGGCGAGGTCACCAGCTTCGGCGCGCTGTGCACCGCGCTTTCAGCCACCATCGGAACGGGCAACATCGTCGGCGTGGCCACCGCCATCGTGGCTGGCGGCCCCGGCGCCATGTTCTGGATGTGGGTGGCAGCGCTGTTCGGCATGGCCACCAAGTACTCCGAGGGCCTGCTTGCGGTGAAGTACCGCAGCATCGACGAGAACACCGGGCACGTGCTCGGCGGCCCGTTCTACTACATCGAGCGCGGCATGGGCAAGCGCCTGCCGCAGATCAGCTGGCGTTGGCTGGCGAAGATCTTCGCCTTCTTCGGAATGTGCGTCGGCCTGTTCGGCATCGGAACGTTTACCCAGGTCAATTCCATCTCCTCTGCCGTGACCGGCTTCTTCGACCCCGATAAGGCCGCAACCGTAAGCATTCTCGGCATGGACTACTCCTGGGCGACGGTCATCGGCGGCCTCGTGGTCGCCGTGCTGGTGGGCCTGGTGGTCATCGGCGGCATCCAGCGCATCGCGAAGGTTTCCGAGCGCGTCATCCCCGCCATGGTCGTGCTCTACGTCGGCTTCTCGCTCATCCTCATCCTGACGAACCTCGACAAGATTCCCGGCGCGTTCGTCGTCATCGTCGAAAGCGCGTTCGGCCTGCGTGCCGCCGCCGGCGGAGCGCTCGGCGCCATCATCATCGCCATGCAGAAGGGCATCGCACGCGGCATCTTCTCCAACGAGGCCGGCCTCGGCTCCGCGCCCATCGCCGCAGCGGCCGCGCAGACGAAGGAGCCTGTCCGTCAGGGTCTCGTGTCCATGACCGGCACGTTCCTCGACACCATCATCGTCTGCTCCATGACGGGTTTGGCGCTTGTGATGACCGGCGCGTACCAAATCCCCGGGCTCGAGGGTGCCGCGGTGACCACGGCCGCATTCCAGGCCGGCCTGCCGTTCATCCCCTCGCAGGTTGTGTCTTTCGTCGTGATGGCCTGCCTGGCGCTGTTCGGCTTCACCACCATCCTGGGCTGGGACTACTACGGCGAGCGCTGTCTTGAGTACTTCAGCAACGGCAGCATGAAGGCCGTCAAGGTTTACCGTTGGCTCTACATTGCCGCCGTGTTCATCGGCCCCTACATGACCGTCTCGGCCGTATGGACCATCGCCGACATCTTCAACGCGTGCATGGCCATCCCGAACATGATCGCCCTGATCGTGCTCTCCGGCGTGGTCGCCCGCGAGACGAAGGACTTCTTCCGTCGCCTGAAGGACGCCGACGGCGACGAGAACAAGATGGAGCCGCATGTCGACCACGACGCCGTGCCCCCGCTCGACAACCTCACCGACAGCCTCGGCGCGAAGGCGAACGCCTAGGCGCGCGGCTGGCTCAACAGGCGAGCGAGCGAAAGGAAAGCTAGCGAAATGCAATGAGTTCCCCGGCAACGATGCCGGGGAACTCATTTTTTGCTTGGCGTGTTTTGGTTCGTCGAGGCGCGAAATGCCCTTGATGGCATTGCAGGCTGCCGGGTTTGCCGAAGCGCCGCGCCCGCGTCAAGGAGCAGGTGCCAGACGTCCTACAGCGTCTCGGCGTCGACGGCGCCCGACTTCACCAGGGCGTCGGCAACCTTGCGCGCCGCAGCCGTGATGGACAGGTCGTTCACGTCCACCGTGATTTCTGCATACTGCTCGTACAGCGGCTTGCGCTCATCGAAGAGCTCGCGCAGGCTCATCCCGATGCCGCCCTTGAGCACCACGCCGCGCTCCTGCAGGTCGCTCAGACGGGTTACCAGCTGATCGTAGGAGATCTTCAGGTACACCACCGTGCCGATTTCCGAAAGGTGCTTCATGGCCTCGTCGGAGTACACGGCCGAACCGCCCGTGGCCACGATGCTGTTCTCAGCCTTCAGGTCGCCCAGGATCTGATTCTCCACCTGGATAAACCCTTCGGGGCCCATCGCGTCGATAATCTTCTGCAGCGTCTTGTCGCACTGGTTCTGGATAACGATGTCGGCATCGATGAAGTCCTTGTTCAGGATCTTCGCCAGCACGATGCCCAACGTCGACTTGCCCGAGCCGGGCATACCGATCAAAACGACGTTGCTCTTTTCCGCCATGATGGTTCCTCCCACTGGATTTCTCTCATTCGCAGGGCATTGTATCACGCGCTCGGCTCGGTACCGTTTCCGTCACCTTTTCCGCTCTTCTTCAGCGGAAACGTTTCGCTGATGACGATAGCGCAGAAGATGAGGGCGAACCCCAGCAGCAAAGGAGCGGTCAGCTGCTCGCCATACAGCAGGACGCTGAACACCACGCCGAACACCGACTCCAAACTCAAGAATAGCGACGCCTGAGCGGGCGGCACGTGGGCGAGCGAGACGTTCTGGATACCGAAGGCGATAACCGTCGAGAAGACGGCCAGGAACAGCAGCTGGCCCACAACCCCGGGCGTGAAGACGGAAAAGCCGGGGAACACCTCGAACGCCGCGCCAAAAACGCAACCGAGCACGCCCTCGAATAGGAACTGCACCACGGTCAACGTCAGTGCGTCGGCGAACTTCGTGAACTTCGACACCAGCACCATATGCGCGGCGAACAGCACGGCGCACACGAGCGTCATGCCCTCGCCAAAGCCCAACGTGATGCTGCTGCCCGCCCCCGACACCAGCCACACGCCCACAAGGGCGAGCACCGCGGCGCCGATATTGAACACCGTCGGGCGGCGGCGGGCAACGATCCACCACAGGAAGGGGACGATGACGCAGTACGTGGCCGTCAGGAAGGCGTTGATGCCGGGCGTGGTGTGCTGCAGGCCGACCGTCTGCGTCCAGAACGCGCTGAAGTCGGCAACGGCGAGAGCGAAGCCCATCAGCAGCGCCTTACGCGAAACAAATCGGCGCACGCGCTTGCAGAGCACAAGGCCCAGCACGACGCCGGCGATAAGGAACCGCAGTCCCAGCAGCCAGCACGGCGGCAAAACGGCCACCATATCCTTCATCGCCACGAAGGAGTATCCCCATATGACGGTCGCGAACACGATCGCGGCTTTATAGAACGCGGCAGGAAGTTCCTTTCCCATGCACAACCCCTTTATCTCTGCGCGTCCTTTTATCGGGCGCCGCCGCCTCCACCGCCGAAGCCGCCACCGCCGCCACTCGAGAAGCCGCCGCCCGAACCGCTTCCGCTCGACGAGTTTGCCGCCTGTTCGGCTTCATAGGCGGTGTTGTAGGCGGATTCGATCGATTTCGTCAGGAAGGCGCTCGGATGCGGGAAATTGCCCGTGCCCGCAGCCGTGTTCGAGCAAACCGAATCCGACATATACCATGCCCACCAGGGGATGCCCGAGTAATGCGACGACTCCGATGTAGCCAACACTTGTGGCGCGGCGCGGCGTATCTGGCCCATGGCGCTCTCCGCCACGCCAAACACGTACGCGAGCACCATCAGCTCGTCCCAATGCAGCTCATTGAGCTGCTGAGCGTTCTGCTCAAGCGATCCGAAGTCGCGCAGCCAATTGCGCAGCGCCTTGCAGCGCGCCACAAGGTTGTTCCCCTCGCGGCTGCGGCGCGGCATATAGTTGCCGATGACCGCAAGCGCCAGGCACGTGGGAATGGAGAACGCGAATATCAGGGCGTTGTCCGTTTCGAGCCATATCACCAAGCTCGCAAGGAACAGGAGGACCGCTACCACCCAAACCACCTTCTGGTAGCGTTGTCCCTTCTCCTCGAAGAAGCCGCGGCGCGCCACGTCAGTGGTGATGGCTTGCTGCCAGTCGCCCACGGCGGCAACCATTTCCTTCGAATGGGTCTTCGCGTATGTTTCGATGCTGCCGAACCAGAAGGAATCGTGCCCGCCGGCGACGCGATCGAACAGGATCCTCATGGCGGCCCTGTCTATCGGGTCGGAAAGCGAGTTGGTGTCGATAAGGCGCGTGACGCAGTAATCGCCCCTGCTTGTCGGCGTGCCGCCCTTGCCCGTCGCCTGGTATTCCCCGGCCTCAACTTTCAGGGCACCGAGCTGGCTGAGATGCATGATGTTCGCCGTCAGGTCGTTCACGTTTTCCCGGTTCCAGCGCCACAGACGCCCAATAACCGCCGGATGAATGCCTTCCTCCGGAAGTTCGGCGAGATACTTGTCCTTGAAATCGGGCGTATATTCCTTGCCGTGCTTGAAGTAGAGCAGCAGCGCGATCGCAACGGCGATCACGCACACCGCGGCGCAGGCAATCATGAACGCCAGCGACATCATCCTCTGCGTGTTCGCCGTATCCGCCCAAGCCTTTTCCTCGGAAAGTACCGTGTCGAGTCGCTGCTCGCCGGCATGCAGGCGCAACGACTTGAGCGACAGGTTCGTCAGCCAGGTTGACGGGATCAGCACGCGCATCTCGGCGTACTCGCCCGATTTCACCTTCGCAACCTCGCAGACCACCGACGCATCGTCGCGAATCGACACAGTGCCGTCGAGCGGACCATGACCCCAGGCATAGACGTTTTCTGCGGGTTCGACCGTGGTACCCTGCGGCAGGGGAAGCTGCAGCGTTGCCGTCACGTTGCAGGAATCTGACGACCACTGCGAGCCGAGGTACTGCCAGTACACCTCGGTCACGTCGTCGTAAACCTGCGCCATGTTCGTGATGGTGTAGTCGAGCTCCACGACGATGGAGTGTGGTTCGCTTCCAAAGAACACGTAGACGGTGTTATACGGGGAGTCCATCGAGTAAGAATCCCTGCCTGGACCGCCTTCCTCGCGCCACGCCAAATCGAAGGGCACGTTCTCGAGCAGCTTCGTTTCCCCCGGGACCACATTCCCGTCATCATCGAGGGAAACGGTGCGCACGCTGTTGACGCTCACCTCGGCGTTGGTGGGAAGTAGGCCGAAGGTCCACCAAACGGCTGAGTAGTCACCTTCGAATTCAAACGTCCGCTGCTCAACCACGTGCAGCGAACCATCCGTTTCAAGCTGCGCATTAATGTCGACGGTCGGCATCGTGAAGGATTTCGCGTCGGCATGCAGGGGGGAAACCGTCAAACTCAGAAGGACGGCCACCAGCGTCAGCAACGCAACATAAAGAGGTAAGCGCCGCACAGACATGCTTGCCGGGTGCCGGACGTTGTCAATTTGTGATGTCGTAGACAGCATGGAGAAAAGCTCCTTGCAACTTAAGGCCAGTCACGGTATCATAGCAAACCGCACCAATTATTTCGTGGAGAAGTGACCGAGAGGCCGAAGGTGCTCGCCTGCTAAGTGAGTATACGCCACAAGCGTATCTAGGGTTCGAATCCCTACTTCTCCGCCACGGCGCTTCAACCCCTGCTTCGGCAGGGGTTTTCTTTTGCCCTTACTTCCTCTCCCAAGGCCAGCGATGCAGCTTCTTCGCCTTCATCGGTTTCGCCCTATACGAAGGGTTATGCTTCAGGAACACGGCGCGGCAGATGCGCGTGATGATAAGTGCAATGGCGGCAACCGCCAAAAACGATCCCGTAAGTTCCATAACGTCCGTATTGGCCTCACCGAGCGCATATAGCGTCGCAATGCCAAAGAATATGCAGAGCGCGCCGTTCAGCACTGTGAATGCTTTGATGAGCAACTCCTTCGCCCGAGCGGGGGAGTAGCGCCAAGACGCAACGATATAAATAACGCCCGCTATTAGCACCAGGGCGATTAAAAGAGGCAGGGCACGTACAAGACGGACGATCATTGCGCCACCACCTTCTTATCGATTCGGCGCGATGGCCGCACGCAGGGGGCTGAAGGTAGTGGTGCGGGCCCACCAACCTCTCGCCTGGGCCTCGCCTGCAATACGCGACGCGGCCGCGAATGAGTCGCACACCGCGAATACCGCAGCTCCACTTCCCGACATCATCGCGGTCCGCACGCCTTCTTGCGCCGAAAGGAATGCACGGACATCCCTGATGGCAGGCAAGAGTTCCTCAGACGCCGCCGCCATATTGTTGCGCAGAGGAACGCCCGATGCCGAGTCAGCCCTGCTTACGGCTTCGCAATCCTGTGCAGATATTGCAATGGGGTTCTCGTCGAACAGGCGATACGATTCCGCTGTCGAAACGCCACCAGCCGGTTTAACCAACACTGCGAAGTCCTTCATTGGCCGCAATGCGCGTACGAAATGTTCTCCAACGCCGTCGTATTCCGCACAGCCTCCGCGCAGGAAGAACGGCACGTCAGCTCCAAGCGTTGCCGCCACCTCTTCAATACGCGGATCATCTTGTTCTAAGCCCCATAGCCTTGCAGCACCCAATAGGGCTGCTGCAGCATCGGACGAACCGCCACCTAGGCCAGCTTGTGCGGGAATATGCTTCTCGATATGGACGCGAACCGTCTCGCCTTCACCGAGCACGCGACCGGTTGCAGTCGCAAGGCGATCAATCGCTTTGTAGACGATGTTCTTCTCCGGAGCTACGTCCAGTTCTGGAAGACCTTCGAACGCTCGCGTTGTTAAACGGATAGGCAACCCGTCGACATGCTCAAGTTTCATCCGCAATACGTCGTGCAGCAGCAGTGCATGCATCGTCGTGTCAACCAAGTGGTATCCATCGTCCCGGCGCCCCTTCACGTGCAGGAAGAGGTTCACCTTGGCGGGGGCAATCAGCTTGATAGATCCACCACCAAGGAAATCTCGCTCATCAACTTTCTGCGCAACGCGTGCAACATCAAGCATATCGACATTGTTCCACGGCGATGTTTCACGTGAAACATCTTGTTGAACACTCTTCTCATCAGGCATTATTCTTCCGCCCTTTCTTTCTGCGCTCAGAAAAGAACTGTTTCAGGAGCGCAGCGCATTCCTGTTCGTACACGCCCGCCGACACTTCAAACGTGTGGTTCAAACGGCTATCCTCGTTGATGCTGTACAGGGTACCTAAAGCTCCTGCCTTCGGGTCGGATGCGCCATATACGCAACGGCTGACTCGAGCCTGGTGCATCAATCCGGCGCACATCACGCACGGCTCGAGCGTCACATAGACCGTGCATCCGGTCAGTCTCCATACGCCAAGTTCTTGCGCAGCCATCTTCATTGCCACGAATTCGGCATGCCCTGCTGGATCCTGCTGCGTTTCGCGAACATTGCACGCTCTCGCTATCACTTTCGGCTCAGCAAGATATCGGCGCGTCGCAGGATCGACGGGACGATAGACAACCACAGCCCCAATAGGCACTTCGCCCAGCTCGTAGGCGCGATGAGCCTCGTTCAAGGCCATCCGCATGTATTCTTCATCGTTCATGATTTCCATTATATGGTATCCTACCAACGTTCAAGGAGGAATGGCCGAGTGGTTGAAGGCGGCAGTCTTGAAAACTGTTGAGCCGCAAGGTTCCGTGGGTTCGAATCCTACTTCCTCCGCCATCAATCACACGCCCGGTTTCGGGCGTTTTCTTTTCCGTCAACCAATGCCCGATACAAAGTGAGCCGAGGTCACCCCCGGCTCACTTCACTCATCAACGGTTAGCCTACAACACCTCTACCGGCAACTAGCGCTCTTGCATCGGCACGTAATTGCGCTTCTCGCTATAGATGGACTTGTAGGCGGGACGAATAATGCGCTTGCCAGAGGCGATCTCCTCGAAACGATGCGCCGCCCAACCGGAAATTCGGCCACAGGCGAACAGGGGAGTGAACAAGTCCTCCGGAATGCCCAGCATCGAATACACGAAGCCGGAATACATATCCACATTGGCGCACATGTCCTTCTTCGTGCCCTTCTCGCGCAAGATGACTTCGGGAGCAAGGCGCTCTATGGATTTCAACAGGTTGAGCTCGGCTTCGAACTCAGTTCCAGCCGCTAGCTTCTCGGCAAATTTCTTGCAAATCACCGCGCGGGGATCGGACAGCGTATACACCGCATGCCCCATGCCATACACCAAGCCCGTATGGTCGTACGCCTGCTTGTTCACAATCTTCGCCAAGTAATCAGCGACCTCGTCGTCGTTGTCCCAATGCTTGACGTTCTCTTTGATTTCCTTCTGCATGGCGAGCACTTGGTGGTTTGCGCCGCCGTGCTTGCGGCCCTTCAGCGAGCTTACGGCCGCTGCATACACGGAATACGGATCAGTGTCGGCAGAAGTCAGCACGTGCGTCGTGAACGAGGAGTTATTGCCACCGCCATGCTCGGCATGCAAGCACAACATAATATCGAGCATGCGCGCTTCTTCAGGCGTGAACTGGCGGTCGGGACGCAACATCGACAGGATGGTTTCGGCCGTGGACTGCCCGGGAATGAATCGGTGCATGATCATCGAATCGTTGTTGTAGCGCGATCGGATGGCGTAATACGTCAGCACGGTGATGCGCGGAAGCCTCGAAATCATCGAGATTGCGGTATTGATCTCGTGCTCAATCGAACGATCTTCGGCATCGGCATCGTAGGCATACAGCAGCAGAATGGTACGGGCGAGCACGTTCATGATATCCGGCGGCGTATCGCGCATGATCATCGAGGCCGTGAATCCATCAGGAAGCTCTCGCTGCGCGTCAATGGCCGCAATGTAGCGGTCAAGCTGTTGCTGCGTGGGCAGCTCCCCCATAAGCAGCAGATAGGAGACCTCCTCGTAGCTGAAGCGCTTGTCATCGGCACCAACGCCCAGCAAGTCATACAAATCGTAGCCGCGCAAGCGCAGTTCGCCCTTATCCGCCTTCTTCTCACCGTCAGACATGACATAGCCATGGACGTTCGAAATGCCGGTCAATCCCGCCAGAACACCGGTGCCGTCGGCGTTACGCAAACCACGCTTCACGTCATACTGCTTGTACTTGGACGCATCGATGGCGTTTACTTTCCTGAAGTTCTCATACAGGTCGATCTTATCGGAGTCCATAACGCTTCCTTTCTCAACGGTTGCCGACGGTCAATCTCAGTTCGAAAACAAACGATGCCCGCGCAAGGCGGGCATCGGTCGATTGTCATGCGGACAATATGCTATTTCGTGGCGCCAATCCGGCAAATGGTCGTGCCGCAGTCGGGGCACTTGCCCTTCGTGATCGGCTTACCGTTCTTCGTGAGGCCCTCGACCGGATCCTTCATGATCTTCTTGGCCTTGCACTTCACGCAGTATGCCTCAATTGCCATGGTTCAAACCTCTTTCATTGCTAATAGGAAGCGCATGGCTTTCATTTCGATCGCCATGCGCCCTTCGTTCAGTAGCGTCTTGTCATTATAGGCTAATTCCCACGTCAGACGGTTACATGCCTATTTCAGCCGCTAGATATTCTTTAACAATTCCATAAGGAATCTGAGGTTGCTTTCCAGCTTTTCGTCCTCGATATTCTCGGCGACGTCGTCCTGCTGCCCCAAATACGCAGGCTTGCCGTCCTTCATGCCAACCAGATGCATCGCCTGCAAGCCTTGCTTGGTTGCGTAGGAAGCCGCGCTCTCTTCCCACAGGATGGACGCATTGCCCAGCTTCACGCCGCTCGCCTGCGATGCCTTGCGGATATAGCGCTTCATGCGCGAAGAGGTGCGCGAGGGCTTGAGCGTGCCTTCATGCTCGATAACGCTCAGCTCTCCGGCGCCTAGCGCATCGACCTCGACAATGAATGCACCGCGCAGCTCGCTTGCATGGGCCTCGACAAAGGCCTTCATACCCGCGTTCTGCACCAAGTCGGAGCCGAGCGCCACAAACCACACCTCGGTCTTGATGTCAGGATTACGGAACTGGTAGATCTGGTTCAGCTCCTCATCGACATCCTGGGCCACGGTCGCAGCGGCAGCCTCCGCCGCCTCTTCCGAGATTGCCTCGGAATCAAGATTGCTCTGCTCCATGCGGCGGGTGGAGAACGCGCCACCGTACCACTCACGACCGGACTGCGCGTTGCCGCGATCCTGCTGCGCGTCAGCCGAAACAGCCTGCGTGGCGCCCTGAGAGGCCGCAATCGATGCCGCGTCGATGGACGAGGCGTCGTACGGGGCGAACGCCTGCGTGGCGCCGTCTACGGCCTCTGAGGACGCATACGAAGCGTCAGCAGCGTCCTCGGCGGGGTAATCGGAGTCGGCGTAGCCATCCTCAACGTAGTTCTCGTTCTGGAAGCTTTCCCAACCGCCGCGCGCCTTGCCGACGGCGCGCGCCTCGAACTGGTCATCGACGTCAAGCCATTCCTGCGGGGTGTCCTCTTCAATATCGTCATTGTGGCGGAAACGGTCGAGGAACCGGCGGAAGCGAGACTTGGGCATCTCCACATATCCCGGCCCCGCGAATGCGCCGGATTCCGTGAAATTCTCGTCGTAATCGGAGTCGTCCGCGTCGTCGACGTACAAATCCTCCGGATCGGTCTCGGGAGACATCTCCTTGACCAAATCCTCCGTCACGGGAGCGAACGCGCCCGTCGCACCCGGCGTGCCGGCAAAGGCAATAGGTCCGGAAAGCGATGGGTTTTCAGCGTTGTCGGCGGCTTTGATGGCCCCGGAAAGCGACGGCAGGGAAGCGAGCAGGTTCGCCTTGCTGCTCGGCGAGGCACCCTTGTCGCTGCCACTCTCCGAAGCAGACTCAATATCGGACGACCCGATGGTGGGAAGCATGTTCAGAAGGCTCTTCGCCGCAGTCTTTCCTGCAGACTCCACGTCGGCAAGCGGAGCTCGCTGCTTGGAAAGCCCGGAAACGGGGGCGGGATTAGCCGCGGAGACGCCGATTTCGGGCAGCGTCACCGGGTTGAGGGAAGCTGCGGCGGGCGCAGGGGCGGCCGCGGGCGCGACCTGCGCGGCCTGAGCAGCGCGATCGGCCTGAACCGCAGGGGCGAGCGCAAACGGATCTGCCTGAGGCATCGAAGTCTCAGCAGGCTGCTGCGGCAACGTTTCCAGTCCAGCCGTTTCAACGACTCCGTTGGAAGCGATCCCCGCATCGGTAACGTCCACGCGGTTGGAAGAACGCGCGGTATCGCTCTGCTTCGCGAGCGCTTCTTCTTGAACCTTGCGGGGGTTCAGGAAAGACGGCATGGGGACATCGCCCATCGGCGGGACCTCGTTCAGGTCAAGCTTGGCGGCGTCGATCGGCGAGGTTGCGACAGTTGCGAACGGATCCGCAAAATGCTCGGGGATGTTTCCAACCGCAGGAGCAACCTGAGCAGGAGCGGGAGCAGCAGAAGCTGCTGGCTCGGCAGGGACGGCAGCCTGCGCGGGAGCGGGGGACTGCTCAACCATGAATTCGTTTTCAGCGGCCTGCTCGACAACAGGCGCCAGGGCGGGTTGCGCGGGATCGGCGGCCGTTTGAGCCACGAAGCCCCAACCAGCGTCGGGATTGCTTTCCCCTTCAACGGGAGTCTGCACGGGCGCAGCTTGCGAAGCGGAAGCAGCCTCAACAGCTTCCTCGGCACGCTCGTTTTGTTGGGCCGGCTTAATCGTCGCCCACTGCGGGGCCTTCACCTCGTGGATAACCTCGCGCCCAGCCCCCACGGTCTGCTCGAATTCGTTCTCCACGATGTTGTTCGCCTGCGCGAAATGCCCCGCACTTTCCTCGACGGCGGCATCAAGAGCCGAAGCGTAACGAGAGCGCTGTACCGGCTTTTCCTCGGAGGCGTTCTTCTTAGCCTTCGCCTGCCCCTTGACGAACCATGCGGGCACGCTCGGGGAGGGGGCGGGTTCCTCAACACGCTCCACCACGGGTGAATAAGCGGCTTCCGGCTGCACATCGGCCGCGAAACCAACGGACTCTTCGCTAGCAACCGGAATCTCCTGCTGCTCGACGTACTCGGCCTCGGAAAACGCAGCAGCCTCTTCAGAGTACTGAGCATCGGCGCGCATCTGCTCGATCGCCATCTGCTCGATCTCGCGAGAACGCATTTCCTTTTCATAGGCTGCGCGGTTTTGTTCCTCCAGCTTTTCGAGGTTGCGCTCCACCTCTTCGGCGCTCATGCCGCTCACCGGTTTGCCGGACAGGGCTGCAATGGCCGCCTTCGCGGTAGCCAAATCGCCCGATGAGTCGCGCGAGGCATCGGAGGGGCCCGCATACACAAACTCGGCACCCTCGGGAATCAGATCGTTTTCCCACGCGGCCGCTTCTCCATGCATAATCGCATCTTCACGCTCGGCGAGCTCGGCCTCGCTCATGCGGCCAGCTCCCACGCGGCGCGCCAGCTCAAGCACAGCGGCGACACCGGAGGCGTTGTTGTTGGCTCCCTCGTTGTAGGGGGCAGCCTTGTGCAGCGCACCGATGATGCAAGGCACTGCCGCCAAAAGAAGGGCTACGATCGTCAGCAGGCCAAAGAGCGCCGGAAGAAAACCTTCGGCATTGCGCAGGGCGACGCAGCGAATGAGCAGCAAGACGGGAAGCGCCACGGTAGCGGCGATCGAAGCTTTGATGATCAACGGGAGCATCTGGGGGAGCGGCCCCTGCAACTCCTGTCGCACTTTGCCGCTATCGTAACGGGCAACGATGATGACCTTTCGGCGACGCGAAGAGGAACCGTCCTCCGACGCACCGGGGTCGTATTTCGCGACCACATTCTGGCTTACGCCCCTGCCAAGAAGTTTCGACAGAATAGGCTTATCCAATTCCTCGCAAACAAGCAATACGGCAGCAGCCAGAGAAACGAACACGCCGACGATTCCGAGCACGGGGATTATCAGAGACAGCAGCGCGAACACCGCCGCCGCGCCGCCGCAAATCATACGCGGAAGATCGGCGTCTCCCACCCCATTGAAATCCTCTATAGCTGCAGGCAGCCCCGCGTCTTTTTGGAACTGCTCAGTAATATAGAGCGCCGCTTGCTGCTCTTCCTCGGTACCCGCCGGGCGGGGTCCGACTTCCTGCGACAAGTACGCAATATGTTCTTTCATATCCGGCATATGCTTGCCTTTCACTCCTTAGCCCGATAAAGGCGTATTTGGAACTGAAGTATACGCTATTTGCCCTCGGCGCCCAAAAACTCCCGTATAGCGGCATCGCACGTGCCTGCCTGCGACCGCTGGGCTTCATACGCTGAAATTAACTCCGCATTTTGCGTGGTATACATCTCGCGAAACAGCTG
Source organism: Anaerovoracaceae bacterium (assembly GCA_963604235.1). GTDB lineage: Bacteria > Actinomycetota > Coriobacteriia > Coriobacteriales > Eggerthellaceae > Senegalimassilia. The sequence continues at coordinate 47,550 of CAVCPR010000001.1, read as the reverse complement.
CGCGGGATCGACCGGCAACATCTGAGCCATCGATGCAGCTTGCGCTTCAGCGCTGTTGTATGCCTCGTTCTGTTCGACAGCCGTCTCCTTGTCTCGATCAACCAATGCATCGTCACAAGCAACGGCATACCCCGCCGCCTCGATCCGCTTCTCAACGTAAGAGATAAAGGGAGAGAGATTCACATCGGGGCAATCCTGCTGAAGCTGCTCTAGGCCGTTCTTGCCTGCCTGAAAATAGCTGACAGCCTGATTGGTTTTCTCTTTCGAAGACGCCGGATCGTCCGACTCGACAAGCTTGCTTGCTTCGCGTGTTACCTCGTCACCTGACGTCACGTTTGCCCATGCCTGTTGAAAGAGACGGATCTTCTCCTTCGCTTTCTCGGCCGCATCCACAAGCTGCACGCCCGACGTCATCATTTCCCGTCGAGCGCTTATGGTCGAAACGGTTTCCCCGGCTGCACTTTTCTTGTCGGAGTCTCGCAAACCCGATGACGCTTCGCGCGCGAGGCTATCGGCTGACGACAAATTGCTACGAGCTTCGGACAAGCCTCCCTCTACCGTTTCCCTCTTTCCGGAAACCTCATCGGAGAAGGGATTCGCCACCACATCGTCAAGAGCCATGACAACAGCATCGGCTTCCGACACCTGATTTACCGCCTCAGCAAGAAGCTGTTCATAATGACTTTGCTCCATGCTGTCGGAATACCATAGCCAACCGCCGACAAACGTGATGGCAAGGATACCGAGCACGAATGCGCTTACCGTGATGAATCGCGCTCGGCGCCTCCGTTTCTTCCTGTGCGCAATCTCCTGCTCTATGCGAGCGCGTCCGTCGTAGCTTGCACCGAACTTCTCCTCGACAAAGGAATTTCGTGTCGCATTCTTCTTCACATGGGAAGGGCTACTCTGATTCCTTCCGAAATGAGGCTTATACGCGAACAGATCGTCCTCTTCGTGATCGAAATGAAGCTCTTGAGCTGAGGATGTTTCACGTGAAACATCCTCAGCTCCCTTCTTCGTCTCTAGCCGATCGCTGAGCCAATTCGAATAACTCGGTGAAGGCTTTCCCTCATCTATCGCCTGCTTCGCCGCATCCAAAACACTGAACGATATCTCGTTAGAGGTGCCGACCGTCCTCGCTTTGATATGCGCTGCACGGGCTAGCTTATTGTCTCTCCTCGACATGCTTATCCCAGCGGGTTCCCATTCGCCTGCTCAAGCTCTTTCACGATTTCCGCGCACGGTATAACCCTAATCGTTTTGCTCGGAAGCGAATTCAGGAACGCCTTCCCGTACCCCTTCGACACAAGGCGATGATCGGCCAGTATCAGCACGCCGCTGTCGTCAGCCCTTCGAATAAGGCGACCCGCAGCCTGCTTCACCTCGAGAACCGCTGCGGGAAGAACGTAATGCCTCCATGCCTGGCTGTCCCGCGCTGCACGCTCGCACGAAAGAGGGTCGGACGGCTTCGAGAACGGCAGCTTCGGGATGATAACGCCGCGCAGAGTCGCCCCCGGGGCGTCAAAGCCCTCCCAGAAGCTCTTCAAGGCGAACAGCGACAGATGCTCGTCCTTCAGGAAGTCGTCCTTCAACCCCTTTACGGACACGCCCCATTTCTGACACACCAGGCGAAGGTCATCCTTCTTCAATTCAGGCTGTACCGCATCGAAGCATGTCTCCATTTCGCGTCTATTCGTAAACAGCGTGAGCATTGAACCCCGCTGAGCACGATGCGTCGCGATGAGCAGCTTCTGCAGCGTGGCGAGATATGCCGGCTCATTCGGCTCCGGCATGTCGCTTACCACGTATACGGTCATGTTCTTGTCGAAATCGTAGCTCGAATCAAGCTGCAAGCTTTCGTAGGCAGAGTGCTCGGATGAGCCGAGCCCCATTGCGTTTACATAGCTATCGAACGTGCCGTTTACGGAAAGCGTTGCCGACGCGAACGTCACGGAATGCGTGTTGGCGAACAACGTATCATTCAGCTTTTCCCCAACGTTTATCGGAAGCGCGGAAAGCTTTTCGGCAATCTTGTCCTTCTTCTTATTCAAAGTCGCGGCGTACGCATACGCATCGCTCGGCGCCTCCAGTATCACCTCTACAGCGTTGATCTGCTCCTTCAGGCTTATTGCCACCGAAGCGATGTCTGCCTGCGAAGAAGCAGCACCTTCAATGTCCTCAAGATAGGCAACGAGGTCCTGCGCGGCCTTCACCAGTTTCTCGGCGGCCTCGCGCATAGCGCTCGCCTTCAACTTCACATCGCCGAAGGTTGCCGAAGAGCGGATGTCGTCGTTAACCCATAGCTCCACCGAGTCATAGCCGCGACCACGCTTGCTGCTGTCGAAGAAAAGCAAGCCTTTCATGCTGGCGCATAGTTCCTCGGCGGTTTGACGATACATCTCGCCAGCCGACTTTCCCTTACCGGTAAGCGCGAAGAACAACTTCTCATTCTCTTCTTTGCTTCCGTTAAACGTCACGCGCCGCTCGGCTTTCAAGAATACGTTTCGACGCGCATCTTCAAGAGACACCTTCTGCGCAGTGCGCATGATTTCCTCGGCGTTCAACTCAATGGAGAACGCCCGTCGAGCTTCCTGCTCAGCGCCGTGGGCCTCATCGACCGCCCAATAGCGAATCGGCGGCAGCAAACCGCCATCGGCCGCCAGGTCGCAGAACAGCAAGCTGTGGTTCGTCACGACGATATCGGCCGCTTCCGCACGCTTGCGCGCGCCATGAACAAAGCACGACGTCCCGAAATGGGGACACTTTCGACGCAAGCAGTCCCTGCTTGACGTGGTCACCACCGAGCGGGGAAGCAAGCGGTAATCGATTTTCAAACCATCCATGTCGTCGTATTCCGTCTGCTCCACAAAGGAAAGCAGCGCGGCCATCGCGGGCGCCTGGGACTGAGCACGTCCCTGCACCTCCCTCATCGATGCCCCGTCGTTAACGACGTTCGCAATCTTGCGCAGGCACGGGTAATGAGAGAAGCCCTTCAGGGGTGCACACGTCAACTCAGGAGCGGCGGGATTCTTTTCACGCAACGATTTCGACAAGCTGGGAATCTCTTTGTAGACAAGCTGATCGAGCAACGCGTTCGTCTTGGTAGCAACGCCTACGCTGATGTTGTTCGACTGAGCCAGCAACGACAACGGAACCAGATACGCCATCGACTTCCCGACGCCGGTTCCCGCTTCAACAACAAGATTCCTACCCGCATCCATCGCATCACGGACAGCAAGGCTCATGCACTGCTGTTCCTTGCGCGGCTCATACGAGGCATACAGATTACCCACCAAGCCCTCTTCCGTAAACGCCTGGCTCACGGTCTCGCTCGACGGTATCGCCAGATGCTGCATTGGATCCGAGCTTATCGTCTCCGCATCGCGCTTCGGCCTGTTCTCAATCTTGCGAAGACGATCCCGCCTGAGGCTACTCATCGAGAACAAATCCAGCGGGGAGACAGCCCACCCAAGCTGACCAGAGGCGGTCTCGAAGTCCGCCAAAACCCCTTCCTCTGCGCAGCCTTTTCCAGCTGTCTCTTCTTCGACGGAAGGTTCCTCGGCCGCGCGAACGAAATGATCGAATACGACCTGCGTCGGCCATTCCTCAGAGGTGGTAAGCGAAGCGATCTTCGCGACAAGGGGAAGCGGCATCTGGGATACGGCAGCCAACAGAATGCGGAATATCGCACAGGTTGCCGCCACGTCGTCGTCAGCCCTATGCGTCGACACCGGAGCGCCAAACGCCTTCACGAGGTCGATAAGGCGATGGGATTTCAACCGCGGAAGAGCAATCCTCGCCATATCCAGAGAATCGATCCACGTATTCTGATTCAGCGGATAGCCTTCGGGATGACGCGTCGTGAACGTCTTATCAAAGTTTGCGTTATGGGCAACCACTTTTGCGTCACCGACGAACGCAGCTAACCCCGCAAGCGCCTCGCCTGGAGTCGGGGCGTCGGCAACATCTTCGTCATGGATATTGGTTAGGTGCGCCACTTCATCGGGAATAGGCTTGCCGGGATTCACGAACGTTACGTACCAATCGACAATCTTCCCGCAATCCATACGCGCTGCAGCGATTTGCGTCAGCTCGTCATGATTGAACGAAAAGCCCGTCGTTTCAGTATCGATCACCACGATATTACGATCCAAGCTCCCGAAATCCGACTGCTGAGCGATAACGGGCAATGCCTCGTAGCGCTCGATTATCTCTTCGGGAGTTCCATCGCATATGAATGAAAGCAGGTTATCTTGCACGTCTGCACTCCATATATCCGTGTCGCGAACCATTTACGTTCGCCCCATGCCATTGCAACCTTATTATTGTATGTCAGATTGGAATCAAGCTTTCCAACCCCTCACGTTTTCCGTGTTTATGGTAGGCTGCTGTCTCGGTTCACCGCAAAAGGAGAAACAATGGCTGAAGACTGTTATTTCGGCACATACGCTCGATTCGAAACGGCCAGCAAGAAAGATGCCGCGATCCTCCTCGGATCCGATTGCATCATCGGCGAATATCTTGAAGTGCAATTCCGTCCACACGAGGGACTTACGCGGGCCTGGCTGGTTAATCCCTACGGTGCCGACATCGGCTATCTGGATCAGCGCATCTCGAACAAGCTGAACGTTCTCACCGTACGCGGATGGACCCTCAAGGCCATGCTCGCCTTTGTTGCTTTCACTGACGAACCCGAGCCTGGTCATTACTGGGGGCAGATCGCTTTGATCTGCTATGCCCCGAACTATGATGATGCCTTCTCATCGTTCGCCGATACGGTTTCCAAGATGCTCGGTCGCGGCATACGGCCCCGCATCGACCTTTCGACCCAGGCGGTAAGCAACGTGATTGAATCGAAGGGTGCCTGGCAGCCTTCCGACCGATCCCCACTGCCCGAGAAGAACAAGCACACGGTCATTCTGAAGAAGCAATGCGGCTTCATGGACGGCATGGTGCAGCAAGGACGCGCGGGGAACAAAGGCTGCTATGCAATTAGTTGGATTTTCCTTCTCGCCTTGATTGCAGCCATACTTTTCGGCTTAAAATCCTGCGGAGTCTTCTAATTTAAACAACCGCTATCAAGCACCAAACCACCACTCACAAATCTAGAAGGGGTGCTGACAAAAAGCAGCGCCCCTTCTAGATTTCACTCCATGCTGTCGACTTGCTTCCCTAGTAGGTCTGCTCCGCCAACGCATACTCGACGAGCTTCGTACACAGCTCAGGAAACGTCACCCCTGCAGCCTTCGCCGCATCGGGAAGAAGCGATGTTGCCGTCATGCCGGGTATGGTATTCGTTTCGAGCACCCAGAACGTTCCGTCTTCTTCCATCAGGAAATCCGAACGGGATGTCCCGCTGCAGGAAAGCGCCTTATGAGCCGCAACCGCTGCACCCTTCAGACGATTTGCAACATCATCAGGAATATGCGCCGGGCAGATATGCTGCGAACCGCCAACGGCATATTTCGATTCGAAATCATAGAAATCGCTCTTCGGCACGATCTCGATAACCGGGAACGCGACCGCATCCTCGTTCCCCAATACCGCTACGGTAAATTCACGGCCCTTGATGTAGCGCTCAATCAGCACCTCGGAATCAATCTCGAATGCCTTCTGAAGCGCATTCGAGATTTCCTCCTCGCCTTCAACAATGAAGACCCCGATGGCGCTTCCCTCAGTCGCAGGCTTGACAACGACCTTGCTCCCGAGCTTGTCAACAACGTCGGCAACGTTAACGAAGTCGTTGCTGAATACGGTCAGAGATGGGGGAGTGGGAACGCCATTGCGCTCATAGAACACCTTGGTCTTCGACTTGTCCATCGCAAGAGCGCTCGACCAAACGCCCGAGCACGTATATGGAATGCTCAGGACATCAAGCAGACCCTGAATGGTTCCATCCTCGCCAAACTTGCCATGCATGCAAAGGAAAGCGACATCGAAAGGCTCATCGATGAGCCTTTTCAAATCCTCTTTATTTGCAGGATCGATTACGGTGACGGGAAAACCAGCAGTCTCAAGCGCCTCTTTAGCCCCTTTGCCAGAAGCAAGGGAAATCTCGCGCTCATTGCTTTTCCCTCCAGCAAGAAGGGCAACTCGACATTGGGAAGGATCGAGAGCTGCCATGCGTTCCTCTTTCTCTCGGATAACGTTGCCTGCAGTATAGCAAACCCTCGTATACGGCTTTTCGCTATGACTTGCTCACGCAATTGTTTCACGTGAAACAGGTATAATGCCGCCTATGAATGAACCAATTAAAACATACTCGTATGACGAACTTGCTACATGTCTCAAGGAACTTAGGCAACCGGCATTTCGTTCAAAGCAGCTCTTCGAATGGCTGTATGGTAAGGGCGCGCAAAGCTACGATGAGATGACCAATCTTCCCGCCGCACTGCGCGAGGAGCTGGCCTCAAAGCACCCTTTACATGTCCCCTCCATTCTCGAGGAAGCGATATCGAGCGACGGTACGCGTAAATACCTCCTCTCCTATCATGATGGGGTTGTTGTCGAAACGGTGGCCATCCCTTCAAAGGGCGGCGACAGGCTTACGGTCTGCTTCTCAACACAGGCCGGATGCCCCATGGAGTGCTCCTTCTGCGCCACGGGAAAAGAGGGGCTTACGAGAAACCTCTTGCCAGGGGAAATCGTCGACCAGATTCTCGTCGTGCAGCGACAGATGAGCAAACGCGTCACGAACGTCGTCGGAATGGGTCAGGGGGAACCGTTCCTAAACTACAGCAACGTCATCGCAGCTCTCCACATCATCAACCACCCGAAAGGGCTCGGCATCGGCGCGCGCCACATATGCGTATCCACGTGCGGAGTGATTCCCGGTATCGACGCATTTGCCGACGAGCCGGAACAATTCACTCTCGCGGTTTCTCTTCATTCAGCACGACAGGACACCCGTCTTGAGCTGATGCCTAAAACGAGTACATTTCCTCTCGACAAGCTCAAAGAGCACCTCGAGCGCTATATCACGAAAACAAACCGTCGAGTCACGTTCGAATACATCATGATCAAAGGCGTAAACGACACGCCTCGAGATTTGCAAGCACTGCTTGCCTTCTGCGAAGGCCTGCTCTGCCATATCAATTTCATCCCCATTAACTCCGTTCCGGGATCGCCGCTCAAGCCAAGCGATTCGAAAACCGTCAACGAGTGGATTGCGACCGCAAACAAAGTCGGCATTGAGGCCACGCTGAGGGACTCGCGAGGATCCGACATCGCCGGAGCCTGCGGCCAGCTGAAGAACACGTATTCGAAACAACGAGTGTAGCGGAGAACCTTCACGAACCAATAAGGACGAAAGAACGCCACCCGATCATCAATCGGGTGGCGTTCTTTCGTCGGTTTAATATTATGTCACTCTATGCAAGGTTAGATGCGAGTATGCCTTTGAATAAACGCTCGAGGTCCTCTTCGTCCTTGAATTCGATTTCGATCTTATTCTTGCCGTTCAGGGATTTCACGCGCACGTTGGTATCGAGCACATCCTTCAGCGTCCGCGCAACCTTCTTGTACTCCTTCGGTACCGGGGTACGCGGCTTAGCGTTATCGCTTTTCTTTCCCGAGAACAGTCGAGCCAAAGACTCAGCCTCACGCACGCTGAGCTTTTCCTCGATCAACTTCTTCGTCAGACGATCGCGACCTTCTTTCGTCGGAATCGAAAGAATCGCCCTCGCATGGCCGGCAGAAATCTTCTCCTCAAAAAGCAGCTGCTGCGCCTCTTCGGGAAGTTCGAGTAGACGCAACGCGTTAGCCACCGTTGAGCGACCCTTCGACATCGCCTGAGCAACTTCCGCCTGCGTCATGTTCAGGCGTTCCATCATGCGACGATAACCATACGCTTCTTCAATCGGATTCAGGTCCGAACGCTGGATGTTCTCAATCAGCGCAAGCTCAAGAGCTTTGTCATCGTCGGCTTCCTTCACCGTGACGGGAACCTTCTCAAGACCGGCAATCTTGGAAGCCTGCCAACGGCGCTCGCCGGCAATGATCTGATACGTCCCATCCGACATGGCACGCACGACAATGGGCTGCAACAAGCCATCCTTGCGAATGGATGCGGCAAGCTCCTCAAGCTCTTCACGCTTGAAGTTGGTGCGCGGCTGGTCGGGATTCGGGCAAATGCGGTCGACGGCAACCTCATTAGAAACCTGTTCCACCGAAACCGCGGCAGGCTTAACCTCGGGAGCGGCGGGAGAGGGCTGAGGGCGCGCCTCACGCTCCACCACACCTTTGATGGTGACCATACCGCCATCATCGGCAATCGATTCGGGCTCCTGCTCGCTCATTACCTTCGATGGCGTTTCCTTGCGTTCCTCGCGCACCACCGAACGCGCAGGAGCAGGGGTGGGTACGGGATCGGCGGAAACCGTTACCCGCTGCGGGGTCTCCTCAGGAGGAATCGCTTCCTCATACGAACCACTGAGAAGAGAATTCAAACCACGGCCGAGGCCGCTTCGTCCATTTTTAGCCACGAGCGATCACTTCCTTTGCAAGGTCCATATACGCTTGGGCGCCTTTTCCAGTCGGGTCGTACAGGTTGATGGGCTGTCCATAGCTTGGGGCTTCGGAAAGCTTCACGGTACGAGGAATGAGCGTTTCGAACACCAACCGATTGAAATAACCGCGAACCTCGTTCACAACCTGACGGGAAAGCGTCGTTCGTCCGTCATACATCGTCATGAGCACGCCGAAGATATCGAGCGTCGGATTAAGACGGGTTTTGACACGTTTCATTGAATCAAGAAGTTTTGTCACACCTTCCAGTGCGTAGAACTCGCACTGGATAGGAATGAGAAGCTTGTCGGCGGCAACAAGGGCATTGATTGTCAACAAGCCGAGCGACGGAGGGCAGTCAATGAAGATATAGTCATACCTGCCACGAAGGCTTCCAACGGCGTCCTTAAGACGATTCTCTCGCGCCATTTCGGAAACAAGCTCAACCTCCGCACCTGCAAGGTTGATGGTAGCCGGAACCACATCAAGCCCCTCGCAGACATCCGGAATGATGACGTCCTCGATGGAGACATCATTCAAAAGCACGTCGTAGATGCAGTTGTCCACGCGACTCTTTTCGATCCCGAGGCCACTCGAGGAATTACCCTGGGGGTCCAAGTCGACAAGAAGAACCTGCTTGCCAAGCTCACCGAGCGCTGCGGAAAGGTTGATAGCAGTCGTCGATTTGCCGACGCCGCCCTTCTGATTGATGATGGCCAAGATCTTCGTCTGACCAATCACATGGGTCACCGGCGCCTTGTCCTTATACGACTTCAGCGGAACGGATTCGATGACGGGCATCTCCTCAACAGGCTCTTCGGGCTGAGCTTCGCGTTCGACAACCTCAATGTGGTCGATGGCGATCTCGTCCTCTATCTCATTTTCGCGAGCGCGCTCTTGCTCTTGCTGTATCGGTTCGGTGTTCTTCTTCTCCTTGCGGAAACCGTCAAAGAATCCCACGGGAACCCCCTTTCAGATAATCGTTTTAAGTATACCGTGTTTTGAATACGGTGTTCCTACCAGAAAAGCGCACCTTCAATCAAGCACGATACACCTGCGACCTTGCATGCAAGCTGCGTACACCTTGCAGCAACCCTTCGCCTGTATCCACTCGTTTCCCTACAAAGGCTTACGCTGAGCTAACCCGGTACGCCTCGGGAGCTTCAAAGACGGTTTCGAAACCTTTTCATAGCAAAGGATGCGTCGCACATACCCCTCCATCTCGAAGGTCTCGTCATCAACAAGCTCCATGCCAACCTGCTTGGCAACAACCAAGGCATGATCAAACTCGCCTTGCTCGACATTCGCTTTAAAACAAATCAAACGACCGCCCTTTTTCAAAAGCGGAGAAGCGAGCTCAAGCAGAACGGACAGCTTGGAAAGGGCGCGCGCAGACACCGCAGAAAACTCTCCAGCGTGTTCTCGGCCGAAATCTTCAATACGTCCCGCATACGTCTCGACGTTCGCAAGACCAAGCTCTTCAATGAAGCCGTCGAGTATCCGAACTTTCTTCGTAACGGAATCGACCAGAACCGTCGGACGCTGGGTTTTAATAGCCAATGGCAGGCCAGGATAGCCAGCGCCGGATCCAATATCGGCATATTTGCCTTCGGGGCAAGCCTTGAGAGCCTTTAGGCCTAGAAGGGAATCCTTCACATGCAGCAGCATCCCATCTTCCCATGAATCAATTCTAGTGATGTTCGTAGTCTTGTTTGCTTCTATAACCAGCTGTAGATGCTTCTCGAGAAGTTCATCATGCATAGATCGGATACTCCTAACACTGTTTCACGTGAAACATACTCTACCGATTAAAACAGGCGCACCCAACATTCGAGCCATGAAGATTCAGATAAAACAAAAAGGGCCGCGCCGGTTTCCGAACCGACGCGGCCCTTACAGGTAAGCGGCGACACTCTACAGGGGGAGCACCACAACGTGACGAGCGGAACCCTCGCCTTCGGAAGCTGTCTCAACGCGTTCGTCGTTGCGCAGGGCAATATGGACGATGCGGCGCTCATACGGGGTCATCGGACGAAGCTTTACGCTGTGATTCTGGCGTGCAGCCTTGTTCGCGGCATTGTGCGCGATAGACTCAAGCTTCTCACGCTGACGGCCCTTGTAGCCCTCGACATCGACGATAACGGGGTAGCGGAAACCCATCGTCCGAACCGTGATAGCAGATACCAGGAACTGAAGCGCATCGAGCGTCTTGCCATGACGGCCGATAAGCACGGCGAGATCATCGCCGGTGATGTCGAGAATCAACTCGCCTTCGTCGCCTTCATACTCGTCAATAGTGACTTCACCGACATCGAAGTGCTTCAGAATGTCCTGCAGCGTGGCAATTGCGGTATCCGCAATGCGGTCGATGTCCTCGTCGGTCAGCTCGTTCGATTCCTGAACGCCCTCGGGCGCCTCTTCGACCTGCTCAACAATTTCCTCTTCAGCCATAACAGCTCCTTAGAACGGTATACAACAATGGGCGATGCAAAGGCATCGCCCATGAGCTTACTTGCGCTTCGTGGTGTCCTTTTTCTTGGGACGCGGCTTCTTTGCCTTGCGGGTGACCTCGACCTCGATTGGCTTGACCTCGATCGTGTCCTCCTTCTCGGCATCGCGCTTCTTCATGATGCGCATGGAAACCTGCTGCTGGGCAACGCCGATGAGCGATGACACACCCCAGAACAGAAGAACGCCGGCCGGGGATCCCCAACTGATCCAGAGCATGAACAAACTCATGATACCGGACATCATCAGCGTCTGGTTGCGCTGCGGATTATCCTTCTGCCCCATCTGCATGAGGACCATCGGCAAAAACGTCGCACCAGCGAACACGACCATCAGGATAAGGTAGGGGATAAACGTGCCGAAGCCCTGAGCAAACGCGTCAGCGGGCGTCATGACCAGGTTGGGAACGAGGTTGTAGAACTGATAGTTCGCGTTGTCGCCAAGATAGTTCGGCATCTCGCGAAGAACCTGGAACAGGGCAATGAAGATAGGCATCTGCAGCAGCATCGGCAAGCAACCGGCGAGGGGGTTGAACTTCGCCTCGGCATACAGCTTCTGCATCTCTTCCTGCATGCGGGTGGGGTCATCCGCATACTTGTCCTGAATCTCCTTCATCAGAGGCTGAACCTTCTGCATCTGATACGAAGACTTCGTCTGCTTATGCATCAAAGGCGAGATGATCAGGCGGAAGATGATAGTGACGAGAATGATCGCCAAACCCCAGTCCTGGCAGAAGTCGAAGAAGAACTGGATGACGTCGAAGATCCAATTCTTGAATACATCCCACATGGTGTATGAATCCTTCCTTATGATGAAGGAAGCCGCCGGCTCGCCCGCGCCCCCTTAGGGAACGGGGTCATAGCCATGCGGCCCCCCAGGTCGACATCGTAGAATACGCTTAGTCGTCAGTTTCAAGCCTTTGACAAAGCCGTACTTTCGCAATGCGATGAGCCCATACTCCGAACACGTTGGCGTGAATCGGCAGCATGAAGGGAACATAGGGGAAATAGCTGCTCTGTAGAACATGATGAGGAACACCGCCACTTTACAGGGGATGCTCTTCAGCACTTTCCTCATCTCAGCCAAAGCCTATCGAACCCCAATGCGCTTCAAGGCATCGTCGCACGACGAGAGCACTTTACTATACTTGGTATCGCAGATACCCGACTTCGCAAGAAATATCATATCGAAGCCCTGGTAAGGACCTTGTAGTTCGCGGCAGATCGCCCTCATGCGTCGCTTTGCGCTGTTGCGCCATACCGCATTGCCCGATTTTTTACCCGCAATAAAAGCAACACGACCTGAACGGTCGTGCTGCTTCGCTGGTAACACTATGAGCGTAAGGTACGGTGTACGTACGCGCTTTCCGCTAGAGAACAGATCGGAGATGTCCTCGCGGGACTTTATCGTCTCCAATCCCAGTCTCTTTACACGCAGAGACGCTTACGACCCTTAGCACGACGAGCGGCGAGAACCTTGCGGCCGCCCTTGGTAGCCATGCGGGCACGGAAGCCGTGGCACTTGGCACGCTTACGAGTGTTAGGTTGATAGGTGCGCTTCATATCGTTTCCCTTTCGTGGTTTAGAGCAACTTGCTGAGTATATCCTGCGCTGGATTCGGATGCATACCATTGACCTGCATTTTTTCGACCATCGCACAAGATTATCACATTTTCGCAGGTGAGCCACTATAGATAGGGTCTCGGAGCGCATACCCACAAGCCATAGTTTTCCCAGGGTCGGCAAATTTGCTCTCAACATACTTGCAGGCCCCGGCGCGCTGAAACCTCCCGATATGGTTAACTTCATTGTGGAAAATGTTGAAAACTCAAGCATTCATGTATGACGGCCTGTGGAAAACACCGTTCGTTGTCAAAAGTCAAGATGAAAAACGCCGCCGCGGGCAAGCGTCTCACCTGCGCATTTCAAGACACCAATCAATTAACAACGCTTTTGACCTGCGCTTTTAAGTTTTGTAGTGGAAAAAACTTTTTTATAACGACCAGCTTCCGTGCCCATCGAGTCTTTCAACTATTTCCACCAACCCGATTGCAGCGACAGCCGCAGGGTCCCCGGAAGAGCCCCGCCTTGGTCCCCGTTTTTAACGGTACTCCAGAAATCAGGCGCTGCGAACATCGCAGATTCATATCGGTTTTCATAGTTTTCAACAATTTACGAACGAAAAGTGGAAAACTAAGCGGAAACACGAGGACAACCTTATGGAAAACTATGTAAGCTCGAATGAATTAACCGCCTTCGATACGGTATTTCACCTAAATTCATGGCACCGAGAGTGAAAAGAAGGTACACTTTTCAGAAAGTTTTCCGGAAATTGTGCAAAACTTGCGAAAGAAAGAACGGGAAAGGCTGTAAAACACCAGATGGATACGAATAATCCCGACAATTCATCGTATGAAAATGAAGACGGGTACGACTTCACCCATGTGAACAGCGTCGCGCGCATAGCTTTATACGACGATCTCCTGAGCGCACCCCGCGTCACCATCGTCGAGCCGGCGCCGACGGGCGAGTTCATAGAGAAGCTCGCATCGTACGTGTACGAGCAGGCGCGGGAAGCCGGAGGGACGATTCCCTATACGGTGATCCGGGAAGTGTCGGAAAACTTCATCCATGCACGGTTCAAGGAAGCGACCGTCTCAATCCTCGATGGGGGCAACACGGTGAGGTTCGCCGATCAGGGGCCGGGCATCCCCTGGAAGGACAGGGCCCAGCTCCCCGGCTTCAGCTCGGCAACCGAGCCGATGAAAAGCTATATCAGGGGCGTCGGGTCGGGTTTGCCCATCGTGAAGGAGTATCTGGAGTTCACGCACGGCACCATAACGATCGAAGACAACCTCGGCACAGGCTCCGTCGTCACGATCAGTGCATACAGCGAGCCTGAGGGACGCGACGGCGAACAGGGGGAATACACAGCTCACGCTCCACAAGAGGTGACAGGTGGTTCCCAGCCGTTCGTTAATAATCAAGGCACGGCAGGCTACGGCTACGCGCAGCCCGCCAACCCTTATCCAAACCGAGGCTACCCGGGCACGCAAGGCCAACCGCAGCAAACATGGGGCGCATACCAGCAACAAGCACCTCAACCGCAAGCATGGGGAATGCCGGCGGCACAGCCCTATGGCGCCGAAACGTACTATCCGCAGCAGGTGCCCGGCATCGCACCGGCTCCCATGGGTGCGCCGATGCAACAGCCGATGCAACAAATGCAGCCGGCATACCCGCAGCAAGCCTACCAGCAGCAGCCACAGGGGATCTATCAGCAAGGCCACAACCTGCAGCAGGCGATTTCCGGCCTCAATGACAAAGAACGCACGATTCTCAAGGCGATTGCGGGCAGCGGCGCTTTGGGGGTAACCGACCTCAATCATCTGACAGGCATGGCAACATCGACGATTTATCAGCGTCTAGAGAAGCTCGAAAAGAATGGATTTGTTACCAAAACGCCTGATAAAAAGTCTGTTTTAACCGATATGGGAGCACAGGCGGCACAGCAAATTTAACGTTTTCCACAAAAGCGCCCAAAGGTGAAATATCATGGTGGAAAACCGGGCAGGAAGCACGAATTACGTAAGCGCACGAGGCGAGCAAGCAGCGGAGGAATGTGATGGACAGCGAAGAGACCGAACAGCTATGGGCCAGCGTCTGCGCGCGCATCAAGCAGTACGACAACATCGACAAGAACCAAGTCGACGCCTTCTTTTCGCGGCTGCATCCGCAAGCAGCCAGCATAGATTCCGTGGGCTTCATCATGCTGACCGCGGATACCGACTTCATCAAAACGTGGATCGAGCGTCACTACATCACCTACATCAAAATGGCGCTCGAGGAAATCTGCGGAATGCCGTTTGAAGTGGGCATCGAGGCATACGCCATGCCAGCGCAAGCTCCCCAGCCGGCAAGGCCCCCCGTCGCGGCGCAGCAACCCGCAGGTAGCGCGGCTAGCACGGCCGCGCAACCATCAATGCCTGCGCCCACCAGCCCTGCAATCCAGCCAAATGAAACTCCGGACGTGGCAACAAGCCCCATCGAAGCGACGGCTGAGCGAGAGTTGCCGAGCCGGCCCGCAGACACTCAGGCTGAATCCAGTATAGCACCTACAGACAAATCGGCGGGCGCGGACATGACCCCGGAGGAACAACCCATCAATGAAACGAACCCAGCTGCAAAGGGAGACACCAGTTCACTTTCGAGCTTCTCCTTTGAGAGCTTCGTGGTGGGGGACTCGAACAGGATGGCTTACTCGATGGCGGTAAGCGTCGCCGAAGCGCCCGGGAAAACACCGCTCAACCCCTTGTTCCTGTATGGTAAATCGGGATTGGGAAAAACGCATCTGCTGCGCTCCATTCAAAACTATATCAACCGCAACACGCCGACCCTCAAGGTTGTCTACGTCGACGCAAACGAAATTACAAACGACTACTCAAACGCCGTGGCCGAGCACGACAAGGATAAGGCGAGCTTCAGAACCTTCCAGAAACGCTACGAGGACGCCGACGTTCTCCTCATCGACGACGTTCAGTCCTTGCAGGGAAAGAAGGCGACGCTCAACATTGTTTTCGATATCTTCAACAAGCTTACGAGCCAAGGCAAGCAGGTTGTGCTGTCGGCCGATCGCGCGCCGAGCAACATCGACATTGACGAGCGCTACAAGACTCGCTTCAACTCCGGCGGCACCATGGATATCCAGCCGCCCGAGATAGAGACGAAACTCGGAATCGTGAAGGGATACATCGACGACTGCAAGAGCACCGGGGGGATGCCCGGCATCGATATACCGCCCGAAATCCAGATGTACATCGCAGAGAATTCGAGTTCCAATGTCAGGGAGCTCAAGAGCGCGGTAACAAAGGTTATCTGGCAAATCCAATACACCAACCAGCCGAACTTCACTGTGGCGGATGTGCGGGCGCTGCTGGAGAATCATTTCTCGGGAGGACCGAGCAAGCGACTGACAGTAGAGGATATCCAGAAGGAAGCCGAGCAATTCTTCAAGATCAGCCACACGGATATCGTCGGCTCTAAAAGGGCGCGCAACATCACCCATGCACGCCAGGTTGCCATCTTCCTCTGCCGCGATTTACTCGATATCCCCTACGAGGATATCGGAAAGAAGTTCAACCGCGATCACTCGACGGCCATGTACTCGGTCAGGAACATCGAGGAGAAGATGAGGGAGAACCGGGTTCTCCGGGAAGAAGTGGAAGCGTTGAAGCAGCAGATTCGAGACATGTAGGAATTCAGTCTCGAATGTTTCACGTGAAACACCGCAGACGGCCATTGAAGAAAAACGGAGCAAAACATCTTGACCGATTGAGGGAAACCCAACAAGGACGGGGGAAAGATAACAAAAGCAATAAACACGGTGGAAGCAAAGCGCAGGATACGCACAAGGTCGAAAGAATTCTTTTTCAGCAATGACGTGGTGAAACGACGGTTCCTAACATTTCAACCGTGCTTATTATGACGACTATTAAAACAAGTACTATATAAAGAAGAACAAGAAGATAAGCAGGAACACTGAACAGAAAGAGGGCTGCATGAAATTCAGCATCAATCAAAGCGAATTGCAAAACGCGATAGCAGTAGTGCTTAAAGGCATTGCAACGCGCTCAACGCTCCCTATCCTCTCCGGTATCTATATGCAAGCAGAAGCCGACCACATCACGATGCAGGCAACGGACTTGGAGCTTTCGATCCAATACACCGTGCCCGCCCTCGTCGAAGAAGAGGGTAAAGCGGTATTCCCCGGCAAGCTGATCAACGACATTGTTAAGAATCTCCCCGATGCCGCCGTGCACGTCGACGCGAACGAGGAATCAGCGATCATAACCTGCGACACCTCGTCCTTCTCGATTAAAACGCTCGATGCGGAAGACTTTCCGGGATTCCCTCATGTCGATACGCAGCAGCGCATCTCCATCCCGTTCTCTCAATTTTCTTCGATGGTCAAGCGCGTGGCGCGCGTCGTGTCGAAGGACGAAAGCCGCGCCATCCTGACCGGCGTACTCATCACCCTCGAGGGCCAGACGCTGAAGATGGTCGCGACGGACTCTTACCGTCTCGCCATTACCGAAACGACGCTTACCGAGCCTGCTGCGGAAGGTTTTCAGGCGGTTATCGCTGGATCGTTCCTGCAGGAGCTCGCCTCCCTTTCCCGCACTGACAGCGATATCTCCATTGCGCTCGCTGAAAACCAGATCGTGGTGACCTACCAGGACACCGTGTTCATCAACCGTCGCATCGAGGGGAACTTCCCGAACTACCGCCAGCTTCTTCCCGATTCGTATGCGACGCGCGTGAAAATCAATCTCGGCCACCTGGTGTCGGGCGTTAAACGTACGTCCATTCTCGGCCAACAAAGCTCTCCGGTGAAGTTCTCCATCGACACGGCCAGCCAGAGCATCCAACTCTCGGCCGCGGCTCAAGACGTCGGTTCGGCGCAGGAGACCATTTCGTGCTCGGGCGAGGGCGAGAGCGTCGAAATCGCCTTCAATTACGCCTATGTGCTTGATGGTTTGGGCTCGGTTGCTACCGACGACGTGTATCTTGAAGTCCAATCGGGCATGAAACCGGGCATCTTCAAGTCGGGTGAGGGTGAAAACTTCCTGTACCTCGTCATGCCTGTCCGCATCTCTTAGGGGACGGCGTCGCGCATCCGTGGGCTTGGCTATAACGCATATATCGTTTGCTGATTTCCGTAACTACGAGCGGTTCGAGCTTGATGGCATCGGACCTTTGACGGTGTTTGTCGGCCCGAACGCGATCGGCAAGACCAATATCGTTGAGGGCGTGCAGCTGCTCACGGCTCAAACGTCCTTCAGGCATCCGACCGGTTTGCAGCTCGTGCGCGAGGGGGCGCGGGTTGCAAACCTGCGAATGCGCGCCGAGGACGAGAGCCGGCAGCTCGATTTCATGTCGGTGGTAGCCGAAGGGAAGCGCACGTTTTCTTTGAACGGAAAGGCGAAGCGGGCGGCGGACTTGAAGGGTTTGCTGCCCTCTGTCGCCTTCACGCCCGACGATCTCGCGCTAGCGAAGGGCGCCATGACTATTCGACGCAACGCGCTTGATGAGGTGGGCTCGCAGCTTTCGCGCAACCATTATCTTATCCGCAGGGATTTCGACAAGGTGCTGCGGCAGAAGAACGCCTTGCTCAAGGATGAATCCGATCGGTTGCTGCTTGAGAGCGTCAACGAATTGATGGTAACCTGCGGGGCCCAGCTCGTGTGTTACCGGGCCGCGCTGTTCGCGAAGCTTGCTCGGTACATGTCAAGCTACTACGCCGATATCGCCGGCCGCGGCGAGTGTCTCCAGGCGCGTTATGCCCCCTCTTGGCTTGCGGAAGGCGAATATCTTGAAGAAGGGGAGACGATAGGCCGAGACGACGCGCGGGCCGCGATGTCTGAGGCGCTTTGCTCGAATCTGGATAGGGAATGCGCGCGGAAGAGGAGCCTGATCGGGCCGCATGCCGACCGCATCGAGTTTTTCATCGACGGCCGGCTTGCCGGGGTGTTCGGCAGCCAGGGGCAGCAGCGCTCCTTGGTCCTGGCATTCAAGCTTGCAGAGGTTTCCCTGCTGCGCGATATCCTCGGGCAAAATCCCGTTCTTTTGCTCGACGACGTGATGAGCGAGCTGGACGAGACGCGGCGCCGCGCGCTGGTTCGGTTCGTTTCGGGGGACATTCAGACATTCGTCACGACGGCGAATCTCGCTTACTTCGACGATGATCTGCTCTCATCGGCGCGCATCGTCGAGCTTCCGATGCGCCTCGGCACCAAGAAAGGCGGAGAGGTTGCATGAGCTTAAGGGGAACCGGCAAGCGGAAAACGGAGAGGGTGGGACAGACGTCGCTCGCCTCCGCCCTCGGCTCGATGCTTCAAGCTCTCGGAGGGGCGGACCCGCAGGCGGCGCGTGCGCAGCGCGTTGCCGAGGTGCATGTTCGGTGGAAGTGTGCCGTCGAGTCGGTGTATCGTGATGCAGCCTGTCTGATTCTCGATCACACGAATGCGGTGTATATCGTCAGTCCTGAGAAGACGGATGATCCGGCTGCGGCGAAGGTCGGCAAAGGCCGCACGCTTCTGGTCGTGTACTCCGACGATGCCATGGTTCGCTCCGACATCGATGCCCGGCAGGAATTTCTAAAGATGAGGCTGAACGAGCAAGGCGAGCGTGTGGACGTCTTCTCCATTAAGGCGTCTCGGCGCGACATGCTTCGCCGGCACCCCTATAGGGAGGAAACGGAGGCATTCTCGTCGGCAGTCGCCCCCTCGACAAGCCGCCCGGAGCCGCAGATAGACGCCGAAGCCGCGAGTCGCTTGAGGGAGCAGGCGGCTACCGTCAAGCCGGCTGCTCTGCGTGAGTCGATATTGAAGGCTCTCGACGCGAATTCGAAGCCGTTATGATTCCCGAACAGGAAAAGTAGCGTAAAAGTTAAAAACAGGGCCTTAGATGGCGTCTGGTGGGCTGTAGAGGCTATGAAGCGACGGGATACGGCATCCTGTGTGATACACTAATACATTGATATGTATTGGATGACGAATCATGAAGGAGCGTGTCAGTGGCAGCTAAACCTGATCATTACGACGGCTCGGATATCCAGGTTCTCGAGGGCTTGGAGGCAGTCCGGAAGCGTCCTGGCATGTATATCGGCTCGACCGGTCCCCGCGGCCTGCACCACCTGGTCTACGAGGTTGTGGACAATGCGGTGGACGAGGCCCTGGCCGGATACTGCAAACAGATCGAGGTGTGGATCCACCCCGACAACTCCATTACCGTTGACGACGATGGCCGTGGAATTCCCGTCGATTTGCACCCGAAGGAGAAAATTCCCACGGTCGAGGTCGTTCTGACCATCCTCCATGCGGGCGGCAAGTTCGGCGGCGAGGGCTACAAGGTGTCCGGCGGCCTGCACGGCGTCGGCGTTTCCGTGGTGAATGCCCTGTCCACCCGCGTTCAGGTGAACGTGCGTCGAGACGGCAAGGAATACGAAATCGATTTCGACCACGGCAAGACGAAGACGAAGCTCCACGAGATCGGCCCTGCGGACAGGACCGGCACGCGAGTGACCTTCTGGCCCGACCCGGAAATCTTCACCGAGACGACGATCTATGATTATGACACCTTAGCTTCCCGCTTCCGTGAGATGGCTTTTTTGAACAAAGGCCTGAAAATCACGCTGCATGATGAGCGTGCCGACGCGAACGCCATCGCCGGAGATGCTGCTAGCGAGGTGCGCACCGAGGTGTTCGAGGCGCAGGGCGGCATCATCGACTTCGTCAAGTTCCTCAACAAGGGTCGCGAGGCGCTCAACGAACCCATTTACTTCGAGGCGGAAAACGCCGACGGCACCGTTGAGGTGTCCATGCAGTGGTCGACGTCGTATTCCTCTAATTCGGTCATGGCGTTTGCGAACAACATCAATACGCACGAGGGCGGCACGCATCTCGACGGCTTCAAGCAGGCCGTGACCCGCACCATCAACGAATATGCCCGCAGCAAGGGCATCCTGAAGGAGAAGGACAGCAACCTTTCCGGCGACGACACTCGCGAGGGTTTGGCGGCGGTCGTGTCGGTGAAGTTGCACGACCCGCAGTTCGAGGGACAGACGAAGACGAAGCTCGGCAACACCGAGATCCGCCCGCTCGTGCAGAATGCGGTAACGAAGGGCCTTGCCGAGTATCTCGAGGAGAATCCCTCGCCGGCGAAGAAGATCATCGGCAAGGCGACGCAGGCGCTTAAAGCCCGCGAGGCTGCGCGAAAAGCGCGTGAAATGACGCGCCGCAAGAACGTGCTCGACTCGTTCGCCCTGCCGGGAAAGTTGGCCGACTGCTCCTCGAAGAAGCCCGAAGAGTCGGAAATCTTCATTGTAGAGGGCGACTCGGCAGGCGGCAGCGCCAAGCAGGCGCGCGATCGCAAGACGCAGGCGATTCTGCCGCTGCGCGGCAAGATCTTGAACGTCGAGCGCGCGGGCTTGCATCGCGCTCTTTCGAGCGACACCATCAGTTCGCTGATCACGGCCATCGGCACCAATATCGGCGAGGATTTCGACGCCGACCAGGCGCGTTACCATCGCATCATCATCATGACCGATGCCGACGTTGACGGTGCCCATATTCGAATTCTTCTGCTGACGTTCTTCTATCGCTACATGCCCGAACTCATCAACCGCGGCTACGTTTACATCGCCTGCCCGCCCATTTACGGCGTGAAGAAGAAGAACACCCGCTCCACGAAGATTGAGCGCTACATCTATGACGAGAACAGCCTCAGCGCCGAGCTTGCGGCGATGGGCGGCTCCGAGAAGTTCGACGTGCAGCGCTATAAGGGTCTTGGCGAGATGGACCCCGATCAGCTTTGGGAAACCACGATGGAGCCCGCTACCCGCACGCTTCTTCAGGTGAGCATCGACGATGCTGCCGAGGCGGAGCGTGCCGTGAGCGAGCTGATGGGCGACCAGGTGGAGCCGCGCAAAGAGTTCATCCAGAAGCACGCCCGCGACGTCCGTTTCCTGGACATTTAGGAGAATTGAATGGCAGATAACACTGACAATCGCGAAGGCATGGGCGACGAGGAGCTTCCGGAAGATCTCAAGAGACTTGTTGACGCTGCTGAGGAGGATGCTGACGAAGCCGACTTAGATGGCGTCGCCGACGCGGCCGACGGTGAATCTTCCTCGGCAGGGTCGGGGGCTATCGTGTCGGAAGAGGATAAAGCCCGCTCCTTGATCGACATGTCCACGGTTGCAAACCCCCATGGCTCCATCATCGAGGGCGCCAACGGAGGCGAGGGTACTACCGTCAAGGCGGCATACCTTGGCAAGGAGATGGCTGCATCGTTCTTGGAATATTCCATGAGCGTCATCGTCAGCCGCGCCCTGCCTGACGTCCGCGACGGTCTGAAGCCCGTGCATCGCCGTATTCTGTACGCCATGAACGAGTCGGGCTACACCCCGAACCGCCCGCATATGAAGTCGGCACGTACCGTCGGCGACGTTATCGGTAAATATCATCCGCACGGTGACTCCGCCGTGTACGACACCATGGTGCGCCTGGCCCAGCCGTTCAGCATGCGCGTCCCGCTGGTTGACGGCCATGGCAACTTCGGCTCCATCGACGGCGACTCGGCGGCTGCAATGCGTTACACCGAAGCTCGCTTGGACAAAGCGGCGATGGAGCTTTTGCGTGACCTCGACAAGGAAACGGTCGATTTCCAGCCCAACTACGACGAAAGCCTTGAGGAGCCGACGGTCCTGCCCGCGCGTTTTCCCAACTTGCTGGTGAACGGCAGCAACGGCATCGCCGTCGGCATGGCGACGAACATTCCGCCACATAATCTCGGTGAGACCATCGACGCCACGTGCCTCATGCTCGACAACCCAGACGTGACCACCGCCGAGCTGATGAAGGCGCTCCCCGGTCCCGATTTCCCGACCGGCGGCATCATCATGGGCAAGAAGGGCATCCTCGACGCGTATGAAACGGGCCGCGGCAGCTTGACGATCCGTGCGAAGTGCAAGATCGAGGAGGGCAAGAACGGCAAGAGTTCGATCGTCGTGACGGAGATTCCCTACCAGGTGAACCGTCAACGCCTGCTCGAAAAGCTCGGCGAGCTCGTTCGAGACAAGAAGCTCCCCGAGATTTCGAACATCCATGACGGAGCCGACCGCCACGGCATCGACATCATCATCGAGCTGAAGAAGGACGCCATCCCGCAGGTTGTTCTGAACAAGCTGTACAAGCACACGCAGCTGCAGGTCGGTTTCGGCGTGATCATGCTTGCGTTGGTGGACGGCGTTCCGCGCGTTTTGTCCCTCAAGGAGATGCTGCACTACTACATCGCCCATCAGGAAGACGTTATCGTCCGCCGTACGCGCTATGAATTGGCGAAGGCCGAGGAGCGCGCCCATATCCTCGAAGGTTACGTAGTCGCCCTCGATAACATCGACGAGGTCATCCATATCATCCGCTCATCGCAGACCGACAAGGAAGCTGCTTCGCGTCTTACCGAGCGTTTCGGGCTGACCGACAAGCAGACGGCCGCTATCCTCGAGATGCGCCTGCGTCGCCTGACCGGCTTGGAGCGCGAGAAAATTGAAGCCGAGTTGCAGGAGCTGCGTGAGAAGATCGCCTACTTCAAGAGCGTTCTTTCCGACCCACAGCTGGTGCGCAACATCATCAAGGAAGAGCTCGGCGAGATTAAGAAGAAGTTCGGTACTGCCCGCAAGACGACGCTTTCCGAAGCGGCGAAGGACCTCGACGTAGAGGATCTCATTGCCGAGGAGAGCATGGTCGTGACGATGACGAAGGCCGGCTACGTAAAGCGCCTTCCCGTTGCGACGTATCGGCAGCAAAAGCGCGGTGGCAAAGGCATGCAAGGCGTGAACCTCAAGGATAACGATTACGTCGAGCATCTGTTTGTCGCCTCCACGCATTCGTACATGCTTTTCTTCAGCACCAAGGGCAAGGTGTATCGTCTGAAAGTCTACGAGTTGCCCGAGGCGTCCCGCCACGCGCGCGGCAGTGCAATCGTGAATCTGCTCCCGCTCGAGCAGGGGGAAACCATCAGTGCGGTTATCGCGACGAAGGATTTCCCCGAGGACGAGTACCTGATGTTTGCCACCGAGCATGGCATGGTGAAGAAGACCTCCATGGAGCAATACGACCGCACGCGTCGCGACGGTCTTATCGCCATTAACTTGAAAGACGGAGACAAGCTGATCAGTGTGCGTCGTGTTGCATCGGGCGAAAACGTCATCATGGTTTCTAGCGCCGGCAAGGCCATCATGTGGCCCGAGGACGAGGTTCGCGCGATGGGTCGCGGCACCATGGGTGTTCGCGGCATGAACGTGCCTGCCGAAACTAAGGTGCTCGGTATGGAAATCGCCCGAGAGGGCACCGACCTCTTCGTCATCACGGAAAAGGGCTACGGCAAGCGCACGCCCGTCGACGAATACCCGTCGCATCATCGCGGAGGCCAGGGCGTCTTTACGATTACGATGACTGAGAAGAAGGGTCTCCTCGCGGCGATGAAGATCGTCGCCAACGAGGACGAGATTATGATCATGTCCGAGGAGGGCGTGGTTGTGAGGACGCCGGTTGAGGGGATTTCCGAGCTTGGTCGCTCGACGCAGGGCGTTCGCGTGATGAACGTTGCGGAAGACGACGGCGTCACCGCTGTCGCAATTTCAAGCAACGGGAAGGATGACGAGGCTGCTGCCGGGGACGAAGAACCCCTCGAGGAAAGCGTTGAGGAGCAGGCTTCCGAGGAGTAGAAACACTCAGCTCTTCCTTATATCCTGGGTTTTTGAAAGGGGATGTTTCACGTGAAACATCCCCTTTTTTATATCACGAAACAGCAGGTCAGTTCATTGATTAGTGGTTAATGAAACCTCATTGCTGAGTTAAATTCCTTCTTCAAAGTCATCTGGTGCGAGGTTCGTTATGAAGGAATGGAACTCTTCGAGTTCCCTTTCCGCCGAAGCGTTATCGACGGTGACTTTCTTGATGTACGGGAAGGATGCCTGCTCGAGAACCGCATCCTCAATGTAGAGCGGGGCATGTTGGCGTATCGCGAGCGAGAGGGCGTCGCTCGGGCGGGCATCGAGCGTGACGAGGCGACCGTGCTGCCGAAGCGTGAGCTGCGCAAAGAACATGGAACCTTTCACGTTGCTTATGACCACATGGTCAACGCACGCGTCGAGGTTGGTTATGGCGTCGAGAAACAGATCATGTGTGGCCGGCCTGGTCGGTTTTACCTTGTTGAGGGCGATGCTGAGCTGGACCGCCTCGTTATTTCCGATCCAAATGGGAACCACACGGCTTTTGCCTTCGGCGACGCAATCTTCGATCGCTTGCAGGACGATAACTGACGGGCCTGGAGCCGGTGTGACGATAAGCGAGAGCACCTGGATTGGAATCATGATCAATCTCCTTATTGCTGCAGGCGGAAGCTGAAAGCATCGCTGTCTTTGTTGCGTTTGAACCCCTTGATAGGAAGATTATAGGCGTTCGTCGGACGCGCAGTGCGAGTACCTGGAGTTGGGTGAATGGAAAAAACCCAAGGTCAGAACAAAGAAAAGCAGCGTCTTGCGCCGTCAAAGTCTCTCTGAGAAAAAATTTCTGACAAAGTTGAAAAAAGTTCTTGACCGTTTGAAAATGGTCTGGTTATAATAGCCAAGCACTTTGCAAGGGCCCGTAGCTCAGTTGGTTAGAGCGCACGCCTGATAAGCGTGAGGTCGCTGGTTCAAATCCATTCGGGCCCACCATTTCTCTTGCGATAAACGCTCCACCGTGAGCCGAGTTTGCCGGTGGAGCGTTTATTATTGTTAAAGTGCCTTCGGGGGTTTAGCTCAGCTGGGAGAGCGCGGGCTTTGCAAGCCTGAGGTCAGGGGTTCGATCCCCCTAACCTCCACCATTATCAAGAGGCAGGCTCGTCGGCGGGTCTGCTTTTTTAATATCAGCTGGAAGATATCGCGGGCATATGCCTGCGATTTTTTATAACCAGCAGGCGAGGCGCAAGGCGGGAGGAGGGTTCATGAATCGACTCGAGGCGCTTAGAGCGCTTGGGTTGGACGAAGACGCCACCGATGAGGACATCAAGGTGGCCTACCGGGAAACGGCGCAGATTCTGCATCCCGACAGGTTCGCCACTAACAAGAAACTTCAAGAACGCGCAACCGAGCAGTTCAAGAACCTGCAAGAGGCTTACGACTTCCTGACGAGCGGCAAGGGTTCTCGCGGCGGGCAAAGCTCCCGCCGCGCAGCGCCGTCGTCGGCAGACGACGCGCGCCTCGCCGGAATCGCCGCCGCAAGGACGCAGCTTGTCAAACAGCGCGACGTTGCGCTTGACGAACGCCGAAACGGCATCGGCATGGCGATCATCGGGGCCATCGTGGCGCTGCTGGCCGGACGCAGGCCTTTCGGGTTGTTCGGTGTTGTCGCGGCGATAGGGTCCGCTGCGGCGGTTTGGGGCATTGTTCAGGTGGTATCATCGCAAAGGTCCATAACTACGCTTACTGAACATATCAACGAGCTGAACGAAGAAGAGCGACGAATCGCTCACGAAATGGAAAAGGAGTAAATCGGTTTCATGAAGCAGGAGAACCTTCGAAACGTCGCCATCATCGCGCACGTCGACCATGGCAAAACGACCCTGGTCGACCGACTGCTGTTCGCGTCGCATGTGTTCCGCGACAACCAGGAAGTGCAGGAGCGCGTCCTCGACTCCAACGATCAGGAGCGCGAGCGCGGCATCACCATCCTGTCCAAGAACATCTCCATCAACTACAAGGACGTCAAGATCAACGTCATCGACACGCCGGGCCACGCCGACTTCGGTGGCGAGGTGGAGCGCGTCCTGAACATGGCCGACGGCGCCCTGCTGATCGTGGATGCCTACGAGGGTCCCAAGCCCCAGACCCGCTTCGTGCTTTCCCATGCACTTGAGCAGGGGCTTCGCATCGTCGTCGTGGTGAACAAGATCGACCGCCCCAATGCCGACCCCGACGCAGCCGTCGATAAGGTCTTCGACCTCATGGTCGAGCTCGGCGCTTCCGACGAGCAGCTCGACTTCCCGGTAGTTTACGCTTCCGCCGTCAACGGCTATGCCCGCTACGAGTATGACGACGACAACATGGACATGGTCCCGCTGCTTGACACCATCCTCAAGGAAATCCCCTGCCCGGATGTCGATGTCGACGGCCCGGTCGCCCTGCAGGTCTGCACAGTCGATCACAGCAGCTACGAGGGCCGCATCGGCGTCGGCCGTCTGTATAGCGGCACCATGCACGAAAAGGAGCAGGTCGTCGTCAACAAGGCCGACGGCACGTCCTATAACGCGCAGATCCGCAAGGTGTACACGTTCGAGAACCTGGGCAAGACCGAGGTTCCCGAGGCCCACGCCGGCGATATCGTCGCAGTCATCGGCGTTGAGGATGCCGACATCGGAGACGTGATCACCGACCCGGAAAACCCGGTCGAGATGGCCGCCATCAAGGTCGAAGAACCCACCATGTCCGTCGTGTTCGAGGCTTCCACCAGCCCGATCGTCGGTCGCGAGGGCGATATCGTCGGCGCGCGCCAGCTCAAGGAGCGCCTCATGCGCGAAAAGGAGAGCAACATCTCCATGCGCATCGACGAGACCGAGGACAAGTCCGGCGTGAAGGTCGCCGGCCGCGGCGTTCTGCATCTTTCCGTCCTGATGGAAACCATGCGCCGCGAGGGCTTCGAGTTCCAGGTCGGCCGCCCGCAGGTCGTTTACAAGACCGATGAGGCCGGCAACAAGCTCGAGCCTATCGAGGAGGCGACGGTCGACGTCCCCAACGATTACTCCGGCAAGGCCATCGAGGTCATGGGTACCGCCGGCGGCATCATGGAGGACATGGTCTCCGACGAGAGCATGACGCATCTCGTCTTCTCCATCCCCTCGCGTGGCACCATGGGGCTTAAGACCCGCATCCTGAACGCCACCCACGGCGAAGCGGTGCTCTTCCATCATTTCCGCGAGTACGGCCCGTATTCCGGCGAAATGGAAGGCCGCAAGAACGGCTGCATGATCGCCATGGCTACCGATAAGGCCGTCGCTTACGCGCTCGACACGCTGCAGCAGCGCGGCCGCCTGTTCGTCAAGCCCGGCGACGAGTGCTATGAGGGCATGATCGTCGGCGAATCGGCCAAGGAAGGCGACATGGTCGTCAACGTCTCCAAGACGAAAAACCTCGGCAACCAGCGCTCTTCGACGGCTGACAAGGCTATCCAGCTGACGCCTCCCATCACGTTCACGCTCGAGGAGGCCCTCGAGTACATCGAGGACGACGAGCTGGTCGAGATCACGCCGGAGTCCATTCGCCTGCGCAAGCGCATCCTCTCCACGATTGAGCGCAAGAAGGCGAACAAGAAATAGCGCTTAGCGGCGCTCTCCGCGGCGAAGCGGCAAATGCCTTTGACATCGCGTCAATCAAAGCCGCCCATCTATTCAGATGGGCGGCTTTCTTGCTTCTGCGACCATTATTCAGCGAGATGAACGCCACTGTGAAGCGTACGTGGGCATATTGTGCGTGGATAAGGATGGTTCAGCAGATATGGGAAAATGCACCCGCTTGATTTTTTCTTCCGCTGCGCACATTCTCGCGCGGATCCCTATTTGAGGAAGGGTTTTATGAAAGCTTCTCGTCTCATCAAAGTGGTTTGCGCCATGGGCATTTCCGCCGCCTGCATCGCCGGCATCGCGGGTTGCTCGGGCAACAACCAGCAATCGGACAATCCCGTAGCCGCGACCATCAATGGCACGAACATCTACGAGAACACCATCACCGACTACATCGAAAGCGTTCGTCAGCAGCAGGGTCTGACCGACGAGGATTCCTGGGGCAACTACCTTGCCCAGATGGGTACCGACCCCGCGACCGTGCGTGAGCAGATCATCAACACCTACGTCACGCGCGAGCTGATCAAGTCCGGCGCCGAGGAGCGCGGCATCACCGTCGACAGCTCCGAGGTCGATAGCTACGTCGAGAAGATGAAGTCCAACTACGACAGCGACGAGAAGTGGCAGTCCGCGCTCGAGCAGGCCGGCATGACCGAGGACGAGTACCGTTCCGAGATCGAGCTGCAGCTGAAGGCCAAGGCTCTGTACAACACGTTCACCTCCACCGAGGATCCGAGCCAGGAAGACATGCTGCAGTACGCCCAGATGTACGCAAGCGCCTACGATGGAGCCAAGCGTTCCTCGCATATCCTGTTCAACGCCGATGACGAGGCGACCGCTCAGGAAGTGCTCAACAAGATCAACTCCGGCGAGCTCGACTTCGCCGAGGCCGCCAAGCAGTACTCCCAGGACAGCGGCTCCAAGGAAGACGGCGGCGATGTGGGTTGGGACAAGACCAGCTCGTTTGTGACCGAGTACACCGATGCTCTGAGCGGTCTTGAGAAGGACCAGGTGAGCGGCCTGGTGACCAGCACCTATGGCATCCACATCATCAAGTGCACCGACGTGTTCAACGCTCCGAAGGAAAAGGCTGACGACGGCACCGAGACGGTGAAGGTCACCAGCATCGATCAGATTCCCAGCGAATGGCAGGAAACCATCAAGCAGTCGCTGCAGTCCTCCAGCCAGACGACCAACTATCAGAACTGGCTGCAGGAGCAGAAGAACAACGCCGACCTGCAGATCAACGACATGCCCGAGGGCCTTCCCTACGCGGTGGATATGTCGAAGTACAACACCGAGTCGTCGAGTAGCAGCAGCACCACGACCTCGACCGACTCCTCGAGCACCAGCTCCAGCACTTCGTCGACCGAGCAGTCCAGCAGCTCCTCTTCCGAGTCGAGCTCCTCGAGCACCACTTCTTCCTCCAACTAGCAAACGGGGAAAGACACCATCAGAAGGGAACCTGGCAACGGGTTCCCTTCTTGTATTGAGAAGGGAACAATATGAACGAATCCGAGTCGAGCCCTTGCCTGTTCCAGCTGCATGACGCGCAGGTGGTCCGCGGGGGGAAGACGATACTGCATGTCGATGACTTTACGCTGGCGCGCGGAGAGAACATTGCCATCGTGGGGCCGAACGGGGCGGGTAAATCCACGTTCGTGAACATGATCACGCGCGAGGTGCTGCCCTTGTATCGTGAAGAGCCGCCCGTTAAGTTCCTTGGCAACCCGCGTGCGACGCTCGATCAGGTGAAGCGCGAGATCGGCATCGTGTCGGCTTCGATGCAGTCGCAGATCGCGGTTCACCTGCCCGCGGTGGAGATTGTGGAGGGCGGCCTGTTCGGTACGTTGGGGTTGCCGAGCAATATGCGCCTGTGCGCCACCGAAGAGTCGCGCAAGAGGGCGCTCGAGGCGCTCGATATGCTTGGCATCGCGTCGCTGGCGGACAGGGATGTCACGACGCTTTCAAGCGGCCAGAAGCGCCGCGTGCTTATCGCCCGCGCGCTCGTGCACGATCCGAGTACGCTGTTGCTCGACGAGCCGTGCACGGGACTCGATCCGCAAGGGATGTATTACGTGCGTTCGAGCATGAGGCGCTTGGCTCAGGCGGGCAAGGGAATCATTCTCATTACGCACTACCCCGAGGACATCATGCCGGAAATCGAGCGCCTGGTGCTTATCCGGGACGGTCGTCTATATGCCGACGGCCCGAAGGAGGAGCTGCTGAGCGGGCCGGTGATGAGCGAACTGTTCGGGGTTCCTCTGCAGGTTGCAAGAAATGGTGAAAACAACGAATATTTTTCCCTTGTGAGTTCGTATTAAATACGGTACAATACCTACTCGCTGCATGACACGTTTGCATAAGCGGACGAAAGGCAGCATTCGAGCACGCGGAGAGATGTCCGAGCTGGCCGAAGGAGCACGATTGGAAATCGTGTATACGTCACAAGCGTATCTGGGGTTCAAATCCCCATCTCTCCGCCAGACACCTTCAGCGGCGACCGTATAGGTTGCCGCTTGCTTTTATGATCGGCTTTTGAAAACCGAGCCGATCACATCCCTGCGGAGGGGTGGCAGAGTGGTTGAATGCGGCGGTCTCGAAAACCGTTTCACCCGTAACCCGGGTGACGAGGGTTCGAATCCCTCCTCCTCCGCCAGTCTTTACTTGTTGACGCCCGGGTTCCGGGCGTTTTTCTTTTCTGAGGCAGTGGAGGGAATTAGATCCCGTAAAGCGTCATTCTATGCGCTCTTCTACCGTCGTGTTTAATCTGAAAATGTACTGATATCTTTACTCATGAATAATTCTAAAATGTAATATAACCTGCGCGAATAGTAATCCGCGATTAAATTATGAATAGAGTGTTCCACGTGAAACCATCCCGTGCATGGCTTCTATACTGAACCTACCTCCAAATAGAAAGGCCTGATTATGAATGAAGCAATGAAAACGCTTGCGCAATTCAAGAAGGCGAACAAGCTCGTTCGATTGGCATTCCGCAAGAACGGGCCGAAAAGCTATAAGCGCGGCCAGGGTGCCCTCCTTGTGGCGCTGCTCAACAACGACGGTGCCAAGCAGCGTGAACTCACGAAGATTCTCGGCATGAACCGCAGCAATCTGAAGGATATCGTCAAGAAGGCCCAGCGAAACGACTACGTCACCATCGAAAACGTCGACGAGCCTCGCACATATGCCGTGAAGCTCACCGATCTCGGCCGCGAGGTTGCCGAGAAACGCGAGAGCGCCAACGATCGTGCCGCCGAGGACATCCTGTCTTGCTTGACCGCCGAAGAGCAGGCGCAGCTCGCATCCATATCCGAGAAGATCATCGTCGCGATGAAGGACAAGGGCATCAGCGGCAAGAAGAAGGGATACAAGGTGCGTTGCAAACATCACCGCAAGCATCACCATCGCTAATCTTTCGAAATCCTGCAATTCGCGAACCTTCTGTGGTGCGCAACAGGAAGCCACGCTACACTGACATGTATGAACATGGCAGGGGCGTGGCTTCCTGCTTTTACGACGATCGAAAGGACTGCGATGGCTGATCGCGTTGTCGAAGATTCCACTTCCGAGGTTCCCGAAATCCCCGAGGTGCTGGAAAAGGTGCTGCTGTATTCGCTCGGCGAGGCCAAGGAGAAGCTCAGCCAGGCGCAAGAGGTCGTTCCCTTCACCTCGCTGGTGGTCAAGGAGAACCTATTCATCGAAAATCACCCCGGCGAGAGCGTCGAGGATTGTTTCAACGCCGCACGCCATACCGTGCAGCACGCACAGGGCGCGCAGGCGTATGCGCTGTGCTATGACGGCTACGTCGAGGTTGACGACGGCACGACCGATGCGCTTATCGCGGAAGGTGGCGTCCCGGGTGCCGATACCGGTTTCGCGGTCGGGTTCCTCTACTCCGTCGACGAGAACGGCGCGGTGAAATTCGAGGACGAGCCCGCCTACATCGGTCCCGCTCCGAACTTCATGATCGCCTTGCGCGAACCCGGCTCCTATGCCGAGGATGAAATCGACGAGAAGTATCTTGCTGAGGACGTCGCCGAAGAAGAGTAGCCAGGCGGCTTCCGTGCAAACGCAAAGCGGAAATCCGCAGAATCGGGCCCACGCGAACTGTTTCGCGTGGGCCCGATGTATTTGAGGCGGGGAATGCGCAAGGTGCGGGTTAGCTTTGGGTGGGGGTTGCGACGCAGTGCCAGCAAGCCTGCGACAGCTATTCTGCAAGGATTGCGTAGCCGCCATGCAAGCCGGCGGGCTTACCATACTCGTGCGGTTGGGAGCTTTACGGTCGATGCGGCGCCTTTGATTGTCGGCTCTCCTATGCATGTGTCGAAAAGATGCAGATGAAAGCAAGAAGGCGGTAGGGTCTGGCGCGAGGGAAGCGGCGCTGCTAATATATCAGGGCTAATTCCTGCCCCGGTGTATGCCTTCACCAGCCCGGGGCCGTAAAAGTCCAAAGGAGGTGAGCTGATGAAGGCTTATGAACTGCTGTTCTTTGTTGCTCCGTCTACCGGCGAAGAGGCACGCGCGAACGCGATGACTCGTATCCAGACCACCATCACGGCTGGTCAGGGCACCGTCGACAACGTTGACGAATGGGGCAAGCGTAAACTCGCTTACGAGATCAATGGTCTGACCGATGGTGTGTACACCCTCATCGATTTCCATGCCGATCCCGCCGAGGTTGCAGAACTCGATCGCGTGCTGCGCATCTCCGATGTCGTTGTTCGCCACATGATCGTGAAGCGCACCGACCGCGATTAAGGATACGACAGGGGGCGCGAGCGCCCCAGCATGAGAAGAGGTGGGTTACATGAGCATCAACCGAGTCATGATCAGCGGAAACCTTACGCGTGATTCCGAACTTCGCTCCACGCAGAGCGGAATGGCGATCCTCAGCTTCGGCGTGGCGGTCAACGACCGTCGCAAGAATCCGCAGACCGGCGATTGGGAGGATTATCCGAACTTCGTCGACTGCACCATGTTCGGCACCCGAGGCGACAAGCTGCACCCGTACCTGACCAAGGGCACGAAAGTGGCCATCGAAGGTAAGCTGCGCTATAGCTCCTGGGAGTCCAACGGCGCGCGCCGCAGCAAGCTTGAAGTGATCGTTGACGAGTTGGAGTTCATGTCCAGTCGCAACAGCAATGCCGGCCAGCAGCAATATGGTGGCGGTATGAACGCAGGCTATGCACCGGCTCCGGCCATGGCTGCGCCTGCAGCTCCTGTGATTGACGCCTCTGCTTCGGTTTATGACGAAGACATCCCGTTTTAAGCGAAAGAGGTTTAGGAAATGTCCGATTACGCGAAGCAGCCTCGTCGCAAGTACTGCCAGTTCTGCAAAGAGAACGCGGAGTACATCGACTACAAAGATACCCAGATGCTGCGCAAGTATGTTACCGACCGCGGGAAGATCAAGCCCCGCCGCGTGACGGGTGCCTGCACCCAGCACCAGCGTGACATCGCGAACGCCGTGAAGCGCGCTCGCGAGATGGCTTTGATGCCGTACGCGGTTCCTGCCATCAGCGGCCGCGGCGACCGCCGCAACCGCTAGGCGCAAGGAGGAACCATGAAAGTCATCCTGCTCCAAGAGCTGAAGGGCAAGGGCGGCGAAGGCGACGTCGTGGACGTGGCCCCCGGTTTTGCCAACAACTACCTGATGCCGAAGGGCATCGCCATCCTGGCTACGAAGGGCAACCTGAAGCAGCTCGAGATGCGCAAGAACAACATCGCCAAGCGCGAGGCTACGCGCCTGGCCGATGCCGACAAGCTGAAGGCCACGCTCGATGGCGCTTCCGTGAAGATCGACGCGAAGGTCGGCGAAGAGGGCCAGCTGTTCGGCTCCGTCACCGCCGCTCAGATCGCCGACGCCATCAAGGAGACCCTTGGTGCCGAGGTTGATCGCCGTCGCATCGAGGTTGGCCATGCCATCAAGACCGCCGGCGAGCACGAGGTCGAGATCTCCATCTACCGCGAGATCAAGGCTACCGTGAAGCTGCTGGTCGGTGTTGACGAGGCCGCCGCTGAGGCTGAGGAAGAGGCCGCCGAGGTCGCTGCCGAGGCTGAGGTTGCCGAGACCGAAGAGGCTGCCGAATAGCATCCGCTTCAAAGGCGATACCTTCAAATCCCCCCGCAACGCGCTGTCGATGCGGGGGGATTTTCTTTGCTCTGAACATATGCCGAAGAGCGGCTGCCCCCGCCGTCGAAGCAGCCGCCCGCGCGGTATGATGGTCGACACTGAGAAAGGACCCAGCATGCCCACCAACGTTCCCTACAATCCTGATTTCGCTCCCGCCGTCGCCACCACCGACGACGTTCGCAAGATGGAGCCGCAGAACATCGACGCGGAAAAGTCGGTGCTCGCCGCATGCATGCTCAATCAGGACGCCATTGAGGACGTGGCGGCAAAGCTGGTGCCGGATAATTTCTACCGCGCCGCCCATCAGCGCATTTTCGAGTCGATGCTCGATTTGTACGTGCGGCATATCCCCATCGACCATATTTCACTGGCCGATAACTTGCGGGCACAGGGGCAGCTTGAGGCCGTCGGCGGCCTGCCGTATCTGACCGAGCTTGCCGAAAACACCTTCGCGCTGACGAATTGGCAGAACCATGTCGAGATCGTCAAGCGCACGGCGATTCTGCGCGACCTCATCCGCGCATCCGGGGAAATCAAAGCGCTCGCTTACGACGCTCCCGACGATTTGGGCGTCGTCGTCGAGCAGGCTGAGAAGACTCTGTTCCGCGTCACGGAGAAGCGCGTGTCCTCGGCGTTCGTGGGCATCGACACCCTGCTCGTCGACGCTTTCGAGGAGCTGCAGGAAATGGCCATGCAGGAGAACAAGATCTCCGGCGTGGCAACGGGCTTCAAGGACGTTGACGACCTCTTCCACGGATTCCGTGGCGGCGACCTGGTCATTCTTGCGGCGCGCCCTGGCGTTGGCAAGACCGCGTTCGCGCTGAACTTGGCAACCTCGGCGGCGAAGCTGGGCGCCGACGTGGCGTTTTTGTCGCTGGGCGCCGACGTGGCATTTTTGTCCTTGGAAATGTCTGCATCGCAGCTGGTGCAGCGCGTGTTGGCCTCCGAGGCCCGCGTGAGTCTGTCGAAGTTGCGCGCCGGGCAGGTACAGGAAGCGGACTGGGCCGCCATCATCGAGGCGTCGAGCACGCTTTCGAACCTGAAAATCCAGTTTGACGACACGCCCGCGCTTTCCATTTTGGAGTTGCGCGCGAAAGCCCGCCGCGAGTTGCGCGACGCCGAAAAAGGCCTCATCATCGTCGACTACCTGCAGCTGATGCAGCCGCCGCAGGCGCGCCGCGACGGTAACCGCGCCGTCGAGGTCGCCGAGATCTCGCGAGGCCTGAAGGTGCTCGCGAAAGAGATGGACATGCCGGTCATCGCGCTCTCGCAGCTCTCCCGTGCCGTGGAAATGCGAGGCAAGAAGCGCCCGATGCTCTCCGACCTGCGTGAATCGGGCGCAATCGAGCAGGACGCCGACATCGTCATGTTCATCGACCGAAGCATGGACGAGATGGAGGCCGAAAGCGAAGACCGACCGGACCTGGGCACCGCCGAGCTGATCGTCGCGAAGCACCGCAACGGCCCGACGCGCGACATCACGCTGGCCTTCAACGCTGAGTACACGCGCTTCATGGATTTCGTCGACGATTCGCGCGTGCCCGACTATATTTAGCGCGCCGCCGCGAAGCGACGGGGGTACACTCGGGATATGCCAAAGAGCCTGACATTCATTCATGCCGCCGATTTGCACCTCGGTGCGCCGTTTCGCGGCCTTGCTCAGGTTTCCGACGCGTGGTCTGCACGCCTGATGTCCGCAATCCGCGAGGCGTTTCAACGCGTGATCGACGCGGCGCTTGAACGCAACGTCGACTTCGTCGTCATCGCGGGCGATGTGTTCGATGCCACCCGGTCCTCCTACGGCGATTACCTGCGATTTTTCAAGGGGATGAAGCGCCTCGGCGAAGCCGGCATTCCGGTGTATCTGGTGGCGGGCAACCACGACCCCATCACTTCCTGGAAGCAGGGTTTGTTCCTGCTGCCGGAAAACGCCCATATGCTTTCCGCGACGCAACCCGAGTTTCACCTGTTCGAGCGCGACGGCGAGCCGCTGTGCATCATCGGCGGGCGCAGCTACTACAACCAAACGTGGCCGATGGACGAATGCATCGCCGCGGGGCTCACGCGCAAGGACGGCATCGACGCCCTCCGGGAAGACTTTCCGCAGGCGGGGCAGGCGCCCTTTGCCGTCGGCGTGCTGCATACCGGTTTGAACCTCGACCCCATCAAGGCGCCCGTGAAGCCGTCGGTGCTGATGGCGGCGGGGATGGATTACTGGGCCTGCGGGCATATCCACATGCCCTACGCCTACCCATCTCGTGAAAACCAGCGCATCGTGTTCTCGGGCTGCATCCAGGGGCGCGACATCAAGGAAACCGGCCCGCGCGGCATCAACCACGTCACCCTGACGCAGGGAAAGCCCCCGGAGGTCACCTTCATCCCGACGGCGAGCGTCGTGTGGCAGCAGCTGCCGGTCGACGTGTCGGCGTGTGAAGCGCTTCCCGACGTGGCCGACCGCATCATGCGCGAGTTGTTCCGCGCGAACGGCAAGGCCCATTGCGAGGAAATGGTGTCGCGCATCCGCCTGGTCGGATCCACGCATCTGCACGAGGTGCTGCAGCGCCCCGACGTGCGCGAGGACATGCGCAAGCACGTCAACGATTCGTACTCGGCGTTTTTCTGCGACCTGATCACCGATGAGACGACCACCCCGCGCGACAAGGATGCGCTGCGCGAGGAAGGCCTGTTCCCGGCGGTGCTGCTGCAGGTTTCCGACGATTTGGGTTCCCGTCCCGACGACGCCAAGGCGTTTCTGCAGGACGAATTTCTCAAGCGCAACCTCCAGCTGCCCGCGTCGTGCGCCGCACGCGTGGGGGATCTCTCGGCGCGCGCCGAGGATTTGGTGCTCGATTTGCTCTCCCAGGGGGAGGCGCGATGAGCCGCATGTACCTGGAACATATCAAGATGGACGCGTTCGGGGCGTTCTCGAACCGCGCCGTCGGCCCGTTTTCGCCGCATTTGAACGTGGTGTACGGCCCGAACGAGGCCGGCAAGACCACGCTGTCGAAGTTCGTCGGCGGCGTGTTATTCGGTTGGGAGGATGCACGCGCGTCGCGAAACACCTATCGGCCGAGCAACGCCGAGCGGGCAGGCTCGCTGTTTTTCGCGCAGGAAGGCGCGCTTGAGGGAGCGGGGCGCTCGGCAGAACTTTCCCGCGCACGCAACGCCGACGGGCTGCAGGGCGACGTGGAGCTGGTGGAGGACCTGGACAAGGAAACGTTCCGCACCATGTTCTCGCTCGACAGCGACGAGCTGCGTCAGCTGCGCAACACCACCGACGTGACGGCGAAGCTGCTGACGGCGGGCTCGGGCACCGGGGCGTCTCCCGCCCATGCACTGTCGCAGGTGCAGGAGAGCATCGCCACGTTCACCTCCCGGGCGGCATCGGCGCGCCATTCGTTGGTGAACATCGACGCCCAATGCGACGAGCTGCGCGAGCGTATATCGGCCGCGGCGGAGGAAACGGAGCGCCTGAAGTTGGAAAACCAGGAGCTTCTGGAACTCAAGTCGCAGCGTCGCGAACTTTCCGAGCGCATCAATCGTCTCAATCGCGAGGTGGAGCGTCTCTCTTCGGCGGCCGACGAGCTGGTTGCCCTTCGCAAGGAAATCGCCACGCTCGAGGAGCAGATCGCCGATTTCCGCGAGGACGAGGAGAAGGAGCGCCGTGAGCACCGCGCGTCGCTGCGCGAACATGCCGCCGACCTGTCGGGGATCAGCGCTACCGAGGAACGCAACATGCGCGATCGCATCGACGCGCTCGCTTCCCAAGAGGCCAAGCATACGCATGCGGTTGACTTGGCGAACGAGAACTTGGCCAGCTCGAAGGCCGCATACGAGGCGCTGCAGGAAGCGGGGGACGCCGAGGCTGAAAGCCTGCGCGCCAAACGACAGCAGCGCGTGCAGATCGCCCTGTCGGTCGCCCTGCCCGTGGTGTTCATGATGATCGGCATCCCGCTGTTCATGCACGGACGCGACATCACCAGCCTGTCGTTCACGGCGCTCGGCTTCGGCTTGGTGGCCGTCGCGGTCATCCTGGCGTTCGCGGCGCTTGTACTGCTGTTCCGCCCGAACAAGCCTACCGGCGTGCATGAGGCGCGCCTGCGCGACGCCCATTGGGTGATGCTGCAGGACAGCAAGAAGCTCGACGCCTGCACCGCCGCGCGCGAGGAGTTTTCCGGGCAAATAGCCGACGAGCTCGCCTCGATGGGCCTCTCAGCGGCCGGGTCGTCGCTGCGCCGCGCCCGCCTGCTGCTCGACGAGGCAAAGGACATGCGCACCGAGTCGGCCCTGTATCAGCAGCGCCGTCAGGCGATCGTGGCCGGGCGCACCTCCTGCGAGCAGAAGCTTGCCGCGAAACGGGCCCGTCGCGACGAGCTTGCGGCGCTGACCTCGGCGGGAGGTGTCGGGCCGGATGCGGTGAGCAGCCTGCTCGACCAGCGCACGCGTCAGCGAGACGAGCTGCTCGAGCAGAGCGAGCGGCTCAGCCAGCGCTTCGGCGAGCTTCAGCAGAAACTTTCCGCCGCCCGCACCGAGCGCTCCTTCGACGAGTTGAAGCTGCGCTACCAGGAGCTGCAGACGAGCCGTGCCGACTCCGCGATGCAGCTTGCCGAGCTGCTGCTGGCCCGCCGCATTCTGGAAACCTCCATCGCCGCCTGGGAAAGCAAAAGCCAGCCGGAGGTGTACCGCAAGGCGAGCGAGCTTCTGTCGCTGATGACTGAAGGTGCCTGGGTGAAGGTTTCCATGTCCTCGGAGGGCCGCCTGCAGGTGACCGATGCGCTGCGTGGCGTCCGCGAGCCGCTGCACCTGTCGTTGGGCACGTGTCAGCAGCTCTACCTTTCCCTGCGCATCGCGCTGCTCATCACCGCGGACAACGTCGGCCGTTCGGTTCCCATCCTTGCCGACGACATTCTGGTGAACTTCGACTCCCGCCGCCGCGCCGGCGCCGCCCGCGCGCTCGCCGAGCTTGCGCGCAGCCGGCAGGTTATCGTGATGACCTGCCATGAAGAAATCGTTGAAACCATGCGCTGCGCCGATGCGCAGCTCAACGTGGTGCGTCTGTAATATACTGTCTGGGTTGCGATACGGAAATCGAAAGGATGCGCACACATGCCGAGCACCGTTTTAGTTGGCGCCCAATGGGGCGACGAGGGTAAAGGCAAGATCACCGACCTGATTGCGAGCAAGTTCGACTACGTCGTTCGCTATCAAGGCGGCAACAACGCGGGCCATACCGTTATCCATGGCGATAAGAAGCTCGCTTTGCATCTGATGCCCTCCGGCGTCATGTACGAGAACGCCATTCCCGTCATCGGCAACGGCGTCGTGGTCGACCCCGGCGTGCTGGTCAAGGAAATGGCCATGCTCGAAACCGAGGGCGTTTCCTGCAAGAACCTCAAGATCAGCTGCGATGCGCATGTCATCATGCCGTACCACAAGGATCTTGACGGCGCGGACGAGAAGAGCCTCGGCGAGCACAAGATCGGCACCACCAAGCGCGGCATCGGCCCGTGCTATCAGGACAAGGTCGCCCGCAAGGGCATCCGCATCCAGGACCTCATGGACGAGAAGATTTTCCGTCTGAAGGTCGAGACGGCGCTTTCCCAGAAGAATCCGATCCTCGAGAAGATCTACGGCCTGCACACCTACACGGTCGAGGAGATTTGCGAGGAATACCTGCCTTATGCGCGTATTCTCAAGCCTTACATGGCTGAAACCGCCCATATGCTGAACAATGCCGTGCGTGATGGCAAGTCCATCTTGTTCGAAGGCGCGCAGGGCACCCTGCTCGACATCGACCACGGCACCTACCCGTACGTCACGTCCTCGTCGTGCTGCGCCGGCGGTGCGGCCACGGGTTCGGGCGTCGGCCCGGTGAAGATCGACCGCGTGCTCGGCATTCAGAAGGCCTACATCACGCGCGTCGGCGGCGGCCCGTTCCCCACGGAACTCGAGTACGCCGAGAACGGCGGAACCGGCCAGGATGCCGAAGACGGCGAGACGCTGTGCCAGGTCGGCCACGAATACGGCGTGACCACGGGTCGCAAGCGCCGCTGCGGCTGGTTCGACGCGGTCATCGCGCGCTATGCCGCCGACGTCAACGGCCTGACCGACATCGCGCTGACCAAGCTCGACGTGCTTTCTGCCTTCGACACCATCAAGGTGTGCGTGGCGTACGAATGCCGCGGCAAGCGCTACGACTACTTCCCGATGCAGCAAAGCGTGCTGTTCCATGCCAAGCCCATCTACGAGGAGCTGCCCGGCTGGAAGGGCGAGGACATCACCGCCTGCCGTAGCTTCGAGGAGCTTCCCGAGAATGCGCAGAAGTACGTGGAGTACCTGGAGCGCACCGTCGGCGTGCCGATCTCCATCGTGGCGGTCGGTCCCGATCGCGACCAGACGATCATGCGCGGCTGGGAATAGGCCGGCCTCGTAGGGCTTTGAGGAAAGGGTTGCACCTGTGAACATCCTGGTTTTGGGCGGCGGCGGCCGCGAGCATGCCATCGCGTGGGCGTTGGCGAAGTCCCCGAAGACCGACGCGCTCTATGTGGCTCCCGGCAACGGCGGCACGGCATCCGTTGCCGAAAACGTGTCCGGCCTTGACGCCACCGACGGCGAAGCGGTGCTCGTGTTTTGCCGCGAACACGCCATTGACCTGGTGGTTATCGGCCCCGAGGCTCCGCTTGTCGCGGGCGTGGCCGACGTGCTGCGCGCCGCCGGCGTCGCCGTGTTCGGCCCTGATGCGGCCGGTGCGCAGCTTGAGGGAAGCAAGACCTACAGCAAGCAGTTCATGGACGCCAACGGCATTCCCACCGCTCGCTACGGCAGCTTCACCGAGCTTGAGCCGGCTTTGGCCTACGTCGCCGAGCTGGGCGCGCCCATCGTGGTGAAGGCCGACGGGCTTGCCGCGGGCAAGGGCGTCGTCGTTGCCGAAACCGTCGAGGAGGCCAACGAGGCCGTCCGCAGCTGTTTCGACGGCGCGTTCGGCGACGCGGGTTCGAAGGTGCTCATCGAGGAGTGCCTGACCGGCCCCGAGTGCTCGCTTCTGGCCTTCGTTTCCGGCGGTGTGGCGCATTGCATGGCGACCGCCCAGGACCATAAGCGCGCCTTCGACGGCGACCGCGGCCCGAATACCGGCGGCATGGGCGTGTACTCGCCGGTGCCCATCGTCACCGATGACGAGTTGGCCGCCATGCAGCAGGTCATGCAGACGGCCGCGGCGGCGACGGCGCGCGAGCCGTTCGCACAAGACTACCGCGGCGTGCTCTACGGCGGCTTCATGCTCACGCCGGAAGGTCCGAAGGTTCTGGAGTTCAACGCCCGCTTCGGCGACCCGGAAACCCAGGTGGTGCTTCCGCGCCTGAAGAGCGATCTCGTGGACGTCATGAGCGCAGTTGCCGATGGGCGTCCGGCTGATATCGACTTGACCTGGGATGATGCGTGGGCCGTGTGTGTCGTGCTCGCAAGCGCCGGGTATCCGGGCTCCTATGAGAAGGGCAAGGTCATTCTCGGTGTGGACGAGGC
Source organism: Anaerovoracaceae bacterium (assembly GCA_963604235.1). Lineage (GTDB taxonomy): Bacteria > Actinomycetota > Coriobacteriia > Coriobacteriales > Eggerthellaceae > Senegalimassilia. The sequence continues at coordinate 5,937 of CAVCPR010000001.1, read as the reverse complement.
GGAGGAAATGGACGGCGTGACCGTGTTCCATGCCGGCACCGCCCGCAACGCCGATGGCGAACTGGTGACCGCCGGCGGGCGCGTGCTGAACGTGGTCGCCCTGGGCAAGACCTTCGACGAGGCGCGCGAGCGTGCCTACGACGCCTGCGAGGTCATCAACTTCGAGGGCAAGCAGCTGCGCAGCGACATCGGCGCGAAGGCCGCTGCCGGTCGCGGGGCTTGGGCGTAAGCTTGCCCGCGCGCTTTCGCTGCAACGTATAAGTACTCTTCAGGCCGGAACAGGTGCGTTTCCGGCCTGAAGCATATGGAAGGCAAGTGCGGGTGTGCCCGCTACCTGCTTATTTGAGAGAAAAGGGGTCATTGCAATGCTGTCTGAACGCATGCTGTCGACCGTGGTTCGCGAATGCACGAACCAGTATTTGAAGCTGAAGCCCACCGAAGAGACGATGATGCCCGCGCCCGACTCGAGCAAGCGCTACATGCTCTACATGCACGTGCCGTTCTGCGAGCGCCTGTGTCCGTACTGCAGCTTCAACCGCTTCCCGTTCGCGGAAGATCGCGCGCGCCCGTACTTCGAGAATATGCGCAAGGAGATGCGCATGCTGAAGGATTTGGGCTACGACTTCGACAGCGTCTACATCGGCGGCGGCACGCCCACCATCATGATCGATGAGCTGTGCGACACGATCGATCAGGCGCGCGAGCTGTTCAGCATCAAAGAGGTTTCGAGCGAGACGAACCCGAACCACCTGATCCCGAGCTACCTGGACAAGCTGCAGGGGCGTGTGCAGCGCTTGAGCGTGGGCGTGCAGAGCTTCGATGACGGCCTGCTCAAGCAGATGGACCGCTATGACAAGTACGGCAGCGGCGAGGAGATCATCGCGCGTATCCAGGATGCGAGCCCGTACTTCGTGTCCATGAACGCCGACATGATCTTCAACTTCCCGGCGCAGACCGAGGATATTCTGATCAGCGATATCGAGCGCGTCGTTGAGAGCGGCTGTACGCAGACGACGTTCTACCCGCTGATGGCGTCGCCGTCGGTCGAACGCAGCCTGGCGCGCACCGTCGGTGCCGTCGACTACGCGCGCGAACAGAAGTACTACGAGATCATCTGCGAGCTTTTGACCGGTGGCCCGACGAAGCTGTTCGAGCACGGCAGCGCATGGACGTTCAATAAGCGCAACACGTCCGCTTCCGGCGAGGACGCCATGATCGACGAGTACGTGGTCGATTACGAGGAGTACCCGGCCATCGGCTCCGGCGGCATCACGTACCTGGGCAGCAACCTGTTCGTGAACACGTTCAGCGTGAAGGACTACAACGCGGCTATCGAATCGGGCCGCATGTCCATCATGGGCAAGACCACGTTCTCGAAGCGCGATCGCATGCGCTATCGCTTCATGATGCAGCTGTTCGGCCTGCGCCTTGACAAGCGCCAGTTCAAGGCCGATTTCGGTTGCTCGGTTGAGCGGGGCCTGCCGGTCGAGATGTCCTTCATGACCGCCGCGGGGGCGTTCGCGACCAACAACGACGAGGAGCTGACGCTCACGCCGAAGGGCCGCTACCTGACGGTGGTGATGATGCGCCAGTTCTTCATCGGCGTGAACAACCTGCGTGATCAGGCGCGCGCCGCCCTGCCGGGCGAGGAGAAGGAGCTGCTGTTTGGCAGCGGCTGCACGAAGGCTCAGTAAATTTAAGAAAATGGGTTGACGGGAGGGTGACCTTTCCGTATTATACTAACTCGCGTTCGAAACGAACGTTTCTGGTCGGGTAGCTCAGTTGGTAGAGCAGGGGACTGAAAATCCCCGTGCCGAGGGTTCAAGTCCCCCTCCGACCACCATGAACTGTACGGAGTCCTTCGGGGCTCCGTTTTTTTGTTGCCCGAAGGGCTCGTTGGCCCTTGCGAGGATATTGCTTCGATGGGTTCGTGCTTGCGGGGCCGGTTGGATTATCTTCCGCGCGTTACACTGACAATAAGAAAAGGAAAGCCGCGAGAAAGGGACGCGATGTCTTGCGAGGATAAGAAGCCGGTCGTCGGCATCATCATGGGTTCGCAGAGCGATATGCCGAACATGGAAGCCTGCATGAAGCAGCTCGACGAGTTCGGCGTGCCGTATGAGGTGAAGGTTGCGAGCGCGCATCGCAAGCCTGCCGAGGTGCACGAATGGGCAAGCAGTGCGCACGAGCGCGGCATCAAGGTGATCATCGCGGCTGCCGGCAAGGCGGCGCACCTCGGTGGCGTGGTTGCCGCCTATACGCCGTGCCCGGTCATCGCAGTTCCGATGAAGACGTCCGATCTGGGCGGGCTCGATTCGCTTTTGTCCATGGTGCAGATGCCTTCGGGCGTCCCGGTTGCCACCGTGGCCATCAACGGCTCGAAGAACGCGGCCATCCTCGCGGTTCAGATGATCGGCACGGGTTGCGACGCCGCGCGCCAGAAGATCATCGACATGAAAAAGGAGATGGCGGAGGCGTAACGCAGCTGCCGCCAATTGCTGGGCGCAGGCCCGGCGAGCATGAAGCTTTGGGCGCTTGACGTAGGCGAACAGCCGGTCAGGCGCCCCTTTTGCTATCATGGGAAGCGTATCGAAAAGACGAGAAATCCGCCAACGTTTCACGTGAAACCATCGGCGCCAACGGCGCCGCGGCGGGTATTTGCAGGCAGGTAATGCGCATGACGAAACAATTGCTGATGGGCAACGAAGCCTTCGCCCACGCCGCGCTTGAAGCGGGCGTTCGTGTGGTCGCGGGCTATCCGGGAACCCCGTCGTCGGAGGTTATCGAAACGGTCGCGAAGCTGCATGCGGCGGGCAGCGCCCAAGGCGTGCACGTCGAGTGGTCGACCAACGAAAAGAGCGCGCTTGAACTTTTGGCCGGCGCGTCGTATTGCGGCGCGCGCACCTTGTTCACATGCAAGCAGGTGGGCATGAATGTGGCGAGCGACCCGCTCATGAGCTTGAACTACGTGGGCATCAAGGGCGGCACGGTGCTGTTCGTTGCCGACGATCCCGGCCCCATCTCTTCCCAGACCGAGCAGGATACGCGCCGGTTCGGCAATTTCGCGAAGGTGCCGGTGCTCGACCCGTCGACGCCCGACGAGGGCTTCGCCATGATGAAGGCGGCTTTCGAGCTGTCGGAGCGCTACAAGACGCCGGTCATCCTGCGCCCCACGACGCGCGTATGCCATGCATCGACGTTTTTCGACGTGGCGGAGACGACGCAGGCGCGGCCGGTTCCCGAAGAGGGCTTTGAGCGCAGCTCGCGTTGGGTGATCTTCCCGAAGCGCGCGTACGACGGGCACGGGGAAATCAACGAGCGTCTGCGCAGCATTGCGAGCGATTTCGCCAACGACGAAGAGCTTTCGCGTTTCAATCCCATCAGCGAAAAGAGTGCGGCGGGAAAGCCCGCGACCTTCGGCATCGTCGCCGGCGGCGTATCGGCGGCCTATGCGCGCGAGGCGTTGCGCTTGCTGGGGGAGCGTGCAGCCGAGCGCGGAATCGCCCTGCCGAGTTATCGCCTCTGGCAGGTCGGCACGCCTTTCCCGTTCCCGACTCAGGCGTGCGAGCGCTTCGTGGATGGCCTTTCCGACGTGTTCGTGCTCGAGGAGCTCGACCATGTGCTTGAGGACGAGCTGCTCGCCCATGCCGGCAAGACGCATGCGGCATATACCGTGCACGGCAAGTTGACGGGGGAGGCGCGTGATCGCGGCGAGAACGACGTCGACGACATCGTTTCCCGCTTGGCGAAGTTTCTGGGCGTGGCGGAGCTGGCGCACGACGTGTCCAGCGCCGATTATGCGGCTGCGAACCCGGAAGCGCCCCTGCCGGTGCGCCCGCCGGTGTTGTGCCCGGGTTGCCCGCATCGCGGCAGCTTCTATGCGGTGAAGCGCGCGTTGGGCAAGACCCCAGCCGTGTACTGCGGCGACATCGGGTGCTATACGCTCGGCAACGCGCAGCCGCTCGACGCGGTGGACACGTGTCTGTGCATGGGCGCGGGCATCACCATGGCGCAGGGTTTCGCCGTGGCACAGCCCGACCGTAAGGCGCTCGCATTCGTGGGCGACTCCACGTTCTTCGCCAGCGGCCTGCCCGGCGTGGTGAACGCGGTGTACAACGGGCACGATTTCACCCTGTGCGTGCTCGACAACGCGACCACCGCCATGACGGGAAGCCAGCCGCATCCCGGCACGGGCGTCACTTTGATGGGGCCGCGCCGCAAACCGGTTTCGATCGAAGGTGTCCTTAAGGCCGTCGGCTTCGAGTGCATCGTGCATGCGAACCCGCTTGATTTGCAGCAATCCGTCGATGCGGCGCGTGAGGCGATCGACTTCGAGGGCCCGTCGGCCATCCTGTTCGAGAGCCCCTGCGTGCAGCTGTTCAAGCCCGGCGCGCCGGTCGTCATCGACGGCGAAACGTGCACCGGCTGCAAGAAGTGCATCACCGAGATCGGTTGCCCCGGCATCGGCTTCAACCCCGACGCCGCCGGCGCGAAGAGCGGATCGCGCGGCCAGGCGTTCATCGACGCGAGCCAGTGCAATGGCTGCGCGCTGTGCGTGCAGGTGTGCCCGTTCGGCTCGATTGCGCCCGCGCAGCCCGATGCGCCGCAATCCGCGCAACCCGCATCCGGCAACCCATCGCCCAAGGAGGGATCGGCCCATGCTTAACATCCTGCTCACCGGCGTCGGCGGCCAGGGAACCGTGCTCGCCGCGAAAGTGCTGGCCCAGGCCGCGCTCGAGAAGGGCTGGCAGGTGCGCACCGCCGAGACCATCGGCATGGCGCAGCGCGGCGGCAACGTGGTGTCCCATGTGCGCATCGGCAATGGCGGCGAGGAGGTTCACGCGCCGCTCGTCTCGCGCGGAACCGCCGATCTCATCATCGCCTTCGAGCCGGCCGAGGCGGCGCGCGTGCTGCCCTATCTTGCGCCTGCGGGCACCCTGCTTACCGCCACGACGGCGGTGCAACCGGTGACGGCGGCCTTGTCGAAGGAGCCGTATCGCGCGGCCGACGTGGTTTCCGGTATTGAATGCACCTTGGCCGACACGCCTGCAACCTTCATCCCCGTCGACGATGCCGCCCTGACGCGCGCCGCGGGCAGCCGCAAGGTGCTCAACTGCCTGCTTTTAGCCAAGGCGCTGGAAACGGGGTGCGTCCCCATCGACCTTGACGACTTGCGCCATGCCATCGCGGCATGCGTGAAACCCCGCTTCGTGGATATGAACCTGGCCGCCATCGACGTGGCCGTGGGAAAGTAGGCGGACGTCAAGGCGGCGCAGCAGCTCGCCTGCGCTACAATGATTCGAAGCGTCGATCGCAAGGAGCAACCATGCAGATGAAACCTGAGCAGTTAGAGCTCATCAAGAACCAGTTCAAAACGTTGAAGGACCGTTCGCCGTTCTATGCGCGCAAGTTCGAGGGCATCGATCTTTCCGACGTGCAGACGCAGGAGGACTTCGAGAAACTGCCGTTTTCCGAGAAGGCGGACCTGCGCGAGGTATACCCGCTCGGGCTGCAGGCGGTGCCGGACGAGGAAGTCGTCCGCATCCACAGCTCCTCGGGCACTACGGGCACGCCGGTCGTCATCCCCTACACGCAGCAGGACGTTATCGACTGGGCCACTCAGTTCGCGCGCTGCTACGAAACCGCCGGCATTACCAACAAGGACCGCATCCAGATCACGCCGGGCTACGGCCTGTGGACGGCGGGCATCGGTTTCCAGCTCGGTTGCGAGCGCCTCGGCGCCATGGCCATCCCGATGGGACCGGGCAACACCGAAAAGCAGCTGCGCATGATGCAGGACCTGCATACCACCGTCATCACCGGCACGTCGAGCTACGCGCTTTTGCTTGCCGAGGAAATCTCGAAGCGCGGCCTGCGCGACAAGCTCGACCTGCGCAAGGGCGTCATCGGCTCCGAGCGCTGGGGCGAGAAGATGCG